>DAHUXW010000117.1 GCA_027306925.1 Acidimicrobiaceae bacterium | reverse complement strand
GGGCGGCGACGCCGCGCTCACCGGGGGCTCACGTCGCGCCGGCGCCGGGGGCGCCCGCGGCGTCCTGCTCGCGCAGCACGGGCTCGAGGCGCGCGAGCCTGCGCCTCGCGGCACGCTCGCGCGCGACGAGGAGCGACGCGTAGCCCGCGAGCGTGCCGAGCCCGATCACGTACCCGGCCTCGACGTAGCCGCTCATCGCGGGACGTCCCCGGCCTCCGCGTGGCGCTGCTCGATCGCGAGCAGCAGGCCCTCGTGCTCCTCGTGCTCCGCGAGGACGGCGAGGCGGCAGCGGTGCACGACGAGCCAGAGGTATGCGAGCGAGAACGCGACGAAGCTGAGCAGCAGCGTCCACGCCATCGACCCGTGGATCGCCGTCTTGCCGTTGACCGGGTTGTCGACGGTCGGGGTCTGGTGCAGGCTCCGCCACCACAGGACCGAGAAGTACGCGATCGGCACGTCGACGAACGCGACGAGCGCGGCGATCGCGGAGCGCCGGCCGCGCGTCTCGGCGTCGCCCGGGATGCGGCGCACCGCCAGGTAGCCGAGATAGAGGACGAACAGCAGCGCCGTGGTCGTGAGCAGCGGGTCCCAGGTCCACCACGCGCCCCAGGTCGGACGCCCCCAGATCGAGCCGGTCACGAGCGTGAGGCCCGTGAACACGACGCCGACCTCGCTGGAAGCTCCGGCGAGGCGGTCCCAGCGCGCCGCGCGCGTCCGCGGCCAGAGGTAGAGCAGGCTCGACAGGAACGAGACCCCGTACGCGACGTACATCACCCACGCGAGGGCGGGGTGGATGTAGAGGAGCCGCACGAGGTTCCCCATGAACTCGTCGGGAGGCGTGACCCATAGGCCGAGCACGACGTCGGCGACGATCGCCGCGAGCGCGGCGACACCGACGAGCCGCACCCCCACTCGCGCACGGGCCGACGGGGCCGACCGTGGCGGGCGGGCGGGCGGGCCCGGGGTCGTCCCCGTCGCGCCCGCCGCCGGGGCGGACCGGTCCGCGACCAACGGTGTCGAGGTGAGGCTCACGCGTCCTCCAGTAGCGGACCGAAGGCCACGGTCCCGATGGCAACGTAGGCGACCGCGAACACGGCGAGCACGTCGAGCCAGCCCGAGCCGTGGCGTCCCGCGCCGGCGAGCGCCCCGTCCCAGGCCTTCGTCGCCGCGAGGACGACCGGGGCCGCCATCGGGAAGAACAGCAGCGGGAGCAGCGTCTCGCGCTGGTGCGAGCCGATCGAAACGACGCCGTAGATCGTGCCGATCGCGACGAGCCCGACCGTGGCCGCGACGCTGCTCGCGACGAGCACCGCGAAGCCCGCGAGGTGCCGGTCGAACAGCAGAGACGCGACGCCGGCGAGCAGGACCTCGAGCGCGAGCAGCTCGCAGGTCACCGCGGCGGCCTTGCCGACGAAGATCCCCGCGGGGTCGAGCCCGGACATCCGCAGCCCGTCGCTCGCGCCGTCCACCGCCTCGAGCGCGAAGCTCCGCTGGACCGCGAGCACGGTCGCGAGGAGCACGGTGATCCAGAACAGCCCTGCGGTCGCCGCGAAGAGCACGGAACCCGCGCCGACCGCGGGCCCGAGCGCGAGACCGAACAGCACGAGCACGACGACCGCGAAGGGCGCGACCTGGCCGAGCGCGACCTTCGAGCGCGCCTCGATCCGCAGGTCCTTACCCGCGACGAGCAGCGCGTCACGCCACATCGCAGCCGGCCCCCGTACCGGCTCCTGCGGCAGTCGGCGGAGCCGGCAGCGGCGCGACCGGGCGGGCGGGCGCCGTCGCCCCGCGCCCGCCGGTGCGGGGCTCGTCGACGTCCGGCCCACCGGCCGCCGCGCCGTCGCCGGTCCCTTCGTCGACCGGCCCCGGGACGACCCGGCCGCCCGAGATCGGGAGGACGCGGTCGGCGACCGCGCTCGCGCGCTCGAGCTCGTGCGACGCGAGAAGGACCGTCGCGCCGGCGTCGCTCGCGCCGCGCACGAGCTCGTCGAGCAGGTCGCGCCCGTCCCCGTCCAGCCCCGCGTGCGGCTCGTCGAGCAGCCACAGCCGGGGGCGGCGCGCGACGAGCACCGCGATCGCGACACGCCGGCGCTGGCCCGCGGAGAGCTTGCGCACGGGCGTCGTGCGGAGCCGCCCGTCGAGGCCCAGCCGGGCGAGCGACGCCTCGACCCCGTCGGGCCGGGCGCGCGAGGCGCGCACGGCGAAGCGCACGTTGTGCTCGACCGTGAGCTCGTCGTAGAGCGACGTCGCGTGCCCGAGGAGGCCGACCTCGCGACGGACCGACTGCCGGTCGACCGTGAGGTCGTGCCCGAGGACGGTCGCGACGCCGGACACGACCTGCTCGAGCCCGGCGCACGCGCGAAGCAGGCTGGACTTCCCCGCGCCGTTCGGCCCGCGCAGGTGCACGACCTCCCCCTCCGCGACCTCGAGGGTCACGCCGGCGAGGAGCGGGAACCGATCGGAGAGCGATACGGCCTCGTGGAGGCGGATGACGGGCGTCATGGGGAGACGTCCATGGTAGGGCGTACGCGGCGCGGCGCACCAAGTCGGCCTGGTCGCGCGCGGCGCGCCAAGTCGGCCTGGTCGCGCGCGGCGCGCCTAGCCGGCCTGGTCGCGCGCGGCGCGCCTAGCTCGACAAGCGGTCGATGTCCGCGTCGACCATGATCTCGACGAGCTCCGCGAAGCCGACCTCCGGCTCCCAGCCGAGGCGGAGCCGGGCCTTCTCGGCGCTCCCGACGAGCAGGTCGACCTCGGCCGGCCGGAAGAACCGCTCGTCGACGACCACGTGCGCGGTCCAGTCGAGGCCGGCGCGCGCGAACGCGACCTCGCAGAGCTCCTGCACCGAGTGGGTCTCGCCAGTCGACACGACGAAGTCGTCCGCCGTGTCCTGCTGGAGCATGAGCCACATCGCCCGGACGTAGTCGCCCGCGAAGCCCCAGTCACGCTTCGCCTCGAGGTTCCCGAGCCGCAGCTCGCTTTCGAGGCCCGCGCGGATCCGCGCGACGCCGTTCGTGACCTTTCGCGTGACGAACTCGAGGCCGCGGCGCGGGCTCTCGTGGTTGAACAGGATCCCGGAGCACGCGTAGATGTCGTAGCTCTCGCGGTAGTTGATCGTGATCCAGTGGCCGTAGACCTTCGCGACGCCATACGGGCTTCGCGGGTAGAAGGGCGTGAGCTCGGTCTGCGGGACCTCTCGGACCTTGCCGAACATCTCGGACGAGCTCGCCTGGTAGAAGCGGATTCCGGGGTCGACCTGCCGCACGGCCTCGAGCGCACGGGTGACGCCGAGCGCGGTCGCCTCCCCCGTGAACATCGGCTGGTTCCAGGAGGTCGTCACGAACGACTGAGCCGCGAGGTTGTAGAACTCGGTCGGCGCGAACTCCCGGAGCGCGGACACGATCGATCCTTCGTCGAGCAGGTCGCCGGGGAGGAAGTGGATGCGGTCGCGGACGTGATCGACGCGCTCGAGGTTCGGGCTGCTCGTGCGCCGAACCATCCCGGCCACCTCGTAGCCCTCGCCGAGCAGCAGCTCGGCGAGGTAGGAGCCGTCCTGTCCGGTGATGCCGGTGATGAGCGCTCGCTTTTCCACCGCATTGTTCTAGGGCCCCGGACCGGGCACCGCAAGGATGGCGCCCGTCGGCGACCGGGTAGGTTGCGCCGTATGCGGATGCCGCGCACGGTCGCCGTCTGCTCGTTCCGGCTCGGCGGCACCGACGGCGTCGCGGTCGAGGCCGCGAAGTGGACGGCGGCGCTCGAGAGCCTCGGCTGCGCCGTGCGCACGATCGCGGGCGAGGGCACCGCCGACGTGCTCCTCCCCGGGCTCGCGGCGGCCGCGGGCGATCCGCCGGATCGCGCGGAGCTCCGCGACGCGCTCGCGGACGCCGACCTCGTCGTCGTCGAGAACCTCTGCTCGCTCCCGCTCAACCCTGCCGCGGCGCAGGCGGTCGCCACGGCGCTCGCCGGGCGTCCTGCGCTCCTCCACCACCACGACCTGGCGTCCCAGCGGCGGCAACTCGCGCTCCTCGGCCCGCCGCCCGACGACCCGGCGTGGCTCCACGTCTGCGTGAACCGACGCTCGACGACCGAGCTCGCGGCGCACGGCTTCTCGGCCGTCACCTGCTACAACACGTTCGACTCCGACCCGGCGCCGGGGCGTCGCGACGAGACGCGCGCGCGGGCCGGCGTGGGCCCGACCGAGCGGCTCGTGCTCCAGCCCACGCGGGCGATCGCCCGCAAGGCCGTGCCCGCCGGCATCGCGCTCGCCGAGCGGCTCGGCGCGACGTACTGGTTGCTCGGTCCCGCCGAGGACGGCTACGACGGCGAGCTCGCCCGTGCGCTCCGCGCGGCGCGCGTGCCCGTCGTCCACGGGCCGGGACCGGCTCGCGCCGGCCAGGTGACCGCGGACGCGTACGCGGCGTGCGACCTCGTCGTGCTCCCCTCGACCTGGGAGGGGTTCGGCAACCCGTCGGTCGAGTCCGCGACCCACCGGCGCCCGCTCGCGATCGGGCCGTACCCGGTCGGGCGCGAGCTGCGGCGCTTCGGCTTCACGTGGTTCGACGTCGGCTCGCCCGAACCGATCGCCGCGTGGCTCGCCCGGCCGGACTCCTCGATCCTCGAGCGCAACGCCGCGGTCGCCCGCCGGCACTTCGCCCTCGCCACGCTCCCCGAGCGGATCGCCCGGCTGATCCAGCGCGTGCCCGGTACGATCGGCGCGTCGTGAAGAAGCCTCCGAAGCGACCGGACCCGTCCCACGTCGTCGTCGAAGCGCTGGCGCCCGTCGTCGACGCCGGGAGGTTTGCGGCGAAGGCGGTCGCGGGCACTCCCATCACGGTGAGCGCGGACGTCTTCTCCCACGGCCACGAGCTCGCGCGCGCGCACGTCCGCCACCGCGCGCTCGGCGCGCGCCAGTGGACGACGGTCACGATGGCCCCCGTCGGCAACGACCGCTTCGCCGCGGACGTCGTCGTGGACGAGCCGGGCACGGTCGAGGTCGAGGTCGTCGGCGAGGTCGACGAGCTCGCCGGCTGGCGGCACGACGCCCGCCGGAGGGTCGACGCGGGGACCTTCGACCCGGAGGACGCGGCGCGCGGCGCGGCCCTCCTCGCGGAGGTCGCGCACCGGCTCGCGTTCTCCCCGCTGCGCCACGACGCGGGACGCGTCGGCGCGCTCTCGGTCGAGGCGGCCGAGGTGTCGGGGACCGGAGACCTCGACCGGGTGCTCGCCGCGTGCGACGAGGTCGACGGGCTCCTCCGAGCGGCCCCGCCGGGGGCCTCGGCCGTCGCATCGCCGCGCGTGCCGGTGCTCGTGTCCCGGCCGATCGCGGCGTTCTCGGCCTGGTACGAGTGCTTCCCGCGCTCGGCGAGCCCGGAGCCCGGGCGCCCCGGGACGCTGCGCGACCTGGTGAAGCGTGTCGACTACGTCGCTTCAATGGGCTTCGACGTGCTCTACCTGCCGCCGATCCACCCGATCGGGGCGACGTCGCGAAAGGGCCCGGACAACTCGACGGTCGCGGGTCCGGGCGACCCGGGGAGCCCGTGGGCGATCGGCTCCGCGGCGGGCGGGCACGACGCCGTCGCTCCCGAGCTCGGCACGATCGAGGACTTCGACGAGCTCGTCGCGGCGGCCCGCGAGCGCGCCGTCGAGGTCGCGCTCGACCTCGCGTTCCAGTGCTCGCCGGACCATCCGTGGGTGCGCGAGCACCCGGACTGGTTCGCACACCGCTCGGACGGCTCGATCGCGTGCGCGGAGAACCCGCCGAAGCGGTACGAGGACATCTACCCGATCGACTTCGACACGCGCGACCGCGACGCGCTCTACGCCGCGTTGCTCGGCGTCGTGCGCCACTGGTCGTCGCACGGCGTACGCATCTTCCGCGTCGACAACCCGCACACGAAGCCGTTCGCGTTCTGGGAGTGGCTGCTCGCGGCGGCGCGGGCCGAAGAGCCGGACCTGGTCTTCCTCTCGGAGGCGTTCACGCGCCCGAAGGTCATGCACCGGCTCGCGAAGGTCGGCTTCGACCAGTCCTACACGTACTTCACGTGGCGGAACTCCAAGCGCGAGCTCACCGAGTACTTCGAGGACCTCGCGCACGGGCCGGGGAGCGCGTACCTGCGGCCGAACGCGTGGCCGAACACGCCGGACATCTGCGCGACGAGCCTGCAGCACGGCGGCCGCGCGAGCTTCGTCGGCCGCCTCGTTCTCGCGGCAGGGCTGTCCGCGAACTACGGGATCTACGGGCCGCCGTTCGAGCTCCTGCTCGACCGCCCCGCGAGGCCCGGCACGGACGGCGACTACGCGCGCTCCGAGAAGTACGAGGTCCGGCACTGGGACCTCGACGACCCACGGAGCGTCGCCGACGTCGTCGCGCGCGTGAACGCGGCACGGCGCGCGCACCGGGCGTTCGCGCACGACGCGTCGCTCCACTTCCACCACGTGGACAACGAGCAGCTGATCTGCTGGTCGAAACGCGATCCGACGACGGGCGACACCGTGATCTGCGTCGTGAACCTCGACAGCGACTGGCCGCAGTCCGGCTTCGTGGAGCTCGACCTGCGCGCTCTCGGGATCGCCGACGGCGCGAGCTTCTCGGTCCACGACCACCTCGACGACGCGACCTACACGTGGTCGGGCAGCCGGAACTTCGTCGTGCTCGACCCCGCGCGCTCACCCGCGCACGTCCTCGGGGTCGGCCCGCCGCCCGACCCGCCCGACCCGCCCGACCCGCCCGACCCGCCCGACCCGCCGGGCCGCGGCGGCGCCGGGGAGCCGCCGCG
>DAHUXW010000111.1 GCA_027306925.1 Acidimicrobiaceae bacterium | reverse complement strand
CGTCGCGCGACGTCGCCGTCCGGCGTGCCGGGACGCACGCGCGTAGAGTGCGGCGCCATGGCGACCCGTGGCCCCTCGCAGCGCGGAAGTGCAGCGTGAGGGCGATCGGCGAGAAGACCGCGCTCGTCACCGGCGCCTCGTCCGGGATCGGCGCGGCCACCGCCGTGAAGCTGTGCGAGCTCGGCTTCACCGTGTACGGCGCAGCTCGCCGACTCGACCGCCTCGAGGCGCTCGAGGCTGCCGGCGTCCGCCCGCTCGAGCTGGACCTGACGGACGACGCGTCCATGCGGGACGGGGTCGAGCGCGTGGTCGAAGCCACGGGCCGGATCGACGTGCTCGTGAACAATGCGGGCTACGGCGCCTACGGCGCCGTGGAGGACGTCCCGCCCGAGGACGCCCGCCGCCAGCTCGAGGTGAACGTGCTCGGTGCCGCGCGCCTCGCACAGCTCGTCCTGCCGCACATGCGCGCCCGGCGGAGCGGCACGATCGTCAACGTCACGTCGATGGGCGGCCGCCTCCACACCCCGCTCGGCGGCTGGTACCACGCCGCGAAGTTCGCCCTCGAGGGACTGAGCGACTGCCTGCGGCTCGAGACGCGGCCGTTCGGGATCGACGTGGTCGTCGTGGAGCCGGGTGCCATCCGCACCGAATGGGGTGCCATCGCCGCGGGGCACCTCGAGCGGACCTCGGGCGGCGGTGCGTACGCGACCCAGGCCCGTGCGGTCGTCTCGGCGCTCGCGGGCGCAGCCGGCGGCGGGCGGGGCTCGTCTCCCGACGTCGTCGCGGACGCGATCGCGAGAGCGGTCACCGCCGCGCGCCCGAGGACCCGCTACGTGGTCGGATTCGGCGCCCGACCGCTGCTGCTCGCCCGCCGCGTCCTTCCCGACCGGGCGTTCGACTCGCTCGTCGCACGCGCGCTCGGCACGCGTACCTGACCCGGGCGAGGTGCGAGCCCGCGGCCGGTCGCCGCGCGCCGCGGGCCGGGCCGCGCACCTCGCGAGCGAGCGCGGCCGTGCCCGCACGACGTCACGCGCGCGGACCGCGGCCGGGGTGGCGCGCCTGCGGGGTGGCACCGTGCGGTCGCGGGCACCCCTCGCCGGACTCGATCACGGCGCGCAGAGCGAGCACGTCGCCGGGCGCCATCGGCCGGGCGAGCAGGTAACCCTGTCCCACGTCGCAGCCGAGCGCCTCGAGCGCGGCGCGCTGGTCGTCCGTCTCGACCCCCTCGCCGACCACCGACATCCCGAGCGCGTGAGCCATCGCGGTGACGCTGCCGATGATCGTGCGGGCGCGCTCGTCGCCGCGCCCGTCGCCGAGCTGTCCGACGACGCTCCCGTCGATCTTCAGCACGTCCGCCGTGTGGCGTCGGAGGTGGGCGAGCGTCGCGCAGCCGGTCCCGAAGTCGTCGAGGGCGATCGCCACACCGATGCGCCGGAGCTCGCCGACGGTCGTCTCGACGGCGGTGCCGGCGCCGACGAGGGCCGTCTCGGCGACCTCGAGGCACAGCCGCGACGGGTCGACGTGACGGCGGGCGAGCGTCTCGGCGACGCGCGACGCGTACGACGCGGTCCCGAGCTCGCGGGCCGACACGTTCACCGCGACCGTGAACCCGGCGGGCACGTCGCCGTGCGCGTCCCACTCGGCGAGCTGCCGCGCCGCCTCGTCGAGCACGAAGGCGCCGATGCCTGTCACGAGGCCGCTCCGCTCGGCCTCGGCGAGGAACTGTGCGGGTGCGAGGACGCCGCGCGTCGGGTGGCGCCAGCGCACGAGCGCCTCGACGCCGCTCAGGCTCCGCTCCTCGAAGGAGAACAGGGGCTGGTAGTCGACGAACAGCTCGCCCTCGGCGATCGCCCGGCGAAGCTGTGCGTCGAACGTCCGCGGGCTCGCCGCAGCCGGTGCCTCCGGGTCGAACACGTGGAAGCGGTCGCCCCCGTCGGCCTTGGCGCGGTACATCGCCCGGTCCGCTCGCTGCAGCAGTTTCTCCGCGTCGTCCGCCGCGCCGAGGTAGCGCGCGATCCCGACGCTGCAGGTGACCGTCGTGCCCCCGTCGCCGAGCTCGATCCGAGTGCGCAGCGCGCGGACGAGCCGGTCGGCGATGAGGCGGATGTCGTCGTCGTGCCGAGCGAGTGGGCAGAGCAGCACGAACTCGTCGCCTCCGTAGCGTGCGACCGTGTCGCCGTGCCGGGAGGCGAGCGTGAGCCGCCGGCCGGCCTCGACGAGCACCTCGTCGCCCGCGTCGTGGCCGAGCATGTCGTTCACCGACTTGAAGTCGTCGAGGTCGACGAACGCGAGCGCGACTCCCCCCCGCCGGCGCTCGAGCGCGAGGAGCTCCTGGTCCAGCCGGTCCTTCAGGGCGAAGCGGTTCGGGAGCCCGGTCACCGGGTCGTGAAAGGCCTGGTGGGCGAGCGCCCGCTCGGCGGCGACCTGCGCCGTGACGTCCCGGGAGATGCCGTAGGTGCCGACGATCAGGCCGTCCGCGTCTCGAAGGGGCAGCTTCGTCGTGGAGACCCACACGTCGGGACGGTCGTTGTAGGTCTCGCACTCGATCTTGGCGACGACCGGCCGCCCCGTCGCGATGATGCGCTGCTCGTCCTCGAACGCGGCGCGCGCGTGCGGCTCGGAGAAGATCTCGAAGTCGGTCTTGCCGAGGACCTCGTCCAGCGAGCGACCGGGGGCCTCGGTCGCGAGCCAGCCCGCGCTCACGAGCAGGAAGCGGCTGTTCAGGTCCTTGAAGTAGAGCCGCTCCTCGTGGCTCTCGAGGAGGTTCTCCATGCAGAGCCGCTCGAGCGGCGCGCGCGCCTCGTGACCGCCGTCGTGCGACATCTGCGTACCTCGATCGAAGGTGTCCGTGCCTCCTCGGTCAAACGACCGCTTCGCGGGCCGAGTTGACGCCGGCGGGCAGGCCGGACGCCTCGAGGATCGAGAAGCCGACTCGGCAGTGGCTGCGCACGATGTCCATCTCGGGAGCGGACAGCGCACCCGGGCGGGTCAGGATCTCGGCGGGTGTCGCGATCCTTCCGATTTCGTGCAGGCTCGCGCCGAGCGACACCTCGGCGGCCGTGTGCCCCGGCAGTCCGAGCGCCTGGCCGATGCGCTCGGCGAGGTCGGCGACCTTCAGCTGGTGGCCCGCGGTGTAGGGGTCCCGGAACTCCGTGGTCCGGACGAGCGCGGCGACGAGCGCCTCCTGGCGACGGCGGGCCGAGACGAGGGCGCACGTCGCGCTCTCCCATCAGTCGACCGGCTCGCGCTCGACATCCAGGGTCGTGCGTAGGGCCGAAGATCGGGATCCGGCGATCGTGCGCCGGGCGCGGACGCCCGCAGGACGCGGTCCGCGTCCCCGCGCGCCTGAGGCCGCGCACGTACGGCGCTCGTGGCCGCGGGCGGGACCCGTGGTGCCCGGTGCGCACCGCCGGTACGCTCGGGAGCGGGCCGAGCCAAAGGGGTGCACGCGGTGAGCGACGTGAACGACTGGAACCGACAGGTCATCGAGGAGTTCCGCGCGAACGACGGCCGGCTTTCGGGCCAGTTCGACGGCGCGCCGGTCCTGCTCATGCACACGGTCGGCGCGCGCAGCGGCCAGGAGCGCGTGAACCCGATGATGTACCTCGACCTCGACGGGCACCGGTACGTGTTCGCGTCGAAGGCGGGGGCGGACACGCATCCCGACTGGTACCACAACCTCGTCGCGAACCCCGCGGTGACCGTCGAGGCGGGCGGCCCCGCGTACGGCGCGCACGCCGCCGTCGTCACTGGTGAGGAGCGGGACCGGGTCTACGCGGAGCAGGCCCGCCGCTACCCGGGCTTCGCCGAGTACCAGGAGAAGACGGGGCGCGTGATCCCCGTCGTCGAGATCACCTCGACGAGCTGACCGCGCCGCCGCGCCGCCGCGCCGCCGCGTCGCCGCGCCGCCGCGTCGCCGCGCCGCCGCGTCGGCCCGGCAGGCGCCGCCGGCGGTAGCGTGCGCGCATGAGACGGCGCGCACCCTACGGATCCTGGACCTCGCCGATCACGAGCGAGGCCCTCGTCGAGGCCGTCGTCCGGCTCGCGGACCCGCTCGTCGACGGCTCGGACGTCTACTGGGTCGAGGGGCGGCCCTCGGAGGGCGGGCGACAGGTCGTCGTGCGCCGCGCGGCGGACGGGACGACCCTCGACGTGCTGCCCGAGGGGTTCGCCGCGCGCACGCTCGTCCACGAGTACGGCGGGCTCAGCGTCGCGGTCCGTGGCGGCACGGTCTACTTCGCGAACTTCGCGGACCAGCGCCTCTATCGGGTCGACCCGGGCGGAGAGCCGATCGCGCTCACCGCGGAGCCGGCGGAGCCGCGCTCGGTCCGCTTCGCCGCGCCCCTCGCCACGCCCGACGGTCGCTTCCTCGTGTGCGTGCGCGAGCGCCACCTGGCCGAGGGCGTCGTGAACGACCTCGTCACCGTCGCGACCGACGGGAGCGGCGCGGTCGCGCCCCTCGCGTCCGGGCACGACTTCTACGGCACGCCGGCGCTCTCTCCCGATGGCACGCGCGTCGCGTGGTGCAGCTGGGACCACCCCGACATGCCGTGGAACGCGACCACGCTCTACGAGGTCGAGCTCGCGGACGGAGGCGTCGCGGGGCCGGCGCGCCTCGTCGCGGGCGGGCCGGGGGAGTCCGTCACCCAGCCCCGCTACGGGCCCGACGGCGCGCTCCACTTCGTGTCGGACCGCACCGGGTGGTGGAACCTCTACCGTGCCGACGTGGGCGCGGCCGGCAACGAGGTGCGGGCGCTCGCCCCGATGGAGGCCGAGCTCGCCGGTCCGGACTGGGTCTTCGGCCTGTCGAGCTACGCGGTGCTCGCGGACTCGACGATCGTGGCCACGTGGTCGAGCGACGGCACGGGACACTTCGGCCGCCTCCTCGACGGCGCGGACGAGTTCGTCGCGATGCAGGCCGGGTACACGGTCTTCGGCGGGATCCGGCCGTCAGGCGCTGGTGTCGTCGCGATCGCGGCCTCGCCGAGCGCGGCGGCGGCCGTGGTCGAGGTCGCCGTACCCTCCGGAGTGGCCACGGTGCTTCGCGAGAGCCGGCCCGCGCGCGACGACGCCGGGTACGTGTCGATCCCGACCGCGTTCGAGTACCCGACCGACGGCAGCCGACGTGCCCACGCGCTCGTCTACCTGCCGAGGAACGCGGACTTCGAGGGACCGGACGGCGAGCTGCCGCCGCTCGTCGTCGCGGTCCACGGCGGACCGACCTCGCAGGCGAGCGCGGCGCTCGACTACGGGGTCCAGTTCTGGACGAGCCGGGGCTTCGCCGTCGCCGACGTCGACTACGGCGGGAGCACCGGGCACGGCCGCGCCTACCGGGAGCGGCTGGACGGGCGGTGGGGCATCGTCGACCTCGACGACTGCGTGAACGCGGCGCGCCACCTGGCG
>DAHUXW010000098.1 GCA_027306925.1 Acidimicrobiaceae bacterium | reverse complement strand
TGGCGGGCGACGGTGACGGGCCGGCCGGGCGCCCGACGGCCGGGCGGGGGGCGGCCGGCGCCGCCGCGGCGGGCGATGCCGTGTCGGGCTCGTCGACCGTGGCGACCGCGTGCAGGCCGCCGGCCGGGTCGTCCGCGGCCTCGAAGCTCGCCTGGGTGTAGTCGGGCGCGGTCTCGTCCTCGACGAGGACCTGGACGTGCATGACGTAGCGGATGTAGTCGTCGTCGATCGCGTCCATGAGCTTGCCGAACAGCTCGTACCCCTCGCGCTGCCACGCGACGAGCGGGTCGGTCTGCGCGATGCCGCGGAGGTGGATCCCCTCGCGCAGGTGGTCCATCTCGGAGAGGTGCTGGCGCCAGCGCTGGTCGATGATCTGGAGCATGATCTGGCGCTCGACGTGCCGGGCCGTCTCCTCCCCGCCGGGCATCGTCTGCTCGCGGCGCTCGTAGGCCTCGACCGCGTCCGCGACGACGGACTCGACGAGCTGCTCGACCGTGTCCGCCTGCTCGAGGTCCTCGACGCTGAACTCGGTCGGGTAGTACTGCGCGAGCTCGTTGACGAGCCGCTCGAGGTCCCACTCCTCCGCGAAGTCGCTCGGGCACGCCGCGGTCACGACCCGGCCGAGCGTCGACCCGACGAGATCGACCGTGTAGTCCCGGAGGTCCTCGCCGTCGAGGATCTGGAGCCGGCGCTCGTAGATGACCTTGCGCTGCTCGTTCATCACCTCGTCGTACTTGAGGACGTCCTTTCGGATCTCGGCGTTGCGCGCCTCGACCGTGTTCTGCGCACGCTCGATCGCGCGGCTCACCATCCGGGCCTCGATCGGCACGTCCTCGGGGAGCGCGCGGTCCATGACCCAGCTCATCGCGCCGCTCGCGAACAGCCGCATGAGCTCGTCCTCGAGCGAGAGGAAGAACCTGCTCTCGCCCGGGTCGCCCTGGCGGCCGGCACGGCCGCGCAGCTGGTTGTCGATGCGCCGGCTCTCGTGCCGCTCGCTGCCGAGCACGTAGAGACCACCGAGCTCGCGGACAGTGTCGGCCTCGGCCGCGCATTCGGGCGCGTACTTCGCGGCGAGGGCGGCGGTGCGCTCCACCCCTTCGGGGCTCGCCGGGTCGAGCCCCTCGGCGCGCACGGCGTCGGCCGCGAGACCCTCGGGATTGCCGCCGAGCAGGATGTCGACGCCGCGTCCCGCCATGTTGGTCGCGACGGTCACCCCGTGGAGGCGCCCCGCCTGGGCGACGACGTGCGCCTCGCGGGCGTGCTGCTTCGCGTTGAGCACCGCGTGGGGGATGCCCTGCTTGTCGAGCAGGCGGGAGAGGTGCTCGGACTTCTCGACTGACGCGGTGCCGACGAGCACGGGCTGGCCCGTCTCGTACCGCTCGGCGATGTCCTCGACGACCGCCTTGAACTTCGCCTCCTCGGTCTTGAACACGAGGTCGGCCGCGTCGACCCTGACCATCGGGCGGTTCGTCGGGATCGGCACGACCTGCAGGTCGTAGGTCGACGCGAACTCCGCGGCCTCGGTCTCGGCCGTACCGGTCATCCCGGCGAGCTTGTCGTACATGCGGAAGTAGTTCTGGAGGGTCACGGTCGCCCAGGTGTGGTTCTCCTCCTTGATCCGCACCCGCTCCTTCGCCTCGACCGCCTGGTGGAGCCCGTCGGACCAGCGGCGGCCCTCGAGGACGCGGCCGGTGAACTCGTCGACGATCTTCACCTCGCCGTCCGCGACGATGTACTCCTTGTCCCGGTGGTGGAGCTCCTTGGCCTCGAGCGCCTTGCCGAGCTGGTGCACGTAGTTCACCGCGACCGCGTCGTAGAGGTTCTCGACCCCGAGCTGGCGCTCGACCTTCGCGATCCCCGCCTCGGTCGGGACGACCGTGCGCTTCTCCTCGTCGACCTCGTAGTCCTCGTCACGCTTCAGCGTCCGGACGACGGAGGCGAACTGGTAGTAGAGCCGCGTCGACTCGTCCGACGGGCCGCTGATGATGAGCGGCGTCCGGGCCTCGTCGATGAGGATCGAGTCCACCTCGTCGACGATCGCGTAGTTGTGACCGCGCTGGACCATCTGCGCGCGCTCGACCGCCATGTTGTCGCGCAGGTAGTCGAAGCCGAACTCGGTGTTCGTGCCGTAGGTGATGTCCGCCGCGTACGCGGCGCGCTTGGCATCGGGCGAGTCCACCTCGGGCACCACCAGCCCGACCTCGAGACCGAGGAACCGGTAGACCTGTCCCATCCACTCGGCGTCGCGCCGGGCGAGGTAGTCGTTCACCGTGACGACGTGGACGCCCTTGCCGGAGAGCGCGTTCAGGTAGCACGCGAGCGTCGAGACGAGCGTCTTGCCTTCGCCGGTGCGCATCTCGGCGATCCAGCCGAAGTGCAGCGCCATCCCGCCCATGAGCTGGACGTCGTAGTGGCGCTGGCCGATCGTGCGCCGCGCAGCCTCGCGCACGACCGCGAACGCCTCGACGAGCAGGTCGTTGAGCTCCTCGCCGTCCGCGACCCGCTGCTTGAACTCGACGGTCATCTGCGCGAGCTCGACGTCGCTCATGGCCTGGACCTCGGGCTCGAGCGCGTTGATCAGCGGGACGATACCGGCGAGGTTTCTGACCTTCTTGCCCTCGCCCGCGCGCAGGACCTTCGCGAACACGCTCACAGCGGGCGATTCTACGCCGGACCGCCCACCCTCCCCGGTCGGCACCGCCCGCGCGGGGCGCGACTGCGGGACGCGCCGGTGCCCGGACGGCTCAGCCGGCGGCGACCGGGATCGCGATCCGGCGCCGCGTCGAAGCCCGCCGGGCCTCGGCCGAGACGAGCTCGCCGATCAGGTGGTGCGGCCCGCCGTAGGTCACCGAGACGCGGGCGAACGCCCCGGGGGCGGTGCCCGCCTCGGGAGGACCGGGGGCGAAGTGCACGAGCTTGCCCTGACGCGTCCGCCCGGTGAGCATCGACGGGTCCTTGCGCGACGGCCCCTCGACGAGCACCTCCTCGACCCCGCCGACCCGCGCGCGGTGACGCTGGAGCGCGGAGCGCTCGACGACGGCGGTGAGGCGGGCGAACCGCTCCGCGACGACCTCGCCGGGGACGAGCTGCCCGGTCATCGACGCGGCGCGCGTCCCGGGCCGGGGCGAGAAGACGAACGTGTACGCGCTGTCGTAGCCGGCTTCGGCGACGACCTCGAGCGTGCGCTCGAAGTCGTCGTCGGTCTCGCCGGGGAAACCGACGATCACGTCGGTCGTGAGCGCGAGGTCCGGGACGGCGGCCCGCGCCGCCGCCACGCGATCGAGGTAGCGCGCGGCGCTGTAGCCGCGCCGCATCGCGGCGAGCACCTTGTCGCTCCCCGACTGCAGCGGAAGGTGGAGCTGCTCGCAGACCGCGGGCGTCTCGGCCATCGCGGCGATCGTCTCGGGCCGCAGGTCCTTCGGGTGCGGGCTCGTGAAGCGGACCCGGCGGATCCCGTCGACCGCGCCGACGGCCCGGAGCAGGTCCGCGAAGAGCGGGCGGCGCCGGGTGATGTCGCGACCGTAGGAGTTCACGTTCTGGCCGAGGAGCGTGACCTCGACGGTCCCCGCGCGTGCGAGGCCCTCGACCTCGGCCACGAGCTCGTCGAACGGCCGGCTCTGCTCGGGGCCGCGCACCGACGGCACGATGCAGAACGCGCACGAGTTGTCGCAGCCGACCTGGATCGTCACCCACGCCGCGTGCGGGAGGTCGTCGCGCACGGGGAGCGCGGACGCGAACGCGTCCGCGTCGCTCGCAGGCGAGCCCGGCACCTCGAGCAGCGACCTGCCGGCGTCCGCGGCCTCACGCAGAAGCGGCGCGGCACGCCCGACGTTGTGCGTGCCGAACACGACGTCGACGAAGGGCGCGCGCTCGAGCAGCGCCGGCCCGTCCTTCTGCGCAAGGCAGCCCCCGACCGCGATCTGCAGTCCCGGGCGGCGCTCGCGGAGCGACTTCAGGTGCCCGAGGTGGCCGTAGAGCTTGTTGTCGGCGTTCTCGCGGATGCAGCACGTGTTCAGCACGACGACGTCCGCCTCGTCGAGGTCGTCGGTCGGCTCGAGGCCGTCCGCGACGAGATCCGACGCGATCCGCCGGGAGTCGTGCTCGTTCATCTGGCAGCCGAACGTCCGGACGAAGAACTTCCTGGCCATCGCCGAAGGTTACGCGCTCCGGGGAGGCCGCGACGCGGCGAGCTAGCGTCGGCGCATGGACATCGGCGCGCACGTCAGCTCGGCCGGCGGGCTCGTGCCCGCGCTCGACCGCGGTGCCGCGATCGGCGCGGACGTCATCCAGATCTTCACGCAGAGCCCGCGCATGTGGCGGAGCCCGGCGCACCCGCCCGAGGTGCTCGCCGCCTACCGGGAGGCGCAGGCTGCACACGAGCGCGTGCACGCGACGTACTGCCACGCGACGTACCTCGTGAACCTCGCGGCCGCGGACGAAGAGCTGTACGCGAAGTCGTGCCGCTGCCTGGTCGAGAACCTCGTCGCGGCGTCGGCGATCGGTGCGTCCGGGGTCGTGCTCCACGTCGGGAGCCACCGCGGCGCGGGGCTCGACGCGGTCCTCGGCCAGGTCCGCGACGCCGTCGTGCGCGCGCTGGACGACGCTGCGGAGCTGCTCGGCTCGACCCCGTGCAGGTTGCTGCTCGAGAACGCGGCGGGCGCCGGCGGGACCGTGGGCCGGAGCTTCGAGGAGCTCGCGGCGATAATCGACGCGGCCGGGGGCGATCCGCGGCTCGGCGTCTGCCTCGACACCCAGCACCTGTGGGCCTCCGGCGTGGACTACTCCTCGCTCGCGGGTGCGGACGAGACCGTCGCGACGCTCGAGCGCACGGTCGGTCTCGAGCGTCTCGGGTGCATCCACCTGAACGACTCGAAGGTGCCGCTCGGCGCGAACCGCGACCGCCACGAGAACCTCGGAGAAGGCGAGATCGGCGAGACGGCCCTCGCCTGCCTGCTCGGCCACCCCTCGATCGGGCGCGTCCCCGCGATCCTCGAGGTGCCGGGCGGCGGGGACGGACCCCGCGCCGACGACATCGACGTCGCCCGGCGGATCCTCGCCGACGGGCTATCGATGCGCGCGGGCGGACCCGCTGCCGCCTCACCGCCGCCCGCGGTCCCGGCGAGACGCTCGGGCGGGCGCGCCGCGCGCGCCTGAGGGCCGCCTACTCGGCCGCTGCGGAGAGCACTTCCGCGAGCGCCGGGTGGACGAAGATCGCCTCCGCGAGGTCGTCGACCCGGAGGTGCGCGGTCACGGCGACCGCGATGACGCTGATGAGCTCGGCCGCGTGGGCCCCGACGATCGACCCGCCGAGCACGACGCCCGTCGACGGGTCCGACACGAGCTTCACGAAGCCGCGCGGATCGCCGTCGATCATCGCCTTCGCGTTCAGCGCGAACGGCACCTTCGTGACGCGGATCTTGCGCCCGAGCGCGAAGGCATCGGCTTCCGCGAGCCCGACGTCCGCGATCTCGGGCTCGGTGAAGATCGCCGAGGCCGCCTTGTCGTAGTCGAGGTGGCGGTGCTCGCGCGTGTGCAGCCCCATGACGTGCTCGGCGACCTTGCGGCCCTGGATCGCCGCGACCGACGCGAGCGGCAGCCGGCCGGAGAGGTCGCCCGCCGCGTAGATGTGGTCGAGGTTGGACTGGCAGTGGTGGTTGATCGGGACGTAGCCGCCGGCGTTCACCTCGACCCCGGCCGCGTCGAGTCCGAGCCCCGCCGAGGACGGGACCGAGCCGATCGCGAGAAGCGCGTGCGACCCGGCGATCATCCGTCCGTCCTCGCAGGCGACCACGACGCCATCGCCGTCGCGTGTGATGCCGACCGCGCGAGCGCCCTTCACGAGCGCGACCCCGCTCTCGAGGAAGTCGGACTCGAGCGCCGCCGCGACCTCGGGGTCCTTCTGCGGCAGGACCTGCTGGCGCGAGACGATGAGCGTCACGCGGGAGCCGAGCGAGCGGAACATATGGACGAACTCGACACCCGTCACGCCGGAGCCCACGACGACGAGGTGCTCGGGGATCGACGACGGCGGGTACGCCTGGCGCGTGACGAGGACGCGATCGCCGTCGATCTGGGCCCAGTCCGGGACGCGCGGCGTCGAGCCGGTCGCGACGAGGATCGCGTCGGCGTCCGCCACGAACGGGTCCTGGGGCGCGCCGTCGCTCTGGTAGGGCGAGATCTGGATGCGATGCGGGCCGACGAGCTTCCCGCTCCCGCGCACGATCCGCACGCCCTGGCTCTCGAGCTGGCGCGTCGTCGACGTCGCGAGGAGCTCCGAGATCGACCGGACGCGCTCGCGCAGCGCGTCGAGGTCGGACGTCGCGTCCGCGACCGTGAGCCCGAGGGCGGTCGCGCGCCGGCTCGAGGTGATCGCCCCGCCGGTCGCGATCATCGCCTTCGACGGGATGCAGTCCCAGAGGTTGGCCGCGCCGCCGACGACGTCGCGCTCCACGAGCGTGACGTCCGCACCGAGCCGTGAGGCCGTCGCGGCAGCCTCGACGCCGGCGGGCCCGCCGCCGACGATCACGAAGTGCACGGACACGGGGCGCAGGCTAGTGCCCCCCGAGCGCGGCGATCGACGGCGGCGGGCCCGCCCCGACGGCCCGGACGGCGGCGGGGCGCTAGCTTCGGCGACGTGCGCTCGACGACCGGACCGCGTCGATGACCGCGCCGGGCCGCCTCGATCTCGAGGCGCTGCGCGCGCTCGCCGGTTCCGGCGAGATCGACACGGTCGTCGTGGCGATCACCGACATGCAGGGGCGCCTCCAGGGCAAGCGGGTCACCGCGGCCCACTTCCTCGACGAGGTCGCCGAGCACTCGACCGAGGGCTGCGCGTACCTGCTCGCGGTCGACGTCGAGATGGCGACGGTCGGCGGGTACGCGGTCTCGTCGTGGGAGCAGGGCTACGGCGACTTCGTCATGCAGCCCGACCTCGACACGCTCCGCCTCGTCCCTTGGCACCCGGGCACCGCGACGTGCGCCGCGGACGCGATCTGGCACGACGGGTCGCCCGTCGCGCCCTCGCCGCGCCAGGTGCTTCGCGCGCAGCTCGCTCGGCTCGCCGACCACGGCTGGCACGCGCTCGCCGCGACGGAGCTCGAGTTCCTCGTCTTCCGCGACTCCTACGAGGACGCGTGGACCGCGGGCTACCGGGGCCTCACGCCCGCGAACCTGTACAACGTCGACTACTCGATCCTCGGCACCGGGCGGATCGAGCCGCTGCTCCGCCGCATCCGCGACGAGATGGGGCGCGCGGCCATGCGCGTCGAGTCCGTGAAGGGCGAGTGCAACCTCGGACAGCACGAGATCGCGTTCCGCTTCGACGACGCGCTCTCGAAGGCCGACGAGCACGCGCTCTTCAAGACCGGGGCGAAGGAGATCGCCGCGCAGGAGGGGTTCAGCCTCACCTTCATGGCGAAGTACGACGAGCGCGCGGGGAGCTCGTGCCACGTCCACCTCTCGCTCCGCGACGCCGACGACGTCCCGGTCTTCGCGGGCGATGGCGGGCCCGGCGGCGCGGGGACCTCGCCGGTGTTCGCGAGCTTCCTCGCGGGGATGCTCGCGACCGTGCGCGAGCTCACGCTCCTGCTCGCTCCTAACGTGAACAGCTACAAGCGCTTCGTGCCGGGTTCCTTCGCCCCGACCGCGATCGCGTGGGGGCACGACAACCGGTCCTGCGCGTTCCGGATCGTCGGCCGCGGGCCGTCGCTGCGGATCGAGACGCGTGTGCCCGGCGGCGACGTGAACCCGTACCTCGCGCTCGCCGCGCTTCTCGCGGGCGGGCTCCACGGGGTCGAGCGCGGGCTCGAGCTGGAACCTGCATTCGCCGGCAACGCGTACGACTCCGACGCGCCGCGACTTCCCGCGACGCTCGACGAGGCGACCGAGCTCTTCGCACGCAGCGCCGTCGCGCGCTCGGCCTTCGGCGACGGCGTCGTCGACCACTACACGCACATGGCACGGACCGAGCTCTCCAGCTTTCGCGCCGCGGTCACGGACTGGGAGCGGGTGCGGTGCTTCGAGCGGATGTGACCGCAGCGGTTGCCCGACGATGACCGCCGGCGCCGAGGAGCTCGAGCTCGTCGACCCGTCGACCGAGCAGGTGATCGCGACGGTGCGGCTCGCGGGCCTCGAGGACGCGGACCGCGCGATCGAGCGGGCCGCCGCGGCGACGACGCGCTGGCGGGACGTCGCTCCCGGCGACCGCGCGCGGCTGCTCCGCCGATTCGCCGAGCGCGTCGACGGCGCCCTCGAGGAGCTCGCCCGCCTCGAGGTCGCGAACGCCGGCCACACGATCTCGAACGCGCGGTTCGAGGCCGGGAACGTCCGCGACGTCCTCGAGTACTACTCGGGTGCGCCCGAGCGCCACTCGGGCCGCCAGATCCCGGTCGCGGGAGGCGTCGACGTCACGTTCCTCGAGCCGCTCGGTGTCGTCGGCGTCATCGCGCCGTGGAACTTCCCGATGCCGATCGCGGCGTGGGGGTTCGCCCCGGCGCTCGCGGCCGGCAACGCGGTCGTGCTGAAGCCGTCCGAGCTCACGCCGCTCACCGCGATGCGGCTCGCCGAGCTCGCGCTCGACGCCGGCATCCCGGACGGCGTGCTCCAGGTCGTCGTCGGCACGGGTCCGGTCGTCGGCTGGCGCTTCGTCACCCACCCGGCCGTGCGCAAGGTCTGCTTCACGGGGTCGAGCGCGGTCGGCAAGGCGATCATGGCCGGCTGCGCGGACCAGGTGAAGCGCGTGACGCTCGAGCTCGGCGGCAAGAGCGCGAACGTCGTGTTCGCGGACGCGGACATCGAGCGCGCTGCGGCCGCGGCGCCGTACGCGGTGTTCGACAACGCAGGCCAGGACTGCTGCGCGCGCTCGCGCATCCTCGTCGAGCGTCCTGTTTTCGAGCGGTTCATGGAGCTGCTCGAGGTCGCGGTCGCCGCGGTCGCCGTCGGCGATCCCGGCGACGAGGCCACCGAGATGGGACCGCTGATCTCCGCAGCGAGGCGCGAGGCCGTCGCTCGGTACGTCGACGGATCGGCGGTCGCCTTTCGCGGTCACGCGCCCTCGGGTCCGGGGTTCTGGTACCCGCCGACCGTGCTCAGTCCCGTGGTCCCGGGGTCGAGGGTGCTCACCGAGGAGATCTTCGGTCCGGTCACCGCAGTCGTCCCGTTCGAGGACGAGCGCGACGCGATCCGGATCGCGAACGACACGACCTACGGCCTCTCCGGCTCGCTCTGGACCCGCGACGTCGGGCGCGCGATGCGCGTGGCGCGCGCGCTCGAGACGGGGGCGCTCTCGGTCAACTCGAACTCGTCGGTCCGCTACTCGACACCGTTCGGCGGCTTCAAGCACTCGGGCCTCGGCCGCGAGCTCGGGCCCGACGCGCTCGAGTCGTTCAGCGAGCTGAAGAACGTGTTCATCTCGACGGAGGAGTGATTCGATGCTCGACGGGCGGCTCGCAGGGAAGGTCGCGGTCATCACGGGTGCGGCGAGCGGGATCGGGGCGGCGAGCGCGCGCCGCTTCGTCGCCGAGGGCGCGACCGTCGTCGTCGCAGACGTCACGGACGACGCCGGCGGCGCGCTCGCCGACGAGATCGGTGCGACGTACCTCCACGCGGACGTGACCGATCCGGACGCCGTCGCGGAGCTGTACCGTCGCACCGCCTCGCTGCACGGTGGCGTCGACGTGCTGTTCAACAACGCGGGCATCTCGCCGCCCGACGACGACTCGATCCTCGAGACCGAGCTCGACGCGTGGCGCCGCGTCCAGGAGGTGAACCTCACGAGCGTGTACCTGTGCTGCAAGCACGGGATCCCGCACCTGCTCGAGCGCGGTGGCGGGTCGGTCGTGAACACCGCGTCGTTCGTCGCGGTGCTCGGCGCGGCGACCTCGCAGATCTCCTACACGGCGTCGAAGGGCGGCGTCCTCGCGATGTCGCGCGAGCTCGGCGTGCAGTTCGCCCGGCAGAACGTGCGCGTGAACGCGCTCTGCCCGGGCCCGGTGAACACGCCGCTGCTGCGCGAGCTGTTCGCGAACGACCCGGAGCGCGCGGCTCGCCGGCTCGTGCACGTGCCGATGGGTCGGTTCGCCGAGGCCGACGAGATCGCGCGTGCCGCGGCGTTCCTCGCCTCCGACGACACCTCGTTCATCACCGCGACGAGCTTCCTCGTCGACGGCGGCGTGCACGCGGCGTACGTCACGCCCCTGTGAGCACGCATCCCGTCGTCGGCATCACGGCCTACGACGTCCACGCGACGTTCGGCGGCTCGAGCGAGCGCGCCTCGCTCGTGCCGGGACGCTACGTGCGCAACGTGATGCGCGCGGGCGGCGCCCCGGTGCTCGTGCCCGCCGGGGCCGACGCGCGAAGCGTCGTCGCGCGCCTCGACGCGCTCGTGCTCTCGGGCGGCCCCGACGTCGACCCGGGCCGGTACGGCGAGGAGCCCCACGAGCGGACGCGGGTCGCGGAGCCGGGCCGCGACGAGGGCGAGGCCGCGCTCCTCGCCGCGGCGCTCGACGCGGGCACGCCGGTGCTCGCGATCTGCCGAGGCATGCAGCTGACGAACGTCGTCCACGGCGGCACGCTCCACCAGCACCTGCCGGACGTCGTCGGCAGCGACCTCCACCTCCTCGCGTCGGGCGCGTTCGGGCGAAACACCGTGGACGTCGCGCCGGGAAGCGCGCTGCACGCCGCGCTCGGACCGCGGACGTGCCTCGCGGCGTGCCATCACCACCAGGCCGTGTCGCAGGTCGGCGCCGGGCTCGTCGCGGTCGCGTGGAGCGCCGACGGAACGATCGAGGCGCTCGAGAGCGATCGGGGCCTGCCGCTCATCGCGGTCCAGTGGCACCCCGAGCAGGTGGACGACCCGGAGCTCTTCGACTGGATCGTCGGGCTCGGCCGCGCGGCCGGGCAGAGGTAGGCCGGCGGCCCGTCGGTTCACACCGCGTTCACGCGACGGATGCGCCGGCGCGGCAGGCGTCGACGTCGGCGTGCTCGTGACCCGCTCCACCGACCACGGGAGCCCCGGGTGCCCCCGGGTCTCGGACCGCCGGCTGCCGCGGGCCGCCGTGCGCACCGGCAGCCGACTCGCGTCGTGTGCCACCGACGTGCAAGTCTCGGAGCGTGCCCGGAGCCGACCACCGCCCGACCGCCGCGGACCACGCCGGCGCGGACCGGCGGCCTGCCACCGAACGTTACGACTACGTCGTCGTCGGCGCGGGGTCGGCCGGGTGCGCGCTCGCGGCGCGCCTGAGCGAGGACCCCGGCGTCACCGTGCTCCTCCTCGAAGCCGGCCCGCGCGACACGAGCCCGCTCGTCCACGTGCCGGCCGCGTTCCCGCGCTTGTTCAAGAGCCGCCTCGACTGGGACTACCAGACGGTCGCACAGCCCGCGCTCGCGGGCCGGAGCGTCTACTGGCCGCGCGGGAAGGTGCTCGGGGGCTCGTCGTCGACGAACGCGATGATGTGGGTGCGCGGCGTCCCGGCCGACTTCGACGAGTGGGGCGAGACTGCGGGCCCGCGCTGGGCGTACGCGACGGTCGCGGGGTACTTCGCGCGCATCGAGGAGGTCGAAGGTGCGACCACCGCCGACCCCGGCGTCGGTCGCGCCGGTCCGGTCCCGGTCCGGAGGCTGCGCGACCCGAACCCGCTCACGCTCGCATTCCTCGACGCGGCGCTCCGATGCGGCATGGCGCCTGCGGCGCAGCCGCACGTCGGCTCCACCGACGGCTTCGGCGAGACGCTCGTCACCCAGTCCGGCGGCCGCAGGGCGAGCGCGGCCGACGCGTACCTGCGCCCCGCCCGGCACCGGCGCAACCTCGTCGTGCGGACCGGGTCCCACTGCCTCGCCGTGGTCGTGGCCGGGGGCCGCGCGACCGGCGTCGCGTACCGCCGCGGGCGCACCGTGCTCGAGGTCGGCGCCCGGGAGGAGGTCCTCGTCGCCGCGGGCGCGGTGAACTCGCCGCAGCTGCTCATGTGCTCGGGAATCGGGCCGGCCGGACCGATCGCCGCGGCCGGCGTCCGGCCGGTCGTCGACTCGCCCGAGGTCGGCGCGAACCTCCAGGACCACCTCACCGCCGGGATCGCGATCTCGGCGCGACGTCCCGTGACGCTGCGCGCCGCCCAGTCCCCTCGCGAGGTCCTCCGCTACCTCGTCTCGCACCGGGGGATGCTCACCTCGAGCGTCCTCGAGGCGTACGGGCTCGTCCGCAGCGACGACGGCGTCGCCGACCCGGACCTCGAGATCGGCTTCGCGCCCGCGCTCTTCCTCGACGAGGGGCTCACGCTGCCGCGAGCGCACGGCGTCACGCTCGCAGCGGTGCTGCTTCGCCCCGCGAGCCGCGGCACGGTGCGGATCGCCTCGCCGGACGCGGGCGCGAAGCCGGTCGTCGACCCGCGCTACCTGAGCGACCCGGGCGGGACGGACCGCGCGGTGCTCGCCGCCGGCGTCCGGCTGTGCGCACGGATCGCCGCGACCGCGCCCCTCGCCGACGAGCTCGGACCGGTCGTCGCGCCCGCCGCGCGTGACGGCGAGGCGCTCGTCGACGCGGCGATCTCGGAGCTCGCCCAGACGCTCTCCCCCCCGGTCGGGACGTGCCGCATGGGTGTCGACACCGCGTCGGTCGTGGACGCCGAGCTGCGCGTGCGAGGCGTGCGGGCGCTGCGCGTAGTCGACGCGTCGGTGATGCCGACGATCCCGCGCGGCCACACCCACGCGCCGACCGTGATGATCGCGGAGCAGGCGGCGGATCTCGTCCGCGGCTCGCGCGGCGCCCGCGCGCAACGGTGGCCGGCCGCTCCGGCGCGCTGACCGCGGGCGCCGACCGGCGCGCTCAGGTTGCCTGCTGGTAGGGCTTCTGCGCGAGCGAGTCGACGCGCCAGACCCCGCCCGAACGCTCGAGCGTCGCGAGCGCCTCGACCTCCGCAACCTCGACGTGGGAGCTCGCGGCCCACGCGCCGGCCCCGGCGCGCGACCGGCGCACCGTCGTCCGCTCGTCCCAGGTGTCCACGTAGCCGTCGACCGTCGCCCGCGCGCCGTCGACGGTGACCGAGAACCACCGCACCGGGCGTGCGCCGCCCGGCGACGACAGCGTCGCGGTCGAGTGCCGCTCGCCCGAGACAATGGACCGCAGCTCGCCCAGAAGCTCGGACCGGAGCCCGCCGGCCGACAGCGCGCGAAGCTCGCTGATCTGGGCCGCGAGGATCGAGGCCGCCTGTGCGGCGCCGAGGAACGCGACCGTCCCGTCCGGCCGCACCCACGGCCGGCCCGGACGCGCGAGGTGCGGCGAGCCGGCCGGCCCGACGGACGCGACGCCGCGAAGCGCCCACGCCGGGTCGGCGACGCCTGGGGGCGCCGGGGCGCCGAGGTTCTGCTCGAGCGCGAGAGCCCGCACGACGACGGCTTCGAGCGCACGCGCGACCGGCGTGTCGCGGGCGACGGGCGTGCCCTGGCCGCCTGACCCGAGCACGACGCCGACGACCGTCGCGCCGACATCGGCGGCAGCAACACGAAGCTGCCCGTCTGCCCCGGCGGCGCCCGCTGCCAGTGCAGCGACACCGACTTCGCCGTCTC
>DAHUXW010000089.1 GCA_027306925.1 Acidimicrobiaceae bacterium | reverse complement strand
CGTCGGCCGCAGCCGCGGCGCCGGCGGCGGCGGCAGCGACCCCGGCCACCCGCGGCGCGGACGGCGCGGGCTCGCCTGTGCACGGGTCGGCGGCGATGGCATCGGTCGCGAACGGTGCTGCCGTCGCCCCGGCATCACCCGCAGCGGCATCCGGGACGGGGCGTGCGGACGCACCGCCGGTCACCGGCGCCCAACAGCTGCCGGGCGTCGCGAGCCAGATCGTGTCCGTGCTGTCGCCCCTGCGTACGACCGTCACGGGAACCCAGGTGATGACCATCGTGCTGCACCCGATCGAGCTCGGCGACGTGCGGGCGACGCTCACGGTCACCGCCGAGCAGGTGACCGTCCGACTCGTCGCGACGACGGACGCCGGCGCGAGCGCACTGCGATCGTCCCTCCCGGACCTGCAGAGCGGCCTCGCGCAGGGCAGCCAGAGCACGACGGTGCTCCTCGGGGACGCGGGCTCCGGCGCATTCGCGTCCACCTACCGCGAACCGGGCGGCGGGTCCGGCCAGCCCGCCGGCGTCCCGCCGGCGCGTCCGGACACCTCGACCGTCACGGCCGCACCGGCCGCGCCGGCGTTCGCCGCGACCGGCGCGCGCAGCGCTTCGACACACCGCCTTCTCGACGTACGGCTCTAGGCATCGGAGGATCACGATGGACATCGCCTCGATCGGCCCGCTCACCTCGCTGCTCAACACGCTCGCCGTGCCGGCTCCCAGTGGCACCCCAACGCCGGCCCCGGCAACCGGCTCGTCGGGCGCGTCGGGCGCGTCGGGCGCAGGGAGCTCCGGTGCCGCAGGCTCCCCCGCTACTGCGAAGTCCTCGACGTCGAACATGGCGAGCCAGCTGTCGAACCCGCAGATGTTCCTGCAGCTTCTCGTCGCGGAGCTCCAGAACCAGAACCCGACCAGCCCAACCGACCCGGCGACGATCCTGCAGCAGACCTCGGCCCTCGCCCAGATGGAGTCCGTGACCACGCAGACGTCGGCGATCACCGCGGCGCAGACGACCTCGCAGGACACCGAGGCGACCGGCCTCATCGGGCGCACGGTCACCGCGACGGTCGCGAGGAACACGATCACGGGCTCGGTCACCGACGTGACGCTCAGCGCGACCGGCGCACCGACACTCAAGGTGAACGGCACGTCGGTGCCCCTCACGGACATCACGGGCGTCAGCAGCTGACGCGCCCGCACGCCCCACCGCCCCCCGCCCCCCTCCGGGGACGGCGCCACGAACAGCCACGACACGAAGGAGCACGTAGATGACGGAACGATCGGTACTCGCAGCGGTCTCCGGGATCCAGGCGAACCAGACCTACCTCGACAGCATCGGCAACAACATCGCGAACGCCGACACCGTCGGCTACAAGTCCAGCCAGGTGCAGTTCCAGGACCTGCTCGCCGAGCAGATCTCGGGCGCGTCCGGCCCGACGCCCGGGGGCGCCGGCATCAACCCCGTCGCGGTCGGATCGGGAGTGCGCGTCGCTGCGAACGAGGTGAACCTCCAGGAGGGCTCGCTCGAACAGACGGGTAACCCGAACGACGTCGCGATCCAGGGAGGCGGCTACCTCGTCGTGCAGAGCGGCGGCCAGCAGCTGTTCACGCGCGACGGCAGCCTCACGACGGACGGCAACGGCAACCTCAGCACGCAGTCCGGCGGGCTCATCATGGGCTGGCAGGCGAGTGGGAGCGGAACCGTGAACACCAACGCGCCGCTCACGGCCATCAAGATCCCGCAGGGCGAGACCATCGGCGCGACCGCGACCACGACGCTCGACCTCGGCGGCAACCTGCCGGCTTGGAGCGGGACCGGCACCGCGCCGGTCGAGACGACGACCTACAACGCGTACGACGCACTCGGCAACGTCGTGCCGGTAACCCTGACGTTCACCGGCGTCACGGGCACGGCCAACGCCTGGACCGTGCAGGGAACGGTCCCGAACCCCGCGGGCGGCGCGGCGAGCAATATCTGGGCGACCGCGCCGACGGTCACGTTCGACCCGACGACCGGCGGGGTGAAGTCGATCACCGGGGTGACCGCGAACGCGAACGGCTCGTTCTCGCTCCCGGCGGGCACCATGCCCACGGGCTACAGCTTCCCGACGGGCGACACGTGGTCGTTCAACTTCCCCGCGCCCGGCACCGCGAACGCCGTGACCCAGTACGCCGCCGCGTCCACCATCCAGATCAACCAGCAGGACGGCTACGCGTCCGGCACGTTGCAGAGCTACTCGATCGGCTCCAACGGCACGATCACGGGCGCGTTCTCGAACGGCGCGACGCTCGCCCTCGGCCAGATCGCGCTGGCCTCCTTCGCGAACGCGGGCGGGCTCTCGGACCAGGGTGGCGGGCTGTACGCGACGAGCCCGAACTCGGGCCAGGCGCTCATCGGTACGCCGGGAACGGGCGGTCGCGGCGCGCTGCTCGGCGGAGAGCTCGAGCAGTCGAACGTCGACCTCGGCACGGAGCTCACGAACCTCATCACCGCTCAGGAGGCCTACACCGCGAACACCAAGACGCTCACGACGAGCAGCCAGGTGATCCAGGCGCTCGAGAACGTGCCGTGAGCACCTTCGTGGAGCAGGACGCACCTGCGCCAAGCGGGACGCGCAGCGCTGTCGACATGGTCGAGGCCCCCTCGACCGTCGTCGCCGCCGGGTCGAACCGGATCCGCGTCTTCGATCTGCACCGTCAGGAGACCGTCGAACGCGCACGCCTGCGACGCCTCCAGCCGATCCTCGAGACCGTCGCGCACCGGATCGGGAGCTCGCTCACCTCGGCCATCCGACAGCCCGCGCACGTCGAGCTCGTCTCGCTCGAGCAGCGTACGTGGGAGGAGCACTCCTCATCGCTACCCGATCCGACGTTCGTGTCGAGCGCGGTGCTGCTCCCGCTGGAGGGGCGGGTCGTCATGCAAATCCCGGTGCCGCTCGTGCTCGAGCTCCTCGACTTCCATCTCGGCGGGGACGGGGCGAACCAGCCCGATCGTGCGCAGCTCACCGAGATCGAGCGCGCGCTCGTCGGGACGCTCACGGACGTCATCTGGAACGAGCTGCCACCCCCGTTCGCGACGCTCGTGTCGCTGAACGTCGGCCTCGTCCAGAACTCCTCGAGCGCCCTGCTCGTCCAGGTGGGCCGACCGGGCGTGATGTGCCTCATCGTCGAGCTCGCGGTCACGATCGCCGACCACGACCCCGAGACGATCCTGCTCTCGCTCCCGCTCACCGTGCTCCTTCCGGTGCTCGAGCACATCGAGCGCCACCAGAGCTCGGAGGGGATGGAGGGCATGGTCGACCGCAAGGAGGCGCGTCGGCGGATCCTCTCGGTCCCGATGGAGCTGAAGGTCGAGTACCCGCCGATCAGCCTGACGCCCGCCGAGCTGCTCAGCCTCCGGGTCGGCGACGTGATCCACATCGAACAGGAGCCGAGCGACGGGCCGTACGAGCTCCAGCTCGTCGTGCAGGACACGCCCTTCGGGACCGGGATCCTCGTCGAGAACGGCAACAAATTGGTCTGCACGGTCGTGAGCAAGAGGGAGAGCGGAGATGAGTGAGGAGAACGTGGCGCTCGTCGGCGACGGCGAGCTGGTCGACGCGGACGTCGTCGCAGACCCGCCGGCGGGAAACCCCGGTGACGGCAGGCGACGGGGCTACCCGGCGAACGACGACCAGCAGGGAGCGAGCCGCATGCCGATCGAGACGCTCGGCCAGGTCGAGCTGAAGGTCGAGGTCGTGCTCGGCAGGGCACGGCTCCGCCTGCACGAGCTCCTCGACGTGCGCCCGGGACAGTCGCTCGAGCTCGACCGCGCGCGCAACAGCCCGGTCGACGTGCTCGTGAACGGGACGCTGTTCGCCCGAGGCGACATCGTCGTGATCGACGACACCAACCTCGGCGTCCGCGTGAGCGAGGTCATCGGCGCGGACCTGTCGAAGGAAGGACGATGACCGTGGCACCGACGCTCGCATCCGCAGTTGTGAAGACTCTCCCCGACGTGTCCGTCGGCCACTCGCTCCTCCAGATGGTCGTCGCGCTCGCGGTGATCGTCGTGTCGATCTGGGGCCTCGGGAAGGGGCTCGCTCGCATGCGCGGCGGCGCGTCGCCGTCGAAGCGACGCACCTCGGGCGACGGACTCGCGGTCGTGAGCCGCCAGTCGCTGGGAAAGGACCTCTCCATCGCGACCGTGCGATGGGGCGGCCGGGAGATCCTCGTCGGCATCGCGGGATCGACGATCACGTTCCTCAACGACCCGCGGAACGACGGCGCGGCGGTCGGCGGAGCGCCGGACGCCGCAGACGCGGCGGGTGCCGGAGCAGCCACGAGCGCGGCGATGTGCGCCGCGGCGCGCTCGACGGTCGCACGGCCCGACGCGACCCGCGCCTCCGTGATGAGCGTCGCCGGCGCCGCGCCGGAGCGTCCGGCCTCGCTGCTCGACTCGCTACGCAACGCGACCCTCCGGCGCTGAGCACGCCGAGCGGAGAGGAAACGGACCTTCCCCGTGCACCTAACGATGCTCGACCCCTACGCCGCGCACCTCGCGTCGACGTCGGTGTCGATCAACCTCGGCAACACGCTTTCGAAGCCGACGACGAGCATCCTCGTCATCCTCGTCGGCACCTTCCTGTCCGTCGCGCCGTCCCTGCTCATCCTCTGCACCGGGTTCGTCCGCATCATCATCGTGCTCGGTCTCACGCGCCAGGCGCTGGGGCTCTCGACGACGCCGCCGAACCAGGTGCTCGTCGGCATCGCGCTGTTCATCTCGCTGTTCCTCATGACCCCGACGCTCAACGCGATGAACCACGACGCGCTCCAGCCGTACCTGCACGGGAGGATCAACGCGACCCAGGCCTACCGCGAGGCCGAGGTCCCGCTGAAGACCTGGATGCTCAAGCAGACGGGCGCCCAGGAGCTCGCGGTCACCGACAAGATCGGTCGCTACAACCCTGCGAAGCCCATGAACGCGCCGCTCGCGTCGATCATCCCGGCCTTCCTGCTCACACAGCTCAAGAGCGCGTTCATCATCGGGTTCGTCATCTTCGTGCCCTTCCTCATCATCGACCTCGTCGTGTCGGCGACGCTCATGTCGATGGGCGTCGTCATGCTCCCCCCGACACTCGTCTCGCTCCCGTTCAAGCTCCTGCTCTTCGTCCTCGTCGACGGTTGGGTCCTCGTGCTCCAGTCCCTCGTGTCGAGCTTCAGATGAACGAGGCGCAGGTCCTGCAGATCGCGGCGAACGCGATGATGACCGGAGCGAAGATCGCCGCTCCGATCATGCTGTCGGCGATGGCCGTCGGCCTCGTGATCTCGCTGTTCCAGTCGGTCACGCAGATCCAGGAGGCCACGCTCACCTTCGTGCCGAAGGTCGTCGCGGTCGGCCTGGTCGTCATGCTCGCCGGCCACTGGATGCTCGGCGTCTTCATCGCGTACGTCCACTCGCTCTTCGCGAGCCTGCCGCAGCTGCTCGCCGGCGGGTAGCCGTGGCGCTCACGCTGAACTACCGCTGGCTCGTCGGGTTCCTCCTCGCGCTCGCCCGGGCGCTCGGGTGGCTCATGCTGGTCCCGCCGTTCTCGAACCGGCGCGCGATCCCCCCGATCGCGACGACGTGCCTCGCATCGGGGCTCGCGCTCCTCGTCGGCCCGCTGATCCCCGCGTCCGCGATCCCGACCACCGCGCCGAGCTTCGTCGGCGACCTCGTGCTCCAGGTCGTTACCGGGGCCGCGATCGGCTACGTCGTGTACCTGCTCATCAGCACGATCACGAGCGCGGGCAGCTTCGTCGACCTCATGGGCGGGCTGAACCTGCCCGCGTCGATCGACCCGCTCAGCCTCGACCAGACACCGATGATCGGGCAGTTCTTCGAGCAGGTCGCGATGGCGCTGCTCCTCGTGTCGGGTGGATACCTCTATCTCGTCGACGGCTTCGCGCGCTCGTTCGGCACCGCCGGGTTCACGCTCTCGTCGACGAGCCGCATCGGCGAGGTCGTCGTGCTCGACCTCGCGACGTTGTTCACGTCCGCGCTCGAGATCGCGGCGCCGATCCTCGTCGTGTTGTTCGCGACGCAGATCGTGCTCGCGCTCCTCTCGAAGGCCGCGCCCCAGATGAACGTCTGGATCCTCGGGATGCCACTCCAGATCGTGCTCGCCATCGTCCTCGTCGGCCTCGGGATCTCCGTCCTGCCGGGATACGTCGCACAGCTCGTGTCGCGCGCGCTCGGCGACACGGCCTCGCTGTTCGGCGGGCACTGACGTGGCGAGCGAGGACAAGCACGCTCGGACCGAGCCGCCCACTGCGAAGCGCAAGAAGGAAGCTCGCGACCGCGGCCAGGTCGCGCGGTCCCCGGACGTCTCCGGATGGGTCGGCGCGCTCGTCGCCAGCTTCCTGCTCCCGTGGCTCTACTCGAACACCGAGTCCCGCGTCGTCGGTCTCGTCGCGCAGGCCCGCAACGTCATGGGCGCACCCACCTCCGCCGGGGCGTTCGCCGTGCTCACGGCGGGCCTGCGGATCGTGGTCGTCGTGATGGTCCCGGTCGGCGGGTTGTTCGCCGTGCTCGCGGTCGTCTCGAACATCGCACAGACGGGTCGCTCGTTCTCGCTCAAGGCGGCGAAGCCGAAGTTCGACCGGGTGAACCCGAAGAACGGCGTCAAGCACCTCGTCGGATCCCAGATGGTCGTGCAACTCGTCAAGCAGGTCCTCAAGCTCTCGATCCTCGGGTTCGCCGGCTACGCGGCGGTCCACAGCCTCGTCACGTCCGTGACCGGGACCTCGCCCGTCGGCCTCGCGCCCATCCTCCGCGAGACCGCCTCGTCGATCCTCCGGTTCGTCAGGATCCTCGCGCTCGTGAGCGTGCTCATCGGCCTCGCGGAGTACGCGTTCCAGCGCCACAAGCTCCTCCAGAGCCTCAAGATGACGAAGTACGAGGTGAAGGAGGAGGCGAAGGCCGCCGAAGGGAACCCGCACACGAAGAACGAGCTGCGCAAGCGTCAGTACGCGATGGTCCGGTCCCAGATCGCCTCCGCGATTCGGCGCGCCGACGTCGTCGTGACGAACCCGACCCACTACGCGGTCGCGCTCCAGTACACACCCGGGACGGGCGCGGCCCCGGTCGTCGTCGCGAAGGGATCCGACGCCCTCGCTCGCGCGATCAGGACACGCGCGACCGAGGCCGAGGTGCCGATCGTCGAGGACCCCCCGCTCGCTCGCTACCTCTACGCGGTGTGCGAGGTCGACCAGCAGATCCCTGCCGAGATCTACGTCGCGGTCGCCCGCCTCCTCGCGTTCGTCTACGCGCTGCCCGCGGTGACGAGGACCTCCCGGGTCCACTCGGCCGGCTCGTCGGTGCTCCCCGACGTCCTCGGTGCGATCGACGCGCTGCCCACCGCGCGCCGCGCGCGCGCCGCGGCGATGCTCGGGACTCCCGCACCGTGAACGGGCTCGGCGGCGCCCGCGACAGGCCGAGCACCGAGGCGCGCGAGCTCGGAACCGTCCGCCCGCCACATCCCGGCGCTCCGGGGGCGATGCGAGCGCTCGCCCGCCTGCTGCGCTCGGTCGGCTATCCGCGGCTCTACCCGCTCGTCACAGGAGGCGCGCTCTTCGCGCCGACATCGGCCGCGGGCGAAGCCACGCTCGCCGGTCTCGTCGGGCTGACCGACGAGGAGCGCGCGACCCTCGCACTGTTCTCGCTCGGCGCGGTCGCGCCGCACATGGTCGCGGACGCTCGCTCCGGCGATGCGCTGCACGGCGTCGTCCGCGCGCTCCAATCGTGCGGGCTGGTCCACGGGGGACCCGGCGAGCGGCTCGCGACGAGCGGGTGGGTGGTCGCGCCCGCCCTCGGCGGCCTCCTGCTAACCGGTCGGCCGCCGAGCTACTCGTCTCCGAGCGCAAGTGGCGACCACCCGGACGGGCTCGGCGCGAGCGCGTACCTCGGACCGGACTCCCTCACCTTCGCCGCGTCGATTCCCGACGCGCGCGGCCTTCACGTCCTCGACCTCGGCGCGGGCTGTGGGATTCAGGGGCTCCTCGCGGCGCGCGGCGCGTCGGAGGTGCTGCTCTCCGACGTCGAGGAGCGCTCGCTCGAGCTCGCCGCGCTCAACGCGCTGCTCAACGACACGCCCCACCCGGTGCGCTACGCGCTCTCCGACTGCTTCGACGCGCTTGCCGGCGAGACGTTCGACCTCGTCGTCACCCTGCCTCCGTACGTGCCGGCCGCCCCCGGCACGCGGCTGCGCTCCACCGTCGCGGCCGGCCCCGACGGCCTCGGCGTCATCCGCAGGGTGCTCGCGGGCGCAGTGGCGCACCTGCGACCCGGTGGGACGCTCGTCGCGCGCTGTCAGCTCATCTGCGACGACCGGGGCCCGATCCTGCTCCGCGAGCTCGGGACGCTGTCGAGCGGGCTCGCGGTCCGCCTCACGCTCGGGGAGACCCACCCACTCCAGCCCTACGTCGCCGAGCTCGCTGCGAGCGTCGCCGCGCACGGCGGCGCCGAGAGCTTCGCCGCCGCGTACGCGGCCTATCAGGCGTCGCTCCGGGGGCTCGGCGCGACCGGGGTGTGCGGGGCGACCGTCGAGGCCACGCGCACGGCCTGCGAACCCGACAGCGGCCGCGATTCCCACGCACCCGTCCGCGTCGTCGCCGCACCGGGCCCCCGGACGCGGCTCGCTCCTGCGCCGGGGCTCGTGCTCGAGGCGGATCCGACAGCACGCGTCGCCCGTGCCGACGGCGTGGGAGCGGTGCTGCTCGACGGCCCGAGCGCAGCGCTGCTCGCCGCGGTGGACGGGCGACGTGGTCCGGGTGAGCTCGCCGAGCACGCGTGGGGCTCGCCGCGCGGGGCGTCGGGCCCGGATCTGACCGACCAGGCCCGCGCGCGGCTCGCGCAGCTCGCGCGGCACGGCCTCGTCACGCCGGTCGCACCGGAGGGGCAGTCAGGCTGAGCGGTCGAAGTACAGCGCGATCGCGGTGCGCGTGGCGGCCGGCTCGTCGCACATCGCGGCACCGAGGATCGCCACCCGCTCGCGGAGGGCGATCTCGAGATCGCGCTGCGCGACGGACAGGAGCCGGGCGCGCGAATCGAGCTCTCCGGGCGGCGGGACCTCGGGGAACGCGACGAGGCCCGCGCCCGGCATCGGACCGCCGGACTCGAGGCTCGCGCGCGCCTGCGCGACCCACTGCTCGCCTGCGTCGAGCGCGGCGGACCACGCGCGGTGCCGGCGGCCGGCGTCAGCCGACACTGGCGGGAACCTGCAACGACGCCGCCGCCGCGCGATTGGCGTCGGCGAGGCGGTCGACGATCGCCTGGACGTCGGGGAGCATCGACGGGTCCTTCGTGAGGTTGGTCGTGACGAGGTGCTGGAGGCAGAAGCCGTAGATGCCCGAGAGCGCGCGCCCGAGCTCGGTCTCGGTGTCGAGGGGGTCGCGCAGGGCGATGATGACGTGCTGCGCATGGACGAGGTTGTCGGAGATCTCCTTCAACGTGCCACCTTCGAACGCGGCCGCGGCGCAGTGGAGATCGCGTCGGAGCTGATCGAAGAGCATGACGAGCCGCTGGGCCGGCGTCGCGGTCCGGACCTGGTCCGCGAGGTACCGACGGAGCGACTCGTCCTGGACTGCGGCGTCCACGCTCACGGGAGCTGCGCGATCTGGCTGCCGAGCGCGGCAGCCTGGTTCTTGAGCGTCCCGAGCGTGGTCTCCATCTTCGCGAACTCGTTCTGCAGGAGGGTCTGCTGGGCCGTCGCGACCGACTGGTAGTTCGCGATCTGCGTGTTGAGGCCCGACGACTCGTTCGTGAGGCTCGAGATCGTCGTCGTGACCGTGCCGTTCACCGGGTTCGACGCGGTGTTCGCGAGCGTCTGGAGCTGCTGCGCGAGCCCGGGCGAGTACGTGAAGGACCCGAGGTCCGTGAGGCTCGTGATGCCCGACGCCGCGACCATGAGCGAGATGCCCGCAAGCGTCGGGTCGCTCGACGGAGCCGTGAGCACCTGCCCCGACCCCGTCGCGGCGACGCCGTTGATCGTGCCCACGACGTCGGTCCCGGAGTACGTGGTCGGTGTGCCGGCCGTTGCCCCGCCGAGTCCGGTCGTGCCCGCCGCCGTGCTCGTCGAGGTGACGGAGAAGGTCGTGCCGCTCCCGTACGCGTTGCTCGTCACCGACAGCTGGGTCCCGCTGTTGACGACCGACGCGGACAGGCCGAGACCCTGCGCGGCAAACTGCTGGTCGAGGCCTGAGGCGATCGTCGCGAGCGACTCCCCCGCGGTCGTCGTGTACGAGGCCGTCGCGCCGGACGACGCGAACGTGAGCGTCTCGGCCGCGCTCACCGAGCCGGCCGGGAGCGCCGCGCCGGTGACGCTCGCCTGGGTCGCGGACTGGCTCACCTGCACGTCGTAGGTCCCGCTCTGCGTCGAGTCGTTCGCGTACACGAAGCTCACGGAGCCCGTGTAGGTCGACGATGTCGGGGCGAACGTGCCACCCTGCGCGAACAGCGCGGCGACCTTCGTCGGGTTGGCGCTGAACGCGCTCTCGAACTTCGTCTGGTCGAAGGTGACCGAGCCCGTCGACGTGAGGCTGACGCCCGCGGACAGCGCGTTGCCGAAGCCCGACGCGCCCGCGGCGCTCGCGAAGATCGACAGGATCTGCTGCTGGATGCCCTGGAGCACCGCGGAGCCCATGAGCGGACCGCCGGTCTTCGTCGCCGCGTTGTACCCGGCGACCTGGTTGATGTCCGTGAGCACCTGGTTGGCACTGCTGACGAGCGTGCTCACCTGCGTGGCCTCGCCCGACGCGTCGGGTGCGACGGTCACGGTGGCGTGCCCGGTCGCCGCGACGGTCACCGCGGTTCCGGAGAGAAGGTTCGTGAAGACGTCCGTCGACGAGCTCAGCTGGTAGCCGCCCGTGCCGCCGACGTTCACGAGCGCGTCCTGCGCCGACGCGATCGTGTTCAGGGAGCCGAGGGCGCCTCCGGCGAACGCGCTCGCGTCCACGCTCGCGGAGCCCGCGAGCCCGGTGCCGTTCGCGGCGACCTGGAGCAGGTACGAGCCCGCCGAGTCCTGGACCGCGGACGCAGTCATTCCGAGGTTCGCACCGTTGATCGCGGACACGACGTCGGACAGGCTGCCGGTGCCCGTCGACACGAGGTCGGCCGACGCGCTCCCGGCCTTGAGCAGCGCGCCTCCCGCGCCCGGCGAGGAGGCGACGGTGGCGACGATCGATCCGACTGGCGCACCGAGGGTCACCGCCGATCCCGGTGTGATCGAGGACAGGGTCGTCGAGGTGCCGTCGACGGTCACGACGGCGTCCGTGCCGGTTCCGGACTGGCCCGAGATCAGCCCGAGCGTCGCGAGCGCGGTGCCGCCGGTCACCGAGAGGCTCGCAGCACTGCCCTGCTCGTTCGTCGCGAGCTGCAGCGCGCCGGTGGAGCTGAGCGACGCGGTGACACCCGCACCCGCCGCGGTGGAGGCGGCGTTGATCGCGGCGACGACGCCGGTCGGCGTCTCGGCCGTTCCCGCCGCGAGCGTGAGCGTGTACGCGGTCCCGTTGACCGACAAGGCGAGCGTGTCGTTCGATCCCGTGGTGATCGTGGACGTCGCCGGCAGCGCCGTGGCGCCCGTGACCGTGCCGGCCGACGAGGATTGGGTCACGTCGATCGCGTGGCTCCCGAGGGCGAGCGCTCCCGTCGAGGAGAAGCTCGACAGTCCGAGCGCGTCACCGCCGGTCGCGAGCAGCAGTGACGCAGCGGAGGTCACGACCGTGCCAGTCGACGCGACGCCTCCCTGGGAGGCGATGATGTTGCCCTGCGCGAGCTGGTCGACCGTGAAGGTCGTGGTCCCGTGCTGCGCGCCAGGGGACGCGACCGCGGTCGCGACGGTCGAGTCGGACGTCGACGCCGTCGCGAGGTTCCAAGAGGAGCTCGTGCTCAGCGCCTGGGCGGCGGTCACGAGCCGCTGGAGATCGGTGTTCACGACGCCATAGTCGCCGGCCTTGCCGCCGAGCGACGTCTGCTCGTTCTGCAGGTTCGTGATCGGCGCCTGGTACGCCTGGAGAAGTGCGTTGATGACCGACGTCGTGTTGATGCCCGAAATCAGGCCGTTCACGATCAGCGGTGCGTTGTTGCTCGAACCCGTCGCTGTCGTTGCGCTCGTGGTCATCGCTCCCGATCCACTTCGGCCGGACGCCTCGGCGCCCCGCAGGACCGGTCGGTCCTACGGGGCGCCACGAGACGTCGATCAGATGAGCTTCTCGACGAGAGCAGGTGCCTGCTGCGCCTGGGACAGCATCGCCGTACCCGTCTGCATCAGGATCTGGTCGGTCGAGAACTGCGTCATCATCTGCGCCATGTTCACGTCGACGAGCTGGCTGTTCGCAGCGCTCAGGTTCTGCTGGCCGACCGTGAGGTTGGCAGCGATGGCCTGGAGCTGGTTCTGGATGGCACCGACGTTCGCCTCGATGGAGTCGACCGACGCGATCGCCGCCTGGACGAGTGCGATCGCGCTCGCCGCGGCCTGCGCGGTGCCGACGGACGCCGAGCCGCTGGCGACGCCGAGCGCGCCGGTCGACGCGCCACCGATGCTGAGCGTGATCTGCTGGCTCGTGTAGTCGAACGCCCCGACCTGGAGGGTCTGGTTCGAGAACGTGCCGTCGAGCAGGTTCGTGGTGCCGTAGCTCGTCGTGCTCGCGATCTGGTCGATGCTCGACTGGAGGTTCTTGAACTCCTGCTGGTTGGCGCTGAGCGACGTCGCGTCGTTCGTGGCGCCGTTCGCCGAGGAGACCGCCAACTGGTCCATCGTCTGGAGGATCGACGAGATCTGGTTCAGCGCGCCCGACGCGGTCTGGACGAGCGAGACGCCGTCCTGCGCGTTCGAGATCGCCTGCTGGTAGCCGTTCGCCTGGGACTCGAGCGCCTGGCTCTGCACGTACGCGGCGGGACCGTCGGCCGCCGTCTGGATCTGAAGACCCGACGACAGCTCCTGGATCGCCTTGCTCATCTGCGTGTCGGTCGCGTTCAAGTTGTTGTACGCGCCGATGGCAGACAGGTTCGTGTTCACGACGAGAGAAGACATCCGTTTCTCCGATTCTCGTGAGTACGGCCCGCGTCCGTGCGGGCCGTCGTTGCTGGTCCCGAACGCTCGGTGCGCCCGGGAGCCCCCGTTTCGAGGACCGAGTGATCTATCGGCGCGAGCGCGGCGGGACTTGAACGATTCTTCCGCGATGCCGTAAGGGACCTCCGAGCGCAGCCGCCGGCGGTAGCCGGCGCGCGCACCCGGTAGCGGCGAGGGAGGACCGATGGGCCGAGCAATCGCGGCGACGATCTGCGTCGTGGCGGGCGACGATCGCAAGGCGACGAAGGCCTTCCTCGCACACGTCGCGGCCGACCTCGGCGAGCACGACAACGTCCTCGTCGTCGGGAGCGCCCGCCCGGGGCCCGACGACCCCGGCGCGTGGCGCCGGCCGGCACGCGGCGGCGCGCTCGCGCGGGTCACCGGCGCCGCGGCCCCGAGACTGCGCCCGGCCGTCGTGTTCGTCGAGGACCGCCTCGAGCTCGTACCGGGATGGATCGACGCGCTCGTCGACGCGCTCGAGGACGACGCGCTGGGCGCGGTCGCGCCGCGCACGAACCTCGCGGACGGCGACGAGCTCCAGGTCGGCGTGCCGTACCGTCCGCACGAGATCGGCCTGCGCCGCCAGTTCGCACGCGACCTCGCGGCCTCGCAAACCCGGCCGACCGAGGCGGACGTGCTCGCAGGACCCTGCCTCGCGCTCCGTCGCGACCGCCTCGAGGCGATCGGCGGCCTCGAGGCGGTCGCGACGCGCGGCTACGACCCGGCGCACGTCTCGACCTCGCTTCGCGCGCTCGGGCTGCACCTCGCCGTCGTCGAACGGTGCTACGTGCACCACCGCGGCGGCGTGCCGCTGCGCCCCGACCCGCGAGACGCGGACCTCCCGCTCGTGACCGCGTGCTTGATCGTCAAGGACGAGGAGCTCGAGCTCCCCCGGTGCCTCGAGTCGCTCGCCGCCGTCGCCGACGAGATCGTCGTGTACGACACGGGCTCGACCGACGCGACAGTCGACATCGCGTCGCGTGCCGGCGCGCGCGTGCTCGCCGGATACTGGGACGACGACTTCGGTCGCGCCCGCAACGACGCGCTCGCCGCCTGCCGCGGCCAGTGGATCCTGTGGGTCGACGCGGACGAGTCGCTCGTGTGCTCCGATCCCGCGGGGCTGCGCGACTCGCTCGCCGCGATGACGGCCGAGCGCGAGGCGTTCGTCGTGCACATCGAGAACCAGCAGGGCAACGAGGCCGCATCGACGTTCGTCCACCCTGCGTGCCGGCTGTTCCGCCGCGCGTACGGGCACTGGGAGGGGCGGCTCCACGAGCTCGTCGTCGCGCGAGCCGGCGCGCGGGAGCTCGCCCGCGAGCTCACCTCGCTCGTCCGGATCACCCATCGCGGCTACCTCCAGTCCCACATCACCGGGCGCGACAAGGCCGTGCGCAACGTGCGGACGGCCTTCGCCGACCTCGCGGGCAGGTCCGAGCTCGACTGGGGGGTGCGCCTCGCGAGCCTCGGCCGCTCGTACGTCCTGAACGGGAGGTTCGAGGAGGCGCTCGCGCACTGCCGGAGGGCCGCCGAGGTCGCGTCAGCCCCCTCGACCGCGCGCCTCGCGCTCCGCACGTCCGTGAACTGCCTCCTCGCGCTCGGGCGCGCCGAGGAGGCCCTCGAGGAGATCGACCGGCTGCGGGCGATCTCGTCGAACACGTCGCTCGCCGACTCCCTCGCGGGTGCCGCCCACCTCGCGCTCGGTCACCACGACCGCGCGCTCGAGCACTTCGGACGTGTCCGCGACGCGATCGACGAGGACGGGTTCGAGTACTCGCGCGCGACGGTCGCCGTGCCCGAGGCTCAAGCCCTGCTCGGGCTCGGTCGCCACGGCGAGGCCGCCGACGCGCTGCTCCGCTCGATCCGCGAGAGCGGCGGGGTCGACGCCCACGTCGGCCTGCTGCTCGAGTGCCTCGACGCCGCGGGGCGTGGCGCGCAGGAGGCCTACGACGCGATCGGCGACCGGCTCCAGCACTTCGTCCCGCAGCTGCTCCAGCTGCAGCCGGCGGTCGCCGACCGGACGCTCGACTCGTGGTACGAGCGAGCGCCCGCATCGGCACCCGTGCTCGCCGCCGCGACACACGTCGCGCGGCGGCTCGACGTCTCCCGCCAGCTCGTCTGGTCCTCACGGTTGCGCGCCGCGGGCCTCTCGTCCGCGTGCCCACTCGTAGCGACGTCGGCGGACTCCCGCATCGCGCCGCGCGACCGGGTGCTCGCGGCGGCCGCGGCCTACGCGGTCTTCGGCGACCCACGCGCCCGGCTCACGTTCACCGCTGCGGCGCTCGCCCTCGACACCGTCGACGCGGCGACCGTCGCCACCGAGGTGTCGGCCATCGCGCCGGCGCTCGCCGCGCGCTTCGAGCGCGTGCGCACGGCTGCTGCGGACGCCGCCGGCGCAGGCGTTCCGCCGTCCGCGTGCGGCCCCCGAGTGGCGCGCTCGGTGCTCGTCGCGGACCGCGAGTCGTGCAATCCGCGTGCCGTCGGGCTCGCGCTCGTACTCGCACGAGCCGGCCACGACGTGACGCTGCTCGCACCGGACCCCTCGCAGGCCTCGAGCGCAATGCTCGAGCGCCGGGGAGTACGCCTGCGCGGATGGACGACGAGCGGCCTTCAGTCGCGGGCGGAGGACGACAAGGCCGCGAATTCGTCGATCGCGCGGTGCGCGGCGGAGCGCCCCTTCGACACGGTCCTCGTGACCGCCCGCGCGGTCTCGAGCGTCGGCGCGGCCCGCGCGGTCCTGCCGACCGCAGCGATCGTCGTCGACCTCGCCTCGGGCGGCCCCGACCTGCCCCCGGGCCTGCCGGTCGACCTCCTGCTCGGCTCCTCGCCGCGCCACAGGACCGGCGTCCCGTACGCGCTCGTGCCGGCGCGCGACGCGCGCGTCGACGCTCCCGGGGCCGGCGGCGACCTCGCGTCGCGCGACGGCGTCGTCGTGCTCGCGAGCTCGCGTTGCCGGAGCGACGCGGAGCTCTCGTGGTACGCGAGGTCGGTCGGCCCGGCGCTCGCGTCGATCGCGACGGCGCACCCGGTCGTGATCTGCGGGGACGATCCGCACGACCGGCTCGGCGCGCCGGTGCCCGCGGCGGTCGTCGCGGGCGCGGTCGCCGACCCGACGACCTGGCTGCGCGCGGCCCGAGTCGCGGTCGTCCCGTTCGCCGAGGACGCCGAGACCTGGCACGCGCTCGCGGCCGCGTCCGGGATCCCGTCGATCGCCCTCGGCGGGACGCACGACGACCTCGACGCGACGCTCGCAAGCGTGCGACAGCTGCTCGAGCAGGACGCGTCGTGGACTGCGCTCGTGCCCGATGTCGCAGCGGCACGGCAGGAGGACGTCGGCGACCCCCTCGCAGAGCTTCCGCTCGCACGGCCCGCGTCACCACGCGCGCCCGCGCCGGGGCGCCCGCGTGTCCGGGTGAGCGGCGAGGTCTTCAGCCTCGCGAGCCTGTCGCAGATGAATCGCGAGCTCCTCGTCGCGCTCGCGGCGCGCGGCGAGCACGACCTCAGCGCCTGCACCCGTGAGCACCCGCCCCGCCAAGGCGACACCACCGACGCGATGCGGGCGATCGCGGTCGAGCCCGCCCCCCCGTCGCGCCAGGTGGACCTGGAGATCCGCCACCAGTGGCCGCCCGACTTCACACCGGTGCGGGGCGGTCGCCTCGTCGTGATGCAGCCGTGGGAGTTCGGCGGCCTCCCCGCCGAATGGATCGCCCCGATCCGCGACGTCGTCGACGAGCTCTGGGTGCCGACGAACTGGGTGCGCAGTTGCGCGATCAGGAGCGGAGTCGCGCCCGGGCACGTCCACGTCGTGCCGTACGGGGTCGACGTCGAGCGCTTCCGCCCGGACGGCGACGTGTACCCGTTGCGCACGGGCAAGCGCACGAAGCTGCTCTTCGTCGGTGGCCTCATCGAGCGCAAGGGCATCGACGCGCTGCTCGAGACGTACCTGTCGAGCTTCGCACCGAGCGACGACGTCTGCCTCGTGCTGAAGCCGTTCGGGTCGGACAGCGTGTACCGCACCTCGTCTCTCGAACGCGACGTCCGAGCCGCGGTCTCCGGCGCGGGCGCCGAGATCGAGATCGTCGACGGGGACCTCGACTTCGCCGAGATGGCCGCGCTCTACCGGAGCTGCGACGCCCTCGTGCACCCGTACCGAGGGGAGGGCTTCGGCATGCCGATCGCCGAGGCCATGGCGTCCGGGCTGCCTGTCGTCGTGACCGACGGCGGAGCGTCGCGGGACTTCTGCGGCGAGGACAGCGGCTGGCTCGTCGCCGCGCGCGAGGTGCCTGTCCGGCCCGGGAGCTGGACGCTCACCGAGGCGGGCGCCTGGTGGCTCGAGCCCGACCGGACCTCCCTCGCCGCGGCGATGCGCACCGCGGTCGGGGACCGCGACGCACGGCGCGCGAAGGGCGCCCGCGGGCGCGCCCGCATCCTCGAGGGATTCACCTGGGAGCACGCCGCGGAGCGCGCCGCGCGGCGCATCGCCGCGGTGCTCGATCTCCGCGGCGACGCGGAGCCGGACGGCGCACCCGGCGCGCGACGGCCGGCCGCGCTCGAACCGGCGCTGGACCTCGTCCGATGAGCAAGCGCACGAGCCGCGCGCGGGCCGGAACAGACGGAACCGGGAGGCTGCCCGGGTCGCGCTGCCCGGGTGTCGTCGACTGGATCGCGCCGATCTTCACGCCAACCGGCTACGGCGACGAGGCACGCGGCTTCGCGAAGCACCTCCGCCGGCTCGGCTACCCGCTCAAGGCCGTCCCCGTCGACACGGTGCTCGGCTTCGCCGAGCAGGTCGCCGCCGAGGACCCCGCGTTCTTCACCGACCTCGTCGCGTCGATGGACCTCACCGGCACGGGCCCGCGCGTCGGCGTTCTCCACCTCCCCGCGACCGCCCCGTTCCGGCCGGTCTCCGGCGCCGGCTACACGATCGCGCGCACGATGTTCGAGACGGACGGCCTCCACCCGTCGAGCGTCGAGAACCTGAACACGGTCGACGAGGTCTGGGTCCCGTCGCAGTTCAACCTCGAGACCTTCCGCGCCGCCGGCGTGCGCGTGCCCATCGCCGTCGTCGGCGCCGGCGTCGACGCGCGTCGCTTCCACCCCGGCCTCAGCCCGCTCCCGATCGCGGGGCGGCGGGGGACGGTCTTCCTCTCGATGTTCGAGTGGAGCCATCGCAAGGGATGGGACGTGTTGTTGCGGGCCTGGTCGCTCGCGTTCGGCGCGCTCGACGACGCGACGCTCGTGCTGCGGACGTACCCGCGGAGCATGTTCGAGAACGTGGGCGACGCGCAGCGAACGGCGGAGCTGATGGTCGACGCCGGGCTCGCGTCGCTCGGGCTCGACCGGTCCCGGCTCGCCCCGATCGTCGTGCTCGGCGCGCACTTGCCCCCTGCGGAAGTCCCACGGCTCCTCGCTGCGGCCGACTGCTACGTCGCACCGTCGCGTGGCGAGGGGTGGGGCCGACCGCAGCACGAGGCCATGGCCACGGGGCGCCCGGTCATCGCCACGCGTTGGAGCGCGAGCCTCGAGTTCATGAACGACGACAACTCCCTCCTCGTCGACGTCGAGCGGATGGTCCCCGTCGACGACGACATGGACGTCGCCCACTACCGCGGCCAGCACTGGGCCGAGCCGTCGGCCGAGCACCTCGCGCGCCTCCTCGCGCTCGTCGCCGCGGACCCAGCACGGGCCCGCTCGATCGGGGCACGGGCGCGCTCCGACGTCGAGCGGGCCTGGCAGTGGAAGACGGCCGCGGCACACGCGGGCGAGCGCCTCGAAGCCGTCGTCGGCGCGCTCGCCGCGGGCGAGGCCGTCCCCCCGCCCGACGCGCAGTGCGCGGTCGCTCCTGCGGCGCTCCACACCGACCCCCGGCCGGGGCGGGACCCCGGCACGCGCGGGGCGCGCGTGGCGAGCGACACGCCGGCACCATCGCCCTTCCTCGTCCTCGCGGACGCCCGCGAGCTCCTCGACGACGAGCGAATCCTCGCGACGTACGCGGCCGCGTCCTCTCCGGACCTCGACCTCGTGCTCGTCGTCTACGGTCCCGGTCTCGACCCGGTCGCGTACGAGTCCTCGCTCAGGGCGCTCGCGAGCCGTTGCGAGGTCGACCTCGACGGCGGGCCGCGCGTGATCGCGATCCTGCCGCCGAGCGACGGCGATTCGCAGCGCGAGGAGATCGCCTCGAAGGTCGTCGGCGTGCTCTCCGGCCGCGGCGCGTCCGGGCCGTTCGCCTCGCTCCCGGCGCTGCGCGTCGGGGTCCCCGGCGACCTGCGCGCGGCCGCCGCTCCGGGGTCCGCGGGGCCGGCACCGCGAACCGTCTCGGGCCCGCTCGTGAGCGTCCTCGTCCCGGTCCACAACCACGCCGAGTACGTCGCGCAGTGCCTCGACTCCGTCCTCGCGCAGACCTACGACAACCTCGAGATCGTCGTGGTCGACGACTGCTCGCTCGACGACGCCCGCCGCGTCGCCGAGCGGTACGCGCGCGTCGACGAGCGCGTGCGACTGGAGCCGAACCGCGAGAACCTCGGCCTCGTCGGAAACCACCGCCGGTGCCTCGAGCTCGCCACCGGCGAGTACGTGAAGTTCGTCCACACCGACGACCGGCTCCGGCCGACAGCCGTCGCGCGGCTCGTCGCGGCCGCCACGTCGCGCGCCGGCGTGTCGGTGGCGACGTCCGCCCGTGACGTCATCGACGGCGCCGGCCGCCCCCTCGTGCCGATCCCCTCGACGTCGCGCCTCGCCGAGGCAGACACCGTGTTCGCCGGGTCGATGGTCGCCGACCTGGTCCTCGAGCACGGCGTGAACTTCGTCGGCGAGCCCTCCACCGCGATGTTCCGCAGGGACGCGATGCGCCCGGCGGAGTTCTCGACCTACCGGGGACAGGAGTTCACGTCGCTGCTCGACGTCTCGACCTGGATCGCGCTCCTCGAACGCGGCGACGTCGCGTACGTCGCCGAGCCGCAGTCCGAGCTGCGTCTTCACGACGGCCAGTACGGACGCGAGCTCGGCGGGGTCGTCGAGCACCTCGAGTGGCTCGAGCTCGTCGCCCGGGCGCACGACGCCGGCCGGCTCGCGGAGCCGGAGCGCTTCGCCCGCGCGCTCGAGGGGTTGAGCACGCGCCTCGTGCACATGGCGTTCGCAGCGCGCGGGGCGTGCGCGGCGGAAACCGGCCGGGCGGTTCGTGAAGCGCTCGAGCGCATCGCGCAGGTGCACCCGCGCGCGCCCGGCTCGCAAGTGGGCGAGCCGGTCGCGGGTGGAACGCCCGGGAGCCAGCCGCTCGCCGCGCTCGCCTGCTGAGCGACGTGAGGCCGCAACGCGTTCCCGGCGGCGGACGCCCGGGCACGTAGGCGGCCGCCTACGGCTCAGACGCCGGCGAAGTGCTCCCCCACGAGATCGACGAAGGCGTCGATGCCGTCGGCAGCTCGCTCGTAGCGACCCGTGTACGCACCGTGGAAGGCCGCCGCGCCGGCGCGGGCCCGCTCGATGGCGCCGTCCTTCTCGCACGACCTCACGATCCCGCGTCGCGCCGCGGCGTCGAAGCACCCGAGCACGTCCGGCGACCACTCCTGGCCGTCGACGAGGACCACGGGGGTCGCGCACATCAGGGACTCGCCGATGAGCGCGGTGAGCCAGTCGCAGGTCACGAAGACGTCCGCTGCGCGGAGCGCGTCCGCGAGATCCGCCTTCGTCGCCGGCCAGCTCCTCGTGACGTGCGTCGTGACCGAACGGTCGAGCTCACTCGGAACCTCGCCCTTTCCGATCCAGAGCAGCCGACCGCGCCCCGGACGGTCCTTCGGGAAGAAGACCGTCGGGTCGATGATCGGGACCCAGAGCACCGGGAGCGAGCGGTCGATCTGCGGGTCGTAGGCGACGAGAAGGTCCTCGGCGCGCTCCTGCATCGCGCGCCCGCCGTTCAGCCGCCCCGGGCGGTTCAACAGCCACCTCACCACGCGGCGCGCACCGAGCGGGTTGCCGACGACGACCTCGGGATAGATCGCGATCGTGTCGTCGGGAAGCGCACCGGTTCGCTCGATCACCGGCGTGCGCCACGAGGGGTTCACGATCCCGGCAGCCTCCAGCGGGACGATCGACGCGTCGCACCCGCGCGCGTTCAGGAGGTCGCACAGCCGGTGGAGCGCCACGCTCCCGCCCGACCCTCCCGTGTAGTCGGGAGCGAGCACCGCGAACCGCGTCCTGCGCCGGGCGGCCACCCGTGCCGAGCCCGCGGCCACACGGAGCCAGTCGCCGTCCCCCCCGAGCGGCGCGACGCGGGCGCTCCTGATCGCCTCGCCTCCGGGCGGCTGCGCCCTCGGCTCCGACCGGGCGGCACGGCCGTTCGCGACGCGTGCCTCCACCCCGGACGGCGTCCGCAAGAAGCCGGGTGAGCCGTTCCCGAGCTCTGCCAGACGGGCGGCGAACTGTCCCGCGTCGCCGACGACGAGCTCCTCCCCGGCGTGCAACACGACCGCGGGGCCGAGCGCCCCGGCGAGCTCGTCCAACGCGGCCTCGCGTCCATGTCGCGCGACCTGTCGCCACTCAACTCCCTCGACAGGCACCGCCGGGCTCTCAGGACCGTCCTCGAGCACGACGACCCGCTCGACCAGAGCACTCGCGCGCCGGGCGCTCGCGAGCGCGAGGAGCCGCCCGCCTCGAAGCGTGCCCGGGTCCTCCGCGACGACGATCGCGGTGAGCGCGAGGCGCGCACCGTCGCCGCGCGGGAGGAGCCCGAGAGCGCGCGCCTCGTCGACCACCGCGCCCGACGCGAGCCGCTCCGCACGCGCCGCCGGCGGCCCGTCGGCCACGCGCGGGCCGCCCGCCACCTCGTCGCACCAGACGAGGCCGCGAAGCATGAGCCGGAGCGCGAGCACGTCCGTCCAGTCGCCGACGCCGCCACAGTGGAACCCCACGAGCGAGCGCTCCGACCCGAGTGCCGCGGTCCGCGCGACCACGGCGTCGAACCCGTCGTGCGGCGAGCACCCGCGCGCGAGGGCCGCCGCCGCGAGGCTCCGCCCGTCGACCAGTGTCGGCACGCCCCGCTCGAATCCCGAGTTCCCCGATCCGGCGACGGTCGCGCCCGGGTTCGACTCGAGCCCGGCGACGCACCGTGCGAGGCGTGTCGACGCAGTGGCCGGATCGCCTGCGGACGGAACAGGCGCGAGGTACGCGGTGCGCACCGCCGCGAGCAGCGGTCCGACGTCGTCCGGCGACGTCGAGACCACGGATACGCTCGCTCCGCTCGCAGCCGCGCGCTCCGTCACGTCGCCAGCCCGTGCCGGGTCGACGCCGACGACCACCTCGGCCCCACCGAGAAAGGGGGACGCGCACGTCGCAAGCAACGCCTCCAGCGCGCCCGTGCCGGTGCCGGACATGGGAGCCACGAGCGTGAGGACTGCCGGCCGGACGAGGGCGCGAGCGCGCATCACGCCTCCTCGCGCAACGGGACGCGTCCGCCGGGCACGAACCCGACGACGAGGTCCGGGCCCACGACGCCGAGCCAGCGACGGTCGAACGCCTCCGCTCCACCGGTCACCGGGTGTGGCGCGGCCCCATTTCGCGTCGCGAGTCGTCGCAGCGAGCTCTCCGGCGCGGATGCGACGCGCAGCCCGAGCGCGCCGATTCGAAGGCACAGGTCCGCCGTCGCGTACGGCTCGGGCAGCGACGTCTCGAATCCACCGACTCGCTCGAACGCCGACCGCCTGACCGCGACCGCCTCGGCGGCCGCCGACTGCAGCTCCCCGACGGGCCGTGCCCGCCCCCGCGCGTCGGGCGGGACCGGACACGAGCGCAGGGCGAGCGTCGGCGCATACCTCGCGTCGAGCAGCACCTCCACACCGCAGACCGTCTTCTCCGGCGAGCCCGCGGGAGTCGGGTCGCGCACGACCGGCGCTACGACCGCCACGTCGGGATGCTCCTCGAAGGTCCGGGAGATCGCCTCCAGCCACGTCGGGGCGGGGTGGAGCGAGCCGTCCACGAACACGAGCACGTCACCCTCCGCGTCGCACGCGGCCCGGTGCTTCGCGGCGACCGCGGGCGCGCCGCTGGGCTCCCCGTCGAGCCCTCTCGCGTCCGTTGTCGCCTCCGCCGCGGCGCCGGAGGTACCGTGCGGCGCGAGGACGACCGCGACGAGCTCGTCACACCCGGAACCGACGAGCTCCTCCCACCGCTGCGCGCTCCCGGCCGGGTCGGTGCCCGCGAGCGTCACGACCACGCTCCGGCGCGCGCTCCTGCCATCCGACGCCCGGCTCGGGCACCCGCGTTCCCCGGCGAGCTCGCCGACGATCGCGTCGAGCTCGGCACGCACGTCCGGGGCGAGCACCGCGAGCTCCTCGTTCAACGACTCGGACGCACTGGGGCTCGCAATCTCCGATGCAGCCGCGACCGCGAGTGCGCGAGCGTCCGCGTCCGCGAACGCTCGCCACGCCACCGCGGCGCGGCGCGCGCGCTCGCTCGGCCGCTGCTCGAGGTCACGGGCGCCCGCGACGAGCGGACAGAACGCCGCGAGCCCGCCGTCGCGAAGTCGCGCAGACCACACGAGCGCCCGATCGACCGGGAACCGCACCGCGGCGCGCGACGCTCCCGCGAGCGCGACGCGGGCGTCGACCCCGCGCCAGGTCGCTTCGAGCAGCCGGTCGGCGAGTCCCGCATCGACGACGAGCGCCGCGGCGGCGAGCACCTCGGCTCGTGCGCGCGGGCACGCCGACGCAAGCTCGTCGAGCGAGCGGCCCGCGGCATCGAGCGACGCCGCCGCACGCGCGACTTCGGCGGGCTCCCACGAAGCCGGGCGGCCGTCTGCGAGCACTAGGCGACCGCCGCCCGGAAGCGGGCCGTTCACCGCGCGGCCTGCCCGTCGAGCCGCACGCGCGCCGGCGCGCCGCGCGGGCGCGCTCCACTCCCCGCGGACCCGGCAGCGGCGGTCATCGGCAGGCTAACGGCGCACCCCGGCGGCGCTTGAAGGCTCGAGCGCGCTCTTCGCGTGCTCGCACGGCCGGACGGCGCCGCCGTCCGGCCTCGCCACGCCGTGCGCGGCGCTCGAGCCGCTAACGTCGGCGCACCGCCGCGGGCACAGGAGGAGGATCGGGGATGGACCATCGCGCATGCCCGGTCTGCGGGTCCGACCGGGGCGGTGCCGCGGTCGCCGACGTGCGCATGCGAGCACCGGACGGCCACCCGCTCGGCGACGGCTACTCTGTCGTGTCCTGCTACGAGTGCGGCACGGGATTCGCGGACGCCGTCGTCGCACCCGAGTACTACGAGCGGTACTACGAGACGCTCGCCAAGTACGCAAATGAGGTCGCGGTGTACTCGCCGGGATCCGGCGGCGCGACGCCGGCAGCTTCGGCTGACGAGCCTCCCTGGCTCGCGGCCAAGACCGAGTCCTCCGCCTCGCGGATCGCGTCCGTCGTGGGCTCCCGCGACGCCCGCGTGCTCGACGTCGGCTGCTCCACGGGGCTCATCCTCGGGGCGCTCGCGCGCCGAGGCTACCGGAACCTCCAGGGCATCGACCCGTCTCCGGACTCGGTGCGGATCGCAAACCTGCGCCCCGGGGTACGCGCACGCGTAGGAACGTTCTCGAACCTCCCGGACGACCTCGGCGACTTCGACTGCATCTGCGCGACCGGCGTGCTCGAGCACCTGTGGGACCCTGCCGCGGCGATACGCGCGCTCTGCGGCCGACTCGCGCCGGGAGGAGCCGTCTACGTCGAGGTCCCCGACGCGAGCCGCTACCTCGACCCGTACGTCGCGCCGTTCGAGGACTTCAGCACCGAGCACGTGAACCACCTCTCGTTTCCCGGACTGCGGCGCCTCGCCGCGCGCTCCGGCCTCGAGACCGTCGCGGAGACCTCCTACGTCGCACCGCTCACCCCGGCCGTCGGGACGCGCTGCGCGGCCGTGACCTGGCGCTTCACGAAGGCGGCCGGGCGCGCCGAGGCGCGCGACGACGCGCTCGAACGGGTGCTCGTCGATTTCGCCGCGCGCTCGAGGCGCGACCTCGCCCGAGTCGAGTCCGCGCTCGAGCACTCGCTCGGCGCTCGCCGCGACTACGCCGTATGGGGCATCGGTGAGGCCGCGTTCAAGCTGCTCGCCCTCGAGCCGCTCGAGTCGCGCCACGCGGTCGCGTACGTCGACGCCAGCCCGTCCCGCCGCGGCTTCTCGTTCGCGGGACGGCAGGTTGTCGCGCCCGCGGATCTCCCGGAAGGAGACGTGCCACTCGTCGTCGCCTCGTTCATCCGTGCCGACTCGATCGCCGCGGCGGCCGAGTCGCTCGGCCTCGCGAACCCGATCGTCCGGGTCGACGGAGCGGTCGGTCCCCCGACGGCCGGATGACGACGCGAGCCCTCGTCGTCGGGCTCGGCTCGATCGGCCGGCGCCACGCCGCGAACCTCCGCACCCTTCTGGGCGACGGCCTCGAGCTCTGTGCGCTCACGAGCCGCACCGGCGCGCAGGTCGTCCCCGAGCTCCACGCGAGCGCGCTCGCCGACTGCGACGGCGGCGCGTTCGACGACCTCGACGACGCGCTCGCGACCGGCCCCGACGTCGTCATCGTGAGCAATCCGACGAGCCTCCACCTCTCCGTGGTCGACGCAGCGGTCCGTGCGGGCGCCGCCGTGCTTGTCGAGAAGCCCGTCTCCGACTCGCTCGACGGCCTCGACGCCCTGGTGGAGCTCGTCGCGCGACGCGGCGCGACCGTCGCGGTGGGGTGCCAGCACCGCTTCCACCCTGCGCTCCTCGAGCTCCGCGAGCTGATCGGTCGCGACGCGCTCGGGCGCGTCGTGACCGTGTGCGCGACCGAGGCCGACTACCTGCCCGCGTACCATCCCTACGAGGACTACCACCGGTCCTACGCGGCTCGCCGCGACCTCGGCGGCGGGGTCGTGCTCACCCAGATCCACGAGCTCGACTACCTCCACTGGCTGCTCGGGATGCCGCGGCGCGTCTTCGCCGTCGGCGGGCACGTGAGCGATCTCGACGTCGACGTCGAGGACACCGCGAGCGCGCTGCTCGAGTTCGAGACCGCTGGACGGCCTCTCCCCGCACACCTCCACCTCGACTTCCGAAGCCAGCCCGCGCGGCGGACCTGCGTCGTTCGGGGCGAGCGAGGGACCGTCGAGGTCGACCTGCTCGGCCCCTCGCTCACCTGGTACGGGGAGGACGGAGGCGCCGCGCGCTCGACGAGCTACGCGGGTTTCGCGCGCAACGACATGTTCCTCGACGAGATGCGTGCGTTCCTCGCGGCAGCGCGCGGCGAGGCCGACGTCCCAGTGAGTCTTGCGCACGGCGTCGACACGTTGCGCGTCGCGCTCGCGCTTCGCACCTCGCTCGAGACGGGCCGCGTCGAGACGATCGCCTGACCACCGCGCCCGGCGCGCGCCCATTGCGCTACCACGCAGTCCATCCCCCGTCGACCACGAGCGCCGACCCGGTCATGTAGCTCGACGCGTCGGACGCGAGGAAGACGAACGGCCCTCGCAGCTCCTCGACCGCGCACATGCGCCCGATCGGCGAGAGCGACGCGAAGTTCTGCCGGAACCGCTCGTCGTGCGCGTTGTCGATCCCGTGCGGGACGAGGCAGTTGCAACGGATGCCCTCGCGCGCGTAGAGGGTCGCCCAGTAGCGAGTGAGGTTCGCGATCGCGGACTTCGTGCCCACGTAGTCGACGGGCTTGTAGCGACGCTCCTGTGCGAGGTCCGTCGCGTAGAGCGCCTGGTTCGGCGAGACGACGCCGTACGAGGACCCGACGTTCACGATGTTTCCGCTGCCTTGCGGCAACATGACCTGGAGCGCGGCCTGCGTGACCCGCATGAGTCCCGTGAGGTTCACCGCGACGGAGCGCTCCCACAGCTCGAGCGGGTAGGACTCGAAGCGGGCGGGCTCGATCGCGCCGACGGAGCCGTCGAACTTCGCGTCGATCGCGGCGTTGTTCACGAGCACGTCGACCCGACCGAACTCCTCGGCGACCGCGACGAACGCCGCGGCGACCGACTCGGCCGAGGTGACGTCGAGCTCGAGGCCGATCGCGCGTGCGTCCGCGTGCCGGGCACGCAGGTCGCGCGCCTGGTCTTCGAGGCGTGCCGCGTCCCCGACGTCGGTGACCACCACGAAGGCCCCGTGCGCGGCGAACGCGTCCGCGGCCTCCGAGCCGATCTGACCGCACGCGCCCGTGAGGAGCACGACCTTTCCGCTCAGGTCGAACTCGCGTCCGGGTCGCATCGCGTGCGCGGGCGTGCTCACAAGTACCGCTCGAGGCGGTCGAGGGCTACCCAGAAGCCCTCGCCGAGGTTCTGGTGACCCTGCCAGATCTCCGGGATGAACCCCGCGGCCGGGGCGAGCCGGTCGAGCTGCTCCGCGAGTACCCGGAAGTCGACCTCGCCCGTGCCGACCTGCAGGCCCTCCCCGTCGACGCCGGAGGCGTCCACCACGTGAAGGTGCGCCGTGTACGGCGCGAGCAGCTCGACCGCGTCCGAGAGGGCGAGCTGGCGCTGATTGCACGCGAGCTTGGTATGCGCGACGTCGAGGCAGATGCGCCGGCCGTAGCGCCGCGCGAACTCCACCGTGTCCGCCGGGTCGACGAACAGGTTGCAGAAGCGTTGGCCGCCCAGGTACCAAGGAAACGGAGGCAGCGTCTGCGCGACGATCTCGACGCCCTCGTCGTCGAGCTCCTCGAGGCCGGACGCGACGCGTGCATAGCGCTCGGGAAGCTCGCCGCTCGGGAGAGGGCGGTCGGACGAGAAGCCGCCAAGGCTCGCGACCACGAGCGTGCGGCCTGCCGTGCGGAACCGCTGCGCGAGCTCGCGAGTGCGGTCCACCACGCGCTGCAGCTCGCAGATCGACCGCTTCCAGTACGCGTCGTCCATGCTCGCGAGGTTCAAGATGTGGTCGCCCGGGAACAGGTCCGGGCTGTGGACGACGAGCCCAGCCGCGACCGGCTCGCCCACCACGTCGGCCACGCGCAGGTCGAGGTCGCGATAGCTCATGTGGAACTCGAGGAAGTCGGGGTTCGAGCGCGCCGCGAGGTCCCGGTAGTCGTGGTAGCGGACGGGAAGTCCCCACGGGCGGCGAAAGCGGTAGTCGCGCGGCGCGACCTGGCCGCGCGCGAGGTCGCTCTCGAAGAAGAAGTCGCCGGGTTCCAGGTCGCGCGCCACCGTGCGGCCGACGAGCTCCGACCGGCGGTTCGGCTGGAGTCCGCGCCCGGGGCTCCGCACCTCGACGAGGTCGTCGGTGATCTCGGTGCCGGCGCGGATCGCGACGCGCGCGACGAGGCTCTTCGCGAGGTTCACCCGGTTCATCATCTCCCCCGGCGTGACCGAGCGAGTCACGTTCGAGCCGAGCGATTCCTCGACGTCGCGGATCTCACGCACCATCGCGACGAGCTCGTCCGGCTCGAGGCTCACCTTGTGGTCGTTGCCCTCCCACGTCCGGTCGAGCGTCACGTGCTTCTCGACGATGCTCGCGCCGCGCGCGACCGCGGCGACCGCCACGTGGTAGCCGCGTTCGTGGCCCGAGTAGCCCACGGCGCAGTCACCGATCTGGGCGAGGCGGTCCATGTAGCGCAGGTTCACATCCTTGAACGGCGCCGGGTAGGTCGAGTTGCAGTGAAGCAGCGCGTAGGCTGTCCCGGCCGACCGGAGCAGCGCGACGGTCTCGACGATCTCCTGCTCGGTCGACATTCCCGTCGAGAGGATCACCGGCCGTCCGCTCTGCGCGAGGAGCGACACGAGCGCGTGGTTCGTGAGGTCCGCGGACGCGACCTTGTACGCCGGGATCCCGTAGTCGTCGAGCACCCGTGCGCTCTCGAGGTCCCACGGCGTGCACAGCGGGACGAGGCCGACGCTCCGGCAATAGTCGAAGAGCTCCACCATCTCGTCGACGCCGAGCGAGAACCGCTCGAGCAGGTCGAGCGTGTACTGCGGGCCGAGGTCCTCGCGGAAGTCGCCGACCGCGCCGGAGTTCCGGTAGAGCGAGACGAGGTCGCGCATCTGGAACTTCGCACAGTTCACGCCCGCTCGCGCGGCGACGTCGACGAGTCGCTTCGCGACGTCCAGGCTTCCGTTGTGGTTGATTCCGATCTCCGCGACGACGAACGTCGGCGAGCCCGCCGCGACCTCGTGCCCGGAGATCCACAGCGTGCGTGTGCGGGGACGCGCGACCGCGACCAGCCGCCCACGGTCGTCGACGACCGGCACGAGCTGGATCGCCTCGCTGAACAGCGCCTCGATCTCGTCGTACGAAGCTCCAGACCGGGCCGAGACGTACGACCGGTTCGCGACCGACAGCGCGCACGTCGAGAGCGGTCCCCCGGGGTTCGCGAGGAGCCAGCGGCGGAAGTCGCCGTCGGTGATCACGCCCGCGAGCGCTCCGGACTGCTCGATGCAGAACACCGTGCGCCTCCCGTTGCGCGCGATCTGCCGGAGCGCCTCCTCGACCGTCTCGTCGCTCGCGACGCAGTACCGTGCGATGTCTCGTTCAATAAGCATGTGCGCTCCGTAACCACTGCTCGGCCATCCAGAAGTCGTACTCGCGGTCGAGGTCGATGCCTTCCTCGGGGCTCATGACGAACATCACCGTCTTGCCGCAGATGCGGTTGCCCGATGCGCGAAGCCCGGCCGCGGAAGTGATGACGATGTTCCCGTTCTCCCGGTACCTGCGCATCTGCGGTGCGACGCTCTGCAGACGCGGGCGCACGTTCGTGTCGTAGAGCGGCCGCGGCGAGTCGAGCGGACCGCTCCACTGCAACGGGCTCGCCTCGGTGACGCTCACGAGGCTGTCCGCACCGAGCCCTCGGTAACGGGCGACCGCCGAGTCGATCGACCCGTCGCGGCGGATCGGGGACGTCGGCGGCAGCAGCACGACGTGCTCCGCCTCGGACGCGCCGGGCGTCGCGTCGAGCGCGTGGATGAGCACCGGCTCGGTCGGCGCCTCGTCGGTCGCGAGCTCCGCCGGGCGGATGAAGGGAACCTCCGCCCCTGCGGCGACAGCGAGGGCGGCGATCTCGCTGCTGTCGGTGCTCACCACGAGGCGCATCGGCGTCGTGCACCGCGCCACGTGCTCGATCGACCACTCGACGAGCGGACGTCCCGCGAGAAGACGCCGGTTCTTTCCCGGAACCCGCTTCGAACCCCCGCGTGCCGGGACAACGGCGAGGAACGGTGTGCCGCGCCCGACGATCACCTCCGCGCCTCCACGAGGTCCGCGATCGCCTCGGCGGGTCGCCGTGGAGGAACGGTCACCACGGTTGCCTCGCGGGCCCCGAGCGGCGCCATCGAGTATCGGAGCCAGAGTTCCTCCACCCACCCGGGCGGGCGGGCGCACGTCGCGTACGCGTCCAGGCCGCACGCGGCCGCCTCGAGGATCCCCGTCGAGAAGATCCCGACGACGGGACCCTCCTCGTCGGTGAGCGGCACGTTCGGCGAGCCGACCGTGACTCCCCCACGGCGCCACCGCTCGTGCCGCACGAGGCTCAGCGGGTCGCGCTCCGCGGGATGCGGGCGGTACAGGACCGGACGCGTGCGCGCGATCGACGCGACCGTGCGAACGGTCACGTCGCGCCCCAGCTCCGCTCCGTGGAGCTGGCCGAGAAAGCAGAGCCGCTCCCCGGCGTCGGCTCGCTCGCGACGGAGCTGGGCCGCCTGCCACAGGAGCTCGCTCCCGACGACCTCCACCTCCAGCTCCACGCGCCCCGCGAGCCAGAACGCGGCGTCTCGCGCCGACCATGCGAGAAGGACGGCACCCGCGGGAAGAGGCGGCGCGTACGGGGTGACGACACCGTGCTGGACGACGAGGAACGGCGCGTGCACGCGTCCCGCGAGCACCCACCCCGCCGCTCCGGCGCCCACCGCGTGCGACAGTGCGAGCACGGCCGCAGGCGCCACCGGCGACCTGGACGGGTCCCGGAAGTCCGCGACCGCGCGAAAGCCGCGCACCGCGAGCGCATCTGCGAGGTGAGCCGGTGCGAGGAGCGCGACCGGGACGCCGCGCGCGACGAGAAGGTCGGCGGGGGCGAGGAGCGAGGCGCGCACCGTCGGCGACACGTCGTCGACCGCGACCACGACTGCACCCTCGCCGAGCGGCTCCTCGCCCGCGCCGAACAGCGAGTACGCACCGCTCGGAGACGGGCTCCAGCGCCGGGAGTGCGCCCGCGCAGCGGCGCGGGCGCGCCAGTCGAGCCAGTCTGCGACCGTCTCGTGTGCGAGCAAGGTGGGCACGGTCACTTCGCGGTTCGGCGCCCCGGCACGCGATCCGGCGGAACCGCGTAGAGGATGAGGTCCCAACCCTCTTCGTTGTGCGGCCGGAGGAAGAGCGCGTACCCGGGCCACAGCGCACGCACCGCGAGCGGAACGCGCCACAGGTGGTCCTGGCGGTGGTAGGCGGCGATCGCGATCATCGGTCGGCACTCGCGAACGAGCGACGCCGCGCCCGCGAGCGCGTCGAGCTCGGCGCCTTCGATGTCCACCTTCACGAAGGTCGGTGACGCTCCACCGAGCTCGTCGCGCAGGTCGTCGAGCCGGACGCACTCGACCTCGATCCCGCCTCCCTCGCCGAGCGATGACGAGAGCGACCCCGACGCGCTGAACGTCGCGGTCCCCGTCCGGCCGCCCACCGAGTACGGGAGGACCCGAACGCGCTGCCGTAGGCCGTCGTCCATCGCCGCGACGCACGCAGCGAGACGGGCGCGGCTCTGCGGGTCCGGCTCCATCGCCACGTACTCCCGGAACGACGGGCCGCGCACCGCCATCCACGAGCGAAGCGTGTCGCCGTCGTACGCGCCGCAGTCGAGCACCACGTCGCCGTCTGCCGGGACCGCGACGTCGGTGACGAGGTACTGCGCCTCCCCGACCGGGTGGGCGAGACCCCCCGGGTCACCGGTGAGGCGCCAGCGAACCTGCGTGACGTACTCCGCCCGAGACCGCTCGTCCGCGAACGACTCGTAGCACGTGCGCACTTCGGTCGCCTGCTCGAGCAGACGCGAGGGCAGGTCGAGCGCGTAGAACGGGAGAAGCTGCTCGGCGTAGCGCCAGAAGAGCCACGCCGCGGGGACGACGCAGTCGCACCCGAGCGCGACGAGCTGGTCACGTGAGTGGGCGAAGCGGTGCGTGCTACCCGCGCCCCAGATCGTCACCACGAACACGGCGTCCGCACCGAAGCGTGCCGACGCGTCCTCCGGGGCGAGCACCTCGACACCGTCGACAGTGGACCCGTGCGAGCTCGCACGGTTGTCCGCGAACGCGAGCGGCTCGACCCCGGCCGCACGGAGCCCCGCGAGAGTCCGGCGGCCGAGGCCGCCGGCCCCGAGCAGCACGATGCGCTCGGTCCGGTGCCGGGCCGCCATCTCGAACGTCCCGCGCTCGCGCACGCGCGCTTCCTCGACCGGCTCGGCGAGCATCGCCTCGAGCGAGGCCTCGCCGTCGACCGCGGTGACGCCCGCGGGGAGAGTCACGGTCATCGGTGCACCTCGTCGTTCTCGTGCCGGGCGTCCGCCGGCCCGTCAGAGGTCGCGGCGCACGCCGCCGCGAGGTTCGCCGCGAGCTCCGCTCTCGCCAGGAGCGGCGCGAGGTCCTCGATCGGACGCGAGCGCATCCCGCCGTCCGCGAGGGCCTCGCTCACCTGTGCCGGTTCGCGCCGCTCGTCCGGCGGCGACGGAACCTCGCAAACGACGGGGCCGGGAGCGTCGAGGACGGCGCGCAGCTGGGGCTCGAGGGGCTCGTGGCCGTCGATGCGGACGAACGGAAGGCCGTACGCGTGTGCGAGGCCCTCGACGGGAGGGAGCGTCACGCCACTCGACGCGTCCGCGCCGACCAGGCGCCCGAACCACCGCTGCTGCGACGCCCGGATCGACGCGTAGCCGCCGTTCTCGAGCACGAACATCTTCACGGGAAGCGCGAGCCGGCGGATCGTCTCGAGCTCCTGCACGTTCAGCTGGAACCCTCCGTCCCCGTCCACGCAGATCGTGCGTCGCCGTCCCGACGCGATGCATGCGCCGATCGCCGCCGGCGGCCCGTAGCCCATGGCGCCGAGCGCCGTCGTGAAGACCGCCCGTTGACCGGTCCTCAGGCGCAAGGCGAGCAGGAATATCTCGATCGCGAGCCCCGAGCTACACGGTGCGAGCACGTCGTCGTCGCCGAGCAGATCGGAGAGCACGTCGGCGAAGTGGTACGTCGACACGCGCCCGCCACGGGCCCGGTGCTCTTCGCACACGATCGGGTACGCCTCGACCAGCTCGCGACCGCGTGCCGCCCACCGCCGACGATCGCGCGCCGGGCGGCTCGGCGCCTCACGGGCGAGCTCGGCGATGAAATCGCCGGCGTCCGCACAGATCGCGGTGTCGATCGCCCCCTCCAGCTTCGCGAGCTCGGCGGGGTCGATGTCGACGACGAACTTCCGGGCGTTGCGCGCGAAGTCCTTCGGGTCGTAACCGGTCGTCACGAGATCGAGTCGCGCCCCGAGGCAGAGCACGAGATCCGCGGTCTGCAGCACGAAGTTCGAGCCACGGCCCGCGAGCGGGCCCGGCCGGCCGAGGTGCAGCGGGTGCTCGTCCCCCACGAGTCCCATCGCCGGCCAGGTGGTGAGCACCGGGATCCCGAGTGAGTCGACGAGCCGGAGTAGCTCGCGCTCCGCGTGCGCGAGGCGTACGCCGGCGCCCACGAGCAGGAGCGGGCGCTCGCTCTCGGCGAGCGCGTCGAGAACGAGCGATGCCGCGCGCCGCACCTCGCGACGATCGAGCGTCGTCGCTCCGCCGAGCTCGGACGGTTCGAAGCCGACGAGCTCGGCGCGGCTCACGAGCGCCGCCTGGACGTCCAGCGGGACCTCGAGCCAGACGGGACCGGGGCGTCCAGTCGTCGCGAGGTGGAGCGCCCGCTCGAGGTGGTAGCGGATCTGGAGCGGATCGCATACGAGCGCGGTGTACTTCGTGATCGACTTGACGATCGCGCCGAGGTCGAGCTCCTGGACGCCACGCTGGCGCACGCCGGTCGTGCCGACGAGGTCGGCCCGCTTCACCTGGCCGGAGATCACGAGCATCGGCGTCGAGTCGAGCCACGCGCCCGCGACACCGGTGATCGCGTTCGTCCCTCCGGGGCCGGCGGTCACGAGCGCGAGCGCGAGCTTCCCGGACGCCTTCGTGTACGCCTCGGCCGCGATTGCCACGGCCTGCTCGTGGAGCATGCACACGACGTCGAGCGCGTCGTCCGCGCCGACCGCGTCGTCGAGGTGCATCGCGCCGCCGCCCGTCACGGTGAACACCTGGTCGATGCCGCGGGCTCGCAGCGCCGCGGCGATCCAGTCGACGACCCGCACGGGCGCGGCCGACTCGACGGCGGCCGTATCGGAACCCATGGCATCCTCCTCTGCCCACAGCGGCGAGTCAGGTCGCACGTACGCTGCGCACTCTCGATGTCGCCAGATCCGATGGCGCAACACCGACGCCCCATCCGTTGGGCGCCCACGGGACAAAGCTTCCTGCCACGTTCGACTACAGGGTCGCCTAACGTCCGCGCCCGACGGGAGTTGAGGACGCGGCGTCGATGCGCGCGGCCTCGCCCGGGAACCGCCGGAGTCTGGGGTCAGCCGCCGAGGTGTGCGGCGACGGTGCGAGCGAAGCCTTCGGCGAGCCCGACGTGCGGAGCCCATCCGAGCGCGCGCAGACGCGCCGCCACGGGCATCGCGAGCTCGCGGTCCCCGGCGGGGTGGACTCCCCGCGCACCTCCCGGCGGCGCGTCGAGCGTGCGCACGGAGATTCCGGGCGCTGGGGACAGCCGGGCGACGAGCTGCGCGAGCTCGAGGATCGAGCACGCTGCGGCGTCGTTCACGACGAAGTACGCGCGGCCCGCGGCACCGGCGACGAGCGTCGTGAGCAACCCGGTCACGGCGTCGGTGAGGTAGCAGAACGGCCGTCTCGCCTCCCCCGCGGTCCGCAGCACGATGTCCCTGCCGTCGACTGCGCAGTACACGAACTCCGCGAACGAGCGCGCGTCGGAGCGGGCGAGGCCCGGGCCGTACGTGTGGCCCAGCCGCGCGACGACGGTCTCGAGGCCGGTCTGGCGGTGCCAGGCCATGCACGCCGCCTCCCCCATCCGCTTCGACTCCGCGTAGCAGGCGTACGGGTCGAGGGGGTCGAGCGGCCCGTAGACGTCCTCGTCGTACGGCCCGCGCTCGAGCGGGACGGCGCCGTTTGCCGCGCCGCTGCTCACGAATGCGAACCGCGCCACGCCCCGGTCGGCGGCCCACTCGAGAAGGTGGTGGGTCCCGACGACGTTCGGGACGTAGGTGCCGACCGGGTCCGCGGCGAACGCCGTCGGCTGTGCGGGCGCGCCTGCGTGCACGACGTAGTCCGCGCGCCCCTCGAGCGCGAGCGGTGCGTCGAGCCGGTGCTCGACGACCCGGACGTGCCTCGCGTCCAGGTGTGCGAAGCGCGCCGCCGCCCGCGACGGCGAGCGCGCGAGCACGACCACCTTCGTGCGCCGGTGCGCGGGCGCCCGGCGCGCGACGAGCGCCTCGACGAGGTACGAGCCGACGAGACCGGTCGCACCGGTGACGAGCACGATCGCGCCTTCGAGGCGGTCCCACGGCACCGGGTCACGCGCGATGCGCTCGAGGTCGGAGTCGATGATCGATCTCGTGCGGTCCATTCGCGGGCCTTCCGGGGTCCGGCTTGCGTCGGCGGGCATCCTACCGAGCACGTCGCCCGCCGCGGCGGCCACCGCTCAACGTCCGCGCGTCCCGCGCCGTTACGACCAGCGACGACCCGCGGGTCGCGACTGGTGCACGCGAACGCGCCGCGTGCCCGCACGGGAGGAGCGCCACGCCGATGAAAGTCGTCATCCTCGCCGGCGGTCTCGGGACCCGGCTGTCGGAGGAGACCCACACGAAGCCGAAGCCGATGGTCGAGATCGGGGGCCGCCCGATCCTCTGGCACATCATGAAGATCTACTCCGCGGCGGGCTTCAACGACTTCGTCGTCTGCTGCGGCTATCGGGGCTATGCGATCAAGGAGTACTTCTCGAACTACGTGCTCCACAACTCCGACGTCAGCTTCGACCTGAAGACCGGCTCGGTGGAGATCCACCGCCACGACGTCGAGCCGTGGACCGTCACGCTCGTTGACACCGGCGACGCGACCCAGACGGGCGGGCGCCTCGCAAAGGTCGCGCGCTACATCGAGGACGACCACTTCGCGATGACCTACGGCGACTCGGTCGGGGACGTCGACGTGCGCAAGGTCGTCGATTTCCACTTCGCGCAGGGTCGCCTGGCGACGGTCACGGCGATCCTGCCACCCGGCCGCTTCGGCGCGCTCGAGCTCGCCGGGGACATGGTGGCTCGGTTCAAGGAGAAGCCGTCCGGCGGCGATGCGTGGATCAACGGCGGGTTCTTCGTCCTGTCGCCCGACGTCCTCGGGTACGTGGACGACGAGCTCACCGCCTGGGAGCGCGAGCCGCTCGAGCGCCTCACGGCCGAAGGCCAGCTCTCCGCGTACCAGCACCACGGCTTCTGGCACGCCATGGACACGCTCCGAGACCGCACCGCGCTCGAGGAGCTGTGGGCCTCGGGCCGCGCGCCGTGGAAGGTCTGGGAGTGACCGCATCGACGGCACGCGCCTACGAGGACCTGTTCGCCGGCGCCTATCGCGACAAGCGCGTCCTCGTGACCGGCCACAACGGCTTCGTGGGGACGTGGCTCTGCGTCTGGCTCGCCCGCTGCGGAGCCGACGTCACGGGGCTGTCGCTCGCGGCGGGGCCCGGTCCGCTCGCGCCGGGCGAGCTGTGCGAGTACGCGCGCGAGGAGATCGCCGACGTGCGCGACGCGGCCCGGGTCGCAGACGTCATCCGCCGCGTCCAGCCGGAGGTCGTCTTCCACCTCGCCGCACAGGCCCTGGTGCTCCCCTCTTACTCCGACCCGGTCGCCACCTTCGACACGAACGTCATGGGCACGGTCCACGTCCTCGACGCCGTCCGGCGCGTCGGGTCCGTCGCGAGCTGCGTCGTCGTGACGAGCGACAAGTGCTACGCGACGCGCGACGGCGCGCACCTCGAGGCCGACCACCTCGGCGGCGACGACCCCTACAGCGCGAGCAAGGGCGCGGCAGAGCTCGTCGCCCACGCGTACCGCGCGTCGTTCTTCGGCGGCGGTCCCGCGCTCGCGACCGCACGGGCCGGCAACATCGTCGGCGGCGGCGACTTCGCGCCCGGACGGATCGTCCCGGACTGCGTGCGCGCGCTCGACACCGGCATGCCGCTCGATCTCCGCCGACCCGACGCAGTGCGCCCCTGGCAGCACGTGCTCGACGTCGTCGCCGGCTACCTCCTGCTCGGCGCCCATCTCGCCGATGAGTCGCACGCGGCCGCCGAGGCCTGGAACTTCGGCCCGGACCCGCGCAGCGTCGCGACGGTCGGCCAGCTCGTCGCACTCGTCGAGGCGTCGTGGAGCGAGCTCGGCGGGGGCGGTCTCGTCGAGCTCCGCCTGCCGGTCGGGAACCGCGCGCCGGAGCGGGCTGTTCTCACCCTCGACAGCACGAAGGCGCAAGCCCGTCTCGGCTGGACGCCGCGTCTCGACCTGACCGACGCAGTGCGCTGGACGGTCGAATGGTACCACGCGGCACGGCGCGCGACAGGCTTTTGCGCGGCGCGGGCGCTCGAGCGGCAGATCGACTGCTACCTCGACCCCGGCGTCCTCGCGCACGCCGGTCGTGCGCGCGCCGGGTCGCTCACGTGACGACCACCGAGATCCTCATCGGGGCCGGCGACGGAGTCGGCGCGCGACCCACCGCGCGCGAGCTTCGCGAGCAGATCCTCGCGCTCGTCACCCGCTACGTCGCAGCTGCCGACGCCGAGCGCCTGCCGTTCGTCCCGGGCCGCACACCGGTGCGCTTCGCCGGGCGCGTCTACGACGACGCCGAGGTGCGCAACCTCGTCGATGCGTCGCTCGAGTTCTGGCTCACCGAGGGCCGCCACGCGGCGGCTCTCGAGGCCCGCCTCGCCGCCACCCTCGGCGTGTCCTCCTGCCGGCTCGTGAACTCGGGATCGTCCGCGAACCTCGTGGCGTTCGCCGCGCTCACCTCGCCGCGGCTCGGCGAGCGCCGCATCCGTCGCGGCGACGAGGTGATCACGGTGGCGGCGGGCTTCCCGACCACTGTCGCGCCGATCGTCCAGCACGGTGCGGCCCCGGTGTTCGTCGACGTCGACCCGACGACCGCAAACGTCGACGTCCGCCAGCTCGAGGCAGCACTCAGCCCGAAGACCCGAGCCGTCTCGCTCGCGCACACGCTCGGCAACCCGTTCGACGTCGACGCCGTGCTCGGCTTCTGTAGACGCCACGACCTCTGGCTCCTCGAGGACAACTGCGACGCGCTCGGCTCGCGCTACACCTCCATCCTCGAGCGCTCCACCCGCCCGACGGGCACGTTCGGCCACGTCGCGACGAGCAGCTTCTACCCCGCGCACCACATGACGACGGGCGAGGGCGGAGCCGTGTTCACCTCGGACGACGAGCTCGACGCCATCGTCGCCTCGCTCCGCGACTGGGGCCGCGACTGCTACTGCCGCTCCGGACGGGACAACACGTGCGGCAAGCGCTTCGACCAGCAGTTCGGCACGCTCCCCTGCGGCTACGACCACAAGTACACGTACTCGCACTTCGGCTACAACCTGAAGATGACCGACCTCCAGGCGTCCATCGGGGTCGCGCAGCTCGACAAGCTCGAGGCGTTCGGCGCGGCCCGCCGCGCGAACTTCGCGTACCTGCGCGACGCGCTCGAGCCGGTCGCCGACGTGCTCGACCTCCCGGTGGCGACCGAGCGCGCGGACCCGAGCTGGTTCGGCTTCCTCCTCCAGGTTCGCGACGACGCACCCTTCGAGCGCACGGACCTCGCGCGCTGGCTCGAGTCCGAGCGGGTGCAGACGCGTGCGCTCTTCGCCGGCAACCTGCTCAGGCACCCGTGCTTCGACGAGATGCGCGCGTCAGGCGAGGGCTACCGCGTCGTGGGCGACCTCGCTGCGACCGACCGGCTCATGGAGCGTTCGCTGTGGATCGGCCTCTACCCGGGGATGTCGGAACGGCAGCTCGACTACATGGCCGACCGTGTCATGGCGTTCTGCCGGCGCTAGCTCGGGACCCGCCGGGCGGGTCCCGGCGCCGCTCAACTCGGCCGTCCCACCCGCCGTTAGCCCCGCCGTGCACAGCACGAGTCGGTCCGTGGCGCGCTCGCTCGCGCGAACCCTCGGGAGTCGCCCGTGAAGACCGGTCAGAAGATCGGCCTCTTCGGGGTCCCCGCGGCGGTCATCGTCATCATCGTGATGCTCGTGGTGCCGCTGCCGTCGTTCCTGCTCGACCTGCTCATCACCGTGAACATCTCCGCCGCGCTCATCGTGCTGCTCATGACGATGCACGTCGACAAGGCGCGCGACTTCTCCGGCTTCCCGTCGCTGCTCCTCATCGCGACGATGTTCCGGCTCGCGATCAACGTGAGCGTCACCCGGCTCGTCCTGCTCCACGGCTACGCGGGGGCGGTCGTGCAGAGCTTCGGGAGCTTCGTGATCGGCGGCCAGATCGTCGTCGGGATCGTCGTCTTCCTGATCCTCATCATCATCCAGTTCGTCGTCGTGACGAGCGGCGCGGGCCGCGTGTCGGAGGTCTCCGCGCGCTTCTCGCTCGACGCGATGGGACCGAAGATGCTCGCGATCGACGGCGAGCTGAACTCCGGGCTGATCGACGAGGCCGAGGCGCGACGGCGGCGCAAGGAGATCGACGAGACGTCCGAGTTCTACGGGAACATGGACGGCGCGAGCAAGTTCGTCCGCGGCGACGCGATCGCCGCGCTCATCATCACGGTGATCAATCTGTTCGGGGGCTTCCTCATCGGCGTGATCGGCCACCACCTGTCGATGTCCCAGGCGATCCACACCTACTCGATCCTCTCGATCGGAGACGGGCTCGTGTCGCAGATCCCGGCGCTCCTGCTCTCGATCTCAACCGGGCTCATCGTGACCCGCGGGAGCACCGGAGACGACTCGGACTTCGGCAACGACATCGTCGACCAGTTCCGCGCTCAGCCGCGCGCCCTGCAGATCGCGGGCGCCGCGATGATGCTCCTCGCACTCGTGCCCGGCCTCCCGCACCTTCCCTTCTTCGTCATCGGTGGCCTGCTCGTCCTGCTCTCCACGCGCACACGCCGCGCGGCCGAGACACGCGCGAGCGACGCGGCACGCGCAGAGCTCGACTCGGTCGCCCCGCCCGTGCTCGACACTCCGCAAGCGCTCGCGAGCGAGATGCGCGCGGAGCGCCTCGAGCTCGAGCTCGCGGCGAACGTCACGCCGCTCGCGGACGCCGCGCACGGCGGCGACCTCCTCGAGCGCGTGCGCGGCCTGAGACGCAAGGTCGCACTCGAGCGTGGCTTCGCGATCCCGACAGTGCGGACGCACGACAACATCAACCTGCCGCCGAACAGCTACGCGATCCGTGTGAACGGCGTCGAGGTCGCTCGGGGCGAGGCCCACCCGGCTCGGATGCTCGCGATCGGCCCGGGAATCGACCTCCTTACCGGGATCTCGACGACCGAGCCCGCGTTCGGCCTCCCCGCGAAGTGGATCCCCGCAGAGACCCGCGAGCAGGCGATCGCGGTCGCGGGCATCACGCCGATCGACCCGTCGTCCGCGATCATCACCCACCTCGCGGAGGTCGTGACCCGGCACGCCGCGGACCTCCTCTCGGTCCAGCAGGTCCAGATCCTCCTCGACGCCGCGAAGGCCACGGACCCGGCGGCCGTCGAGGAGCTGAAGCTCGCCCAGGTCTCCCTCGTCGAGCTCCACCGCGTCCTCGCGTCGCTCCTGGACGAGGGCGTTCCGATCGTCGACTTCGTCCGGATCGTCGAGGCCGTGACCGCCCGCTCCCGGCAGCCGAACAAGAGCCACGAGTCGCTGGTCGAGGCCGCGCGGACCGCGCTCGGACCGCTCATCACCGCGTCGCACTCTCGCAACGGCAAGCTCGCCGCGATGACGGTCGACGCCGCGTTCGAGCAGGTCCTCCTCTACAGCATCCGCGTGACCGACCAGGGCACCGTGCTCGGCATCGAGCCCCAGGTCACCGAGCAGCTCGTCGGCGAGGTGCGCTCCCTCTACGACGCAGGCAGCCGCGCCGGACGCGAGCCCGTGCTCGTCGTGGGCTCGGCGCTGCGCCCGGCGCTCGCGCACCTCTTCGCGGCCGCGATCCCGCGGCTCGCGGTCATGTCGGTGAGCGAGATCGGCCGGCAGGTCCAGCTGGAACGGATAGGAGTGGTGAGTGGTGTCAACGCTACCGCTGGTATTTGAGGGCCCCGACCCCGAGAAGCTCCTGATCGACGCCTGGAGCGTGCACGGCACGGGCGTGCGGATCAGCGAGCCCGCGTGCGTGCGCAAAGGCGGGCTCTTCGGCTTCTTCCAGAAGCTCCACTACCGCATCGAGGTCCTACCGGCCGTGCCCGAACCGCCCGCGTCGCGCTCCACGGCGCGCGCCGCGACCCAGGCGCCGGTGACCACCGCGAGCGCCCTCGAGCGCCTGGTCGAGTCGACGGAGGACGTGTTCGAGGTCGACGGCCCGCCCCGGCGCTCGTTCGACGAGGTGCTCGACGGTGTCGCGAGCGCCCTCGGCGACGATCCGGCCACGTTCGCCGCGTCGGGGATCGCCGGCCTCGCGACCGCGGGCGCGCTCGCGACCGAGGTGGTCGAGCGCGAGACCGCTGGTCACGAGGCGCCGGGCGCGGCCCGCGAGGCGGCCGCACGGCGCGAGCGGTCCGCCGTCGGGCGCTTCGACGACCCGCTCGGAGAGCTCCGACGCCTCGCGGCGGGCGAGGCCGGCGAGGCGCCGGCCGGCGAGCGCGACTTCTCCGCGCCCGGCCCGCCGAACGCCGTTGGTGCGCCCCGCGCCGCGCGCGAGACGCTCGACGGGCTCGGGTTCCCACGCGAGCTCGTCGACCGGGTCCCCGGCCGGCTCGCGCCGCTCGCCGCGATCGACGCGGCCTGCGCGCTCCTGCCTGCCGCCAGCCCGCTGCCCGACGTGGCCGGCGCGCTGATCGCCGTCGTCGGGGAGCTCGGGCGCGCGCTCGAGATCGCGAGCACGATCATCGACGACCTCGGTCTCGACGACGCCGAGATCGCGGTCGTAGCGGCGGACCGCCCCGGCTTCGCGGTCCCGACCCACCTGATCGCCACCGACGCACGCACAGCGGCCGCGCTCTCGCCCGGATGGCGACGTGACGGGGTCGCCGTCGTCGCGGTGGGCACCGGCACGGACCGCGCGTCGGCCCGGTGGTGCCGGACCGTCCTGCACGCCCTGCGCCCCACGGCGGCGTGGGCGGTCGTGAGCGCGGCCGCGAAGCCCGAGGACGTCGCGTGCTTCGCCGCGAGCGCCGGCGGGCTCGACGCGCTCGTCGTCGACGACCTCGATGCGACTGTCACCCCTGCCGCGGTCGTGCGGGCGGGCGTTCCCGTCGCACGGATCGGGGATGCCCCCGCGACCGCTCGACGGTGGAGCGAGCTGCTCGCGACGCGGCACGCACCGGACGTGCCGGGGGAGCGCTGAGCGCCGTGCCCGGGGTGAAGCGCATCGAGATCGTCGTCGTCGCGGCCATAGTCGTATCGCTGCCCTCGATCGCCGAGGCGTTCAACGGCGGCATCACCGTCGCGACCGCGCTCGTCCGCCTGAGCCTCGGGCTGCTCGTGTGCTGGGCGGTCGGGGCGATCGTCGAGCGCACGGTCGACACCTACGCGCGCGAGGCTCGCCAGAAGGAGATCGAGCGCCGGGTCACCGAGTCGATCGCTGCACGCCAGGCGTTCTGGTCCGGAGGCGGTGGAACGGACGAAGCACCGCCCACCTCCTGAGCCCCGATCGGTGGTGTCGCGTGCGCTCCGGCGCACGTGAGCCGCGGCCCACGCCCCGCGCTCCGGTAGGATGCGCGCCGACTGCCACCGACGAAGCGGGGAGGGACGGGGCGTGCTGGTCCTGCGCAGGCGTGCCCAGGAGGCGATCGTGTTCGACGGCGGGCTCGTCGTCACGCTCGTCGACGTCGTGGACCACCACGCGTGGCTCTCGTTCGCGGCTCCGTCGGTCCCGGTCCCGGTCGTCGTCGCACCGCTCGCGGTCACCGCGGAGCGCGCGTGCGTGGGGGTGCGTCACCCGGTGGAGATCCACCGCGCCGACGGGACGACGACCGTGCGCACGGGCGACCCGGCCGAGGGAGACGACGCGGTGCTCCTGTTGAACCCCGCCCTCGGCGAGCACATCGCGTTCGACGGGATCGAGCTCGAGGTCTCCTCGATCGACCAGGGGCGCGTCGTGCTGAGTGCGCGCATCGCCGAGATGCGAAGCGCGGTCGGCGTGTCGGTCTTCTCGGTTTCGGGGTCCGAGGTGAAGATCGGCATCGCGGCGCCGGACGACGTGCGCGTGTACCGCGAGGAGGTCTGGCTCGCGATGCGCAGCGCCAACCAACAGGCGGCCGCGTGGTCCGCGTCCGACCTCGAGTCCCTGGCCGGCGCGCCGCTGTCGGGGGCGCGCCAGGAGCGCGAGGCCCGCTAGCGCTCGACCGATGTCGAGGCCGGTGCCGGTGTCGCGTCCGGGTCCTGCGCGGCCGGGGCCCCGCCCCGTGCCGATCCCGAGTCGAGCGGTACTGCGACGCCGTAGCCGCCGTCGGCGAGCACGACCTGCGCGGCATGCCCCGTGCGGGTGTTCACGACGATCGGCCCCATGAGGTTCGCGGTCGGCGCCGCGCCCGCCCGCCTCGTGACGAGCGCGAGGATCTCGACCTCCTCGGCCGCGCGCAAGTCGAGAGCGGCGACGTCAGTGTCGGGGATCTCGATGACGTAGTCCTGGAACAGCAGCCCCGGCGGGACCACGATGAAGCTCGGACCGTCCTCGTCCGCGGAAGTGAGCGCGGCGAATGGCGCGTAGGCCTCGCCGAGGCTGCGAAGCCGGTACGCGCGCGACTCGGGGAAGCCGATGAGCGCTCGGTCGAACACGAGCGCGCGCACGCCGGCTGCTGCGCTTCGCACGTCGGAGACGGTCAAGGTGTCGGTCATGTTCGCGCCTTCTCGGTTCCGCTGGTGATCAGAGGTACTTGACGAGCGAGTCCGTCGACAGCTGGGACGTCGCGTAGAGCGCCGACTGGTAGGCGGCCTGCTGGAGCTGGAGGCTCGTGAGCGCCTGGGCCATGTTCGTGTCCTGCACGTTGCCCAGCTCCTGCTGGAGCGAGGAGATCGATCCGGTCGCCTGGGTCGCGAACCCCTGGACGGACTGCTCGTTGGCCCCGAGCACGCCCGCCGCGGTCTCCGCCGTGTTCAGCGCGTTGCCGAGGTTCGTGAGGTCCGTGCCCTCCACGCTCGCGATCGAGGCGGAGGTTCCCGTGTTCAAGTCGTTCACGATCTGCTGGAGCACGCCGACCGCCGAGCCGCCGGCACCGGTGCCGAGCAGGCCCGTCGTCCCGCTGCCGAAGACCTGCGGGCCGGTCACCGCGATCGCGACCTGCGTGCCCGGTGCGACGGTCCTCGTCGGCGCGACCGAGTTGCCGAGGTAGTTGCCGTTGGCGTCGTACGCCGCCGTCGCGCTGCCCGTCCCCGCGAAGATCGGCTGGCCGCCTTCGTACTGGGTGTTCGAGAGGTTCGTCAGCTGGTCGAGCGCGCTCTTCACCTGCTGCGCGATGCTCGAGATCGTCGCGGGGTCGCTCGTGAGCGTCGCACCGCTGACGCTCTCGACCGTGCTCTTCACGGACTGGAGCACCGAGAGCACGGAGTTCACGGTCGAGTTGCCGAGGCTGAGCCACCCGACACCGTCCTGCGCGTTCGCCGCGTACTGGTTCGCGCGGGTGAGGCTGCCCTGCAGCTGGAGGATGTTCGCCGCCGCCGCAGGGTTGTCCGACGCGACGTTCAGCTGGTTCCCGGTCGAGACCTGCTGTTCGATCGAGGCGAGGCTCGCCTGATCCGCGGTGAGCGTGCCGATCATCGTGCTCGTGAGCGCGTTCGGCGTCACGACGATCGGGGTGGTCGCGGTGATCGACGTCATGGTCCGCTCCCTCCTAGACGGCCGCGAGGAGCGACTGCATCGTCGCGTCGATGACCGAGACGAGCTTCGCGGAGGCCTGGTAGTTCGCCTGGTACTGCATGAGCGCGGTGAGCTGGGTGTCCTGGTTCACGCCGGAGACGGACTGCAGCGCCTGCTGCGCCTGGTTCGCGACGGAGGTCTGGGAGCTCACCTGGGTGTTCGCGTACTGGGTGCTCGACCCGATCCCCTCGACGAGGTTCTGGTAGGAGATGTCCGGTCCGGTCGGCGAGGTCCCGAGCTCGGCGAGCGCCTGCGCGTTCGAGCCGTCGTTCGAGCCGATCGGGCCCGTGTTCCCCGCGTTCGGGCCCGCGGCGGCGATGAGCGTCGGGTCCGCGGCGATCGCGGAGCTGACCTGGATGTCGGCCGCGGTCACCGCACCCCCGCCGGCGGCCGTGAAGAGCGGACCTCCCGGTGCGGGCGCGACTGCCGGCGGCCCGGCGCTCCCCGCGGTCCAACCCTGCGCGAGCCGACCGTTCACGGTCGACGCGAGGCTCGACGCGACGCCGTCGAGCTCAGACTTGTACTGGGGCACGTACTGGTTGACGCCGGCGAGTAGGCCGGCCAGCGAGCCGCTGCTCACGGGCACCTGGACACCGCCGGGGCTCGCGACTATCGACGTCTGCCCACCGCTCGACTGCGTGGAAAGGGTCGAGTACTGGTTCCCCTGGACGACCGCCACGCCGCCGATCGAGATCTGCGCGGTGCCGTTCTGCTGCATCTGGACGTTCACGCCGGCGAGCGAGGCGAGCTGGCCGACGACGTTGTTCAGCTGGTCCGAGAGCTGGTTCGGGCTCTGCCCGCCACCCGTTGTCTTCACGATGGACTGGTTCAGCGACGCCGCCTGGCCGAGGAGCGAGTTCACCTGCGTGACCTGGGTCCCCACCTCGGACGCCGTGTTCGACGCGAGCTGGTCCAGCTGGGTCGAAGCTTCCTGGAGCGTGGTCACGAGGCCCTGGGCCATGTTCACGATCTCCGTGCGCGGCGCGGGCGTCGAGGGGTTCTGCGCGACCGAGTCCCACGCGGACCAGAAGTTGGAGAGCTGGCCGGCGAGGCTCGAGTTCGTGCTCGCGGTCGTCGCCGACGTCGATGCCGACTGGCCGAGCGGGAAGACGTTCTGGATCCCGGTGAGCACCTGTTGGAGCGCGCTCAGGTTCGACAGCGAGCCCTGCGCCTGATTGTTGTTCGCGCTGAGCAGCGCGTTGTTGGCCTGCGCGACGGACGTGACCTGGACTCCGTCGCCGACACCGAGCGTGTCCCCGCCAGGCAGCGCGGCGAGCTGGACCGACTGCGCGACGTAGCCCGCCGTCTGCGAGTTCGCGATGTTCTCCGACGTGACGTCGATCGCCGTGCGCTCGGCGTTCAGCCCCGAGGCCGCGATCGAGAGGGCGGCGTCCAAGTCGTCAGGCCTTCGTGTTCAAGATGTTCGCGGAGCTCTGGGACGCGACCGGTGCGCCGCTCGCGTCGTACGCGGTGGTCGTCGCGACGCCGAGCAGCGACAGCGCGGCCGAGGTCGCGAGGTAGCCGCGGGCAAGCAGCTTTCGGTTCTCGCCGCACAGCGCGCTCACGCGCTCGACGGAGCGCTTCAGCTCGTCCCGTCCCTGCTGGAAGATGTAGTTCCACGGCTCCTCGACGGCCGCACCGACCTCACGGAGCGTCGACTCGGGAGAGAGCCCGCACGCGCCCGCCGCGACCGAGAGCGCCGACCGGAACCGCGAGTCGCACTCGTGAACCGCGTCGATCGCCGCCTCGAGCTCCTCGGTGGTCTCCGCGACCCACGTGGTGCAGCCGCCGGACAGCATCATCTGCTGCACCTCGAACTTGAAGCGCAGGCGCCCGAGCGCGTCGGTCTGCGCGGCGATCGCGGTCGCGAGGGCTTCGAGCGGTGTGTCGCGCACGAGATCCACATCCTCAATCATCGGCATCCGGAGGCTTGGACTTGAGCAAGTACCGGGGTCGCCCGAGCCGCAGCCGCGTCGCTCACTGGACGACGAAGCTCGTGAAGTAGACGGCCGAAACCTGTTGGGCGCCGTCGGTCGTGCCGAGCTCCTGCTGGAGGGCCTTCAGGATCTCCCGCTTCACGACGACGCGTCCGTGCACCGAGAGCAGGCCCGAGTACGTCTGCGAGCCGACGATCTGCACGGCGGTGTTCATGATCTCGGAGGTGTCCTTCGTCACGACCTTCGCGCTGCCGACCTTCGTCAGCTGGAGGCTCATCGCGATCTGCGCGAGGTGGCCGTCGGGCAGGTTCGTCGTGACCGACGTCGGCAGATCGAATATCGCGCCCGGTGGCACCGGGTCCTTCGGCCCGTAGTGCGGCTTGACCACCTTGCCCTTCACCACGTATCCGACGAGCAGGAGCACGACGACGAGCAGGATCGGCTTGATCGGCTTCTTCTTCTTGCCTCCCGCGTCGGCCTCCTTGCCCTTGGCCTTCTTCGCCTTCCGGCCCGACGGCTCCGGTTCGGGCGCCGCTGCGGCGACCGCGGCGGGTGGCCGCATGCCCGCGAGCCGGCTCGCGGCCGCCTGCGCTGCGGGCGTGCTCGGCGCGGATCCGGTGTCTGCCATCACTCCTCCTCGGTCAAACGACGTGCGATCACGGCTGCTTCACTCCGAGGATCACGACGTCGATCCGACGGTTCCTCGCCTGGTTCGACGGGCTCGTGTTCGGCGCGGCCGGGTGGGTGTCGCTGTAGCCGCTCGCGGACAGGCGCGTCGCGGGGATGCCATCGACGACGTTCAGCCGGTTCGTCACGTTCGCGGCACGCGCCGCGGACAGCTCCCAGTTGGATGCGAAGGGACCGCCCGTGATCGGCTGGTTGTCCGTGTATCCCTGGACCTCGATTACGTTCGGCTTCGGGCGCAGGACCTGCGCGATCGTGTCGACGATCGCGGCGCCGACCGAGCCGAGGGAGGCTGAGTCCGTCTCGAAGAACACGCGGTCCGCGAGGATCTGCACGACCACCGACGAGGGGCCGAGGTTCACGTTCGCGTCCTTCTGGAGGTGACGCGCGGCGAGCAGCTGCTCGACCTGGTCCGCGATGGCTCGGAGCTGTCGCTGGTTGGACGCTGCCGCGCTCGACGTCCCCTGGTTCGGCGACGTGCTCGAACCGCTCGGACCCGCGATCGTCGGAGCGGTCAGCAGACCGTTGCCACCCGGGAGGTTCACGGCCGTCGGGTTGAAGGTCTGGGTCAACCCGAGCTTGAACTCGAGGAACTTCTTCACGCTGATCGAGCTCATCGCGAAAAGCACCACGAACAGCGCGAGCAGGAGCGTGATCATGTCCGCGTAGGTGAGGAGCCAGCGCTCGGAGTTCTCGTGCTCCTCTGCGTGGCCGCCGCGATGGTGGCGTCGGGCGGTCGTGCTCACGCGGCAGCGCCCTTGTCGTCGGGCCGGTGGCGCGCCTCGGGCGCGAGGAACGACTCCATGCGCGTCCGGACGAAGCGGGAGCTCGCGCCGTTCTGGATGGCGAGCAGGCCCTCGATCTCCATGCGCTTGATCTGCACCTCGAGGTCGCTCGAGCGCTTCAGCTTGTTCGAGATCGGCAGCCAGACGAGGTTCGCCGTGAGGACGCCCCAGAGCGTCGCGGTGAACGCGGACCCGATCGCGGGCCCGAGCGACTGCGGGTCGCTCAGGTTCCCGAGGACGTGGACGAGGCCCATGACCGTGCCGATGATGCCGAGCGTCGGCGCGAAGCCGCCCATGTCGGCGAAGACCTTCGCACCCATGCGGTGGCGCGCCTCGGTCGCGGCGATGTCGTTCTCGAGGACGTCGAGGATCTCCTCGGAGTTCGTCCCGTCGACCGCGAGCTCGATCCCGCGGCGCAGAAACGGGTCCTCGATCGAGTGCGTCTCCTTGTCGAGGGCGATGATCCCGGAGCTCTTCGCGATGCCGGCGAGACGCGACATCTCCTGGATCGCGACCTCCATGTCGTACGCGTCGCCCTTCGTCGCGCGCAGCAGCTTCGGCTTGATGCCCTTCAGGTCGGACTTCATGTAGCCCGCCGTCGCGGCGAAGAACGTCCCGCCGAACACGAGCAGGAGGGGCGCGGGCTTCACGAGCACCGCGGGACTGCTGCCGTCGAGGACCATCGCGACGAGCACGCACGCGAGCGCGCCGCCGATCGCCATGGAGGTCCAGGTGTCCTTCACGGCGCCGGCTCCTCGTGCTCGTGCTCGTGCTCGTCGCGGACGATGAGCCTGAGCCCGGTGTCCTTCGAAGTCGCCTCAGCGCTCACGGTCCGGTGCTCCGCGACGGGGACGTGGACGGCCATCGCCTGGACGATCGCCCGGTCTTCACGGTGGAGCTGCACGACCTCGTCGATGGACTCCTTGACGATGTAGCTCGTGCCGTTCACGAGCATCACGTGCGTCTCGGGACCGCCGTCGACGCGCTCGACGAGCGCACCGTTGATCGCGATCGCGCTTCCTTGCAGATTATGAAGGGTGATCATCGCCGGATCCCTTGCCGGAGGACGCGCGCGTGCGGTGATGCCATACGAGAGCTATCGGCCGATCGCCCTCCCGGCTTGAGCCCGCGATCGGCAGGAGGAAGGCGGGTCTTGTCGGGCGCGGCTCAGGCGTCGCGGGTGCGAAGCGGGCGGAGATGCCGGCGGGAGGTCGAACGCCGGCTCGCGCCCTCGCCCCACGACGGCTCGCCGGCCCCGCCCCCCTCGCGCGCCTGGCGCCCTTCACGCCCCGCGACGTGCGACGGGCCCTCGACCGAGGAGCGAGCCGCCTCGAGAAGTGCCTCTGCGGGCACCGGGCCGTGCGTCGGCTCGAACGTCGCCCGGCCGACCACGTACGCACGGGCGGTCCCACCGCCCTTCGCGGCGGCCTGGCCCGCGAGCTTGTCGCCGATCCAGCCGACGACGACCTCGGCGTGTTCCGCGTCCGTGTCGGGCAGCGCGACCCCGAACTCCCGGTCCCCGACCCGGGCGACGACATCCTCGCCACGGAGCTCGGTGCGGAGCATCCTCGCGACCTGGTACACGGCCGCCGGATCCGGCGCGCCGGAGCCGCGGCGCTCGGCGCCGTGCTCCTCGATGCGGATCGACAGCACGGTCGCACACTCGCCCGAACGGCTCGCGCGCTTCACGACGTGGTCGACGACGAAGGCGAACGCCCCGAAGTTCATGAGCCCGGTCTGGTCGTCCCGTGTCGTCATGACGTCACACGCCCCTTTGTCGAGTCGTGGGCCGAACCGGGCCCGAGCATCGCGTCCGTCGCACCCACCGCATGCGCACGGCCCTCACAGGGTCACGAGCGAGAGCAGCCCGCTTCCGTAGCCCTCGAGCGTCACCTTGAAGTGCTCGCGTGAGACGGCCGCGGCGATCCGGTCGCTCTCCGGCAGCTTCTCGCCCGGCGCGTAGCCGGCGACCGTGCTGAGCACGCAGCGCGCGCCGTCGTTCCGGACGACCTTCGCGAGCACGTTCGTCACCTCGTGGAAGCTCTCGGACAAGATGTCCGGGAGCGTTCCCGAGTCCGCCCACTCCGCCGCGACGGCCGGCGACATGAGCGTGAGCGCTGCGCTGAGCGCGGAGGCGATCGGGGTCTCGACGACGCACATCGCGGCGTCCGTGCCCGTGGCGTCCACGTAGTCAGCAGTCCAGCGCGCGACCTGGCGCACCGGGCCCTCGCCCACCGCGGCGACCGTGACCGGCCGGCGGAGGAGCCCTTCGAGAAGGCCGGCGACCGCAGCCGGGCGGTCGAGCACCGACGCGACGCCCCCCGCCGCAGGTCCGGACTCGCCGGCGAGGAAGGCGTCGATCTTCGCGCACAGGTCGGCGCCGGTGAAGGGCTTCGCGACGAAGAACGCCGCTCCGGCCGCGAACGCGCTCTCGTGGATCTCCTCGCTCGACTCCGACGTCACGAAGCCGAAGGGCACCGACCACTGCGCGGCTCGGAGCGCCTGGAGGAACTCGAGCCCGGTCATGCCCCCCATGTTCCAGTCGCAAAGTATGAGGTCGACCGGCTCGTTCGGAAGGATCTCGATCGCCGCCTCGGCGCTTTCGGCCTCGAGGACGCCGGAGACCGCGTCGATGTTCTTCAGCTCTCTCGACACGATCATCCGCATCGCACGGCTGTCGTCCACCACGAGGACTCGCACTGGTGATCTTCCTTTCCCGGTGCGGCGGTGAGCCTCACCTGCGAACGGACCTGTCGCCGGCGCACGCCGCCGGCGCGGCATCGCCGCGTGGACGGACGGTCGCCCCTACTCCTATCGACCGGTCCCCCGGATCTGTTGAGCATCTCGGAGCGTGGGGCGGCGCGCCGCCCCACGGGCGAAACCGCCCGACGTGGCCCTCGAGCTCCGCGGCCACGCGCGCGAGACCCTCACCGGCCGCGCGCCCGCTCCCCGCGGTGCCCGCCGAGGTCGCCTGAACGACTGTCGCGGCGCCGACGGCGCGCGAGGCGTCCCGCGCGCACAACTGCCTATCAAGGCCGGGCGCGACCGCGCCGTAACCCTGGGTACCGGGCAGTCCGCGCGACGAGCGGGCGGCCCCCGGGCAGCCACGGCCTGCAGCGGAAGGTGACGACAGCGCGATGTCGACCGAAGGATCGCACGACCCACGACGGTGGCAGCACGCCGATCGACGTCGCCGGACGGCAGTCGCGCACGGCCGCTCCTGCACGCCTCACGCGCCCGGAATCCCGTGTCGATGACCGAGGTCCGTCGCTCGGCCACGAAGGACGCGCAGGACGCCCCCAAAGGCGGTGGCGAGCCGGCGAGCGGTCCGTCGGAACGCGCCGCGGAGCTCGCCGCGATGTGGCGCGTGTTCCACGCGACGCGCGACGCGGCGGTGCGCGACTCACTCGTGACTGCCTACTACCCGCTCGTCAAGCACATCACGCGCCGGGTCGCGTCATCGCTGTCGAACCGCGTCGAGGTCGAGGATCTCGAGGGCTATGGCGCGGAGGGGCTCCTCGACGCCGTCGACCGCTTCGACACCTCGCGCGGCGCGCAGTTCGCGACCTTCGCCGCGCACCGCATCCGCGGGGCCATCTACGACGGGATCCGGCGTGTCGACTGGGCGCCGCGCAGCGTCCGGCGTAAGGAGCGCGAGATCCAGTCCAACTTCGCGCGCCTGTGCGCCGAACACGGCCGCGAGCCGACCGAGGCGGAGGAGGCCCGCTCGCTCGGCGTAGCGATCGACGCGCTTCGCAGCTCGAAGCACCAGATCAGCGATGCACGGGTCGCCTCCCTCGACCGGTCGTGGCCGACAGAGTCGCGCGGGGCGGAGACCGAGCCGAGCGACCCCGCACCCGAGCCGCTCGCCCGCTGGGTCGCGAACGAGACCGCGACCGCGCTGCGCGCCGGGCTCGCGAGCCTCGACGAGCGCGAGCGCACGGTCACCGCGCTGAGCTACTGCGAGGGACTCACGCTCGCGGAGATCGGCGCGCGGCTCGGCGTGAGCGAGAGCCGCGTGTGCCAGATCCGGAGCGCTGCGATCAAGCGACTGCGCGCGTACGCGCGCACGCACGGGCTGGTGCCGGCATGAGCCCGGCGGCCGGCACCAGGAGGGCGGGGACGAGGCGATGAACGACGACGCGATGAACGAGATCGTCCAGGAGTTCCTGGTCGAGACCAACGAGAACCTCGACCAGCTCGACCAGGACCTCGTCGCGCTCGAGAGCGACCCGACCTCGAGCGACCTGCTCGGGAGTGTCTTCCGGACGATCCACACCGTGAAGGGCACGACCGGGTTCCTCGGGTTCGGTCTTCTCGAGGGCCTCTCCCATGCCGCGGAGAACCTGCTCAGCGATCTTCGCGACGGCCGGCTCGGGCTCACCAAGGAACGGACCGACGTCCTGCTCGAGGTCGTGGACGCGATCCGCGCGCTGCTTTCCGCGATCGAGGCGACGGGAGCCGAGGACGACCGCGACCTTTCGGGCCTGATCGCACGGATCAACGTGCTCCAGCAAGACCCAGAGCCCGTGGTGGCCGAGGCTGCGCACCCGGAGCCCGTGGTGGCCGAGGCTGCGCACCCGGAGCCCGTGGTGGCCGAGACTGCGCACCCAGAGCCCGTGGTGGCCGAGACTGCGCACCCAGAGCCCCACCGAAGCGCTGGCGAGCGCAGCGTCCGCGTGGACGTCGAGCTTCTCGACTCGATGATGAGCCAGGTCGGCGAGCTGGTACTTGCGCGCAACCAGGTGAGCGCGCACGTCGAGATGATCGATAACCAGGCGCTCCACCAGACGGTCCAGCGCCTGTCGATGATCGTGAGCGAGCTGCAGGAAGGCGTGATGAAGACCCGGATGCAGCCGGTCGAGCAGCTCTGGTCCAAGCTCCCCCGGGTCATCCGCGATCTCGCCGCGCAGTTCGACAAGATGGTCTCCCTCGAGATGGAAGGTGGCGAGACCGAGCTCGACCGGTCCCTCCTCGAGGCCGTGAAGGACCCGCTCACCCACCTCGTGCGGAACGCGATCGACCACGCGATCGAGCAGCCCGACGCGCGCATCGCGGCGGGCAAGCCGGCGACCGGGACCCTCGCGTTGCGCGCGTCGCACGAGGGCGGCCAGGTCGTGCTCGAGGTCGCGGACGACGGTGCGGGCATCGACCCCGCCAAGATCGCCGCGAAGGCGCTCGAGCGCGGCCTCGTGAGCAAGGGCGAGCTCGACTCGATGAGCGAGCGCGAGGTCGTCGACCTCATCTTCCGAGCCGGCTTCTCGACCGCGCAGAGCGTGACGAACGTGTCGGGCCGCGGGGTCGGCATGGACGTCGTGCGGACGAACGTCGAGCGGATCGGCGGCACCGTCGACCTCTCGAGCGCTCCGGGCACCGGGACGACGTTCCGGATCAAGATCCCGCTGACGCTCGCCATCATTCCCGCCCTGCTCGTCGGCTGCAGGGGCCAGCGCTACGCGATCCCGCAGGCCAACTTGCTCGAGATGGTGCAGCTGCGCGGCGACGGCGCGGGCTCCGACATCGAGCGCATCGGCGGGGCGCTCGTGTACCGGCTCCGGGGCAAGCTCCTGCCGCTCGTGCGCCTCGACGAGACGCTCGGCTTCGCGCCGCTCGCCGCTGACGAACAGCCCGAGGCCGTGAGCATCGTCGTGCTCCAGGCGGACGGGCTGCTCCTGGGCGTCGCGGTCGACGAGGTCTTCGGCACCGAGGAGATCGTAGTGAAGCCCCTCGGACGCCACGTAAAGCAGGTCCCGCTCTTCGCCGGCGCGACGATCCTCGGCGACGGCGACGTCGCGCTCATCCTCGACGTGATCGGACTCGCGGCGGCCGCCCGGGTCGAAGAGGTCACCGCCGGGCTGGCGCTCTCGTCCGATCTCGCCGACGACGAGGACCGGCCGCTCGAGCGCAGCACGTTCGTACTGCTCCGCGTCGGGCGAGACCGGCGGGTCGCCGTCCCGCTGAAGGCCGTCGCCCGTCTCGAGGAGGCACCGTCCTCCAGCGTCGAGCAGGCCGGCAGCGGCCGGGTCCTTCAGTACCGGGGCGACCTTCTCCGGCTCGTCGCGCTGTCCGAGATCCTCGACGCCGCGTGCGAAGACGCGCCGGTCGGGGCCGACGGCGGGCCCGCGAACATCCCGGTCGTCGTCTACTCCGACGGGGAGCGACACCTCGGGCTCGTCGCGAGCGAGATCCTCGACATCGTCGAAGGGGTGTTCGAGGTACGCCCCGTCGGTGCGGGTCCGGGCATCCTCGGCTCGACCGTCGTCCACGGCCACGTCACCGACGTCCTCGACGTCGACGCGGCGTTCGCACTAGCCGGCAAGGAGCCCGAACGTGTCGCCTGAACAGAACCACGCGGCCGGCGGCGACGCGACGGCGCAGTACTGCACGTTCAAGGTCGACCATCTCCTCATCGGCATCGAGGTCTGGCGCGTCCAGGAGGTCATCCGCCACCAGCCGATGACCCACGTGCCGCTCGCGCCGAAGGAGGTGCGCGGGCTCATCAACCTGCGCGGCCAGATCGTCACGGCGATCGACGTCCGCCAGTGGCTCCGCCTGCCCGAACGCTCCGACGGTGGTACGAGCTCGATGAACGTCGTGCTCCGCCTGGACGACGAGGCGATCAGCCTGCTCGTCGACGAAGCGGGCGAGGTGGTCGAGCCGGCGGCGGACACCCACGAGGGAGTTCCGTCGACCGCTTCCGAGCAGATCCGCACGATGTTCTCGGGCACGTTCAAGCTCGACGGCGCGCTCCTGCTCGTGCTCGACACCGAGTCGGTCACGAGGATCAGTGGCGAGAACGTCGCCGGCGCACCCCACTCGGCGACACGGCGCGCCTCGTGACGGCGCCCCCGGTCCGGGTCCTGCTCGTCGACGACTCGGCGGTGATCCGTCGCTTCGTGAGCGAGGCGCTCCAGGAGGAGCCCGACATCGTCGTCGCAGCCACCGCGTCCAACGGTCGTCAGGCGATCGAGCGCCTCGAGCGTGAGCTCCCCGACGTCGTCGTGCTCGACGTGGAGATGCCTGTGCTGGACGGGCTCGCGACCCTCGCCGAGCTCCGCCCGCGCTGGCCGGACGTGCCGGTCGTCATGTACAGCACGCTCACCCAGCGCGGCGCCGCCGCGACGCTCGACGCGCTCTCGCTCGGGGCCACCGACTACGTGCTGAAGCCGTCACACGTCGCCGACCGCGACGCAGCGGGTCGCGCGGTGCGGTCGGAGCTCGCGCCGGTCGTCCGCTCCTGGGGCAACCTGCACCGCGCCCGCCTCGCGGCGGCGCGACCTACACCAGCGACGGCGCCTCCCGCTCGCGTGCCTGCGCCGGCTCCGACCTTGCGCGCGCGCGTCGACCGTTCGCGACCCGAGGTCCTCGTCATCGGGTCCTCGACCGGCGGTCCACACGCGCTCACCGAGGTCATCCCTCGGCTGCCCGCGAGCCTGCCGGTCCCAGTGCTCGTCGTCCAGCACATGCCGCCGCTCTTCACGAAGCTTCTCGCCGAGCGCCTCGACGCGCGCAGCGCGCTCGAGGTCGTCGAGGTCTCGGCCGAGGTGCCGGTCGTCGCAGGCAGGGTCTACGTCGCGTCGGGCGGCGTGCACATGGTGGCCCGTCGGCGCGGCGCCTCCGTGGTCGTCACGCTGGACGACGGGCCTCCGGAGAATTCCTGCAAGCCGGCGGTGGACGTGATGTTCCGCAGCGCGGTCGAGGTCTGGGGCGGCCGGGTGCTCGCGGTCGTGCTCACGGGGATGGGCCAGGACGGGCTTGACGGCTGCCGGCGGATCTGCGAGGCGGGTGGCGCGGTCGTCGCGCAGGACGAGGCGAGCTCGGTCGTCTGGGGGATGCCCGGCGCCGTGAGCCGCGCCGGCCTCGCCACCGAGATCCTCCCGCTCCCCGACGTCGCGCCGGCGATCGGGCGACACCTCGGGCGCGCGCTCGCGGGGAGCCCCGCGTGACGACTGCGACCGCAGAGGACTTCCAGTACCTGCAGGGGTTCCTGCTCGACAGGTCCGCGATCGTGCTGAGCGAGGACAAGCAGTACCTCGTGGAGACGAGGCTGCTTCCGGTCGTGCAGCGGCACGGCGTCGAGTCGATCACGGACCTCGTCCGCGCGATCCGCAGGGGGGACAAGACCGTCGAGACCGCGGTCGTCGACGCGATGACGACCAATGAGACGTCGTGGTTCCGGGATGCGGCGCCGTTCGACGCGCTCAGGAACCTCGTGCTGCCCGAGCTCGTCGCGTCGAACGTCACGCGGCGGCGCCTCGCGATCTGGTCCGCCGCGTGCTCGACGGGCCAGGAGCTCTACAGCGTCGCGATGCTCCTCGACTCGGAGTTCTCCGACCTCGCGTCGTGGCGCGTCGACCTCCACGGGACCGATCTCTCGACGACGGTCGTCCAGCGCGCCCGAACGGGCAGCTTCACCGCCCTCGAGATCAACCGCGGGCTGCCCGCCACGCTCCTCGTCCGCTACTTCCGACGTGAGGGCGCGCAGTTCGTCATCGCCGACTCGATCCGCTCACGCGTCCGCTTCGAGCTGTTCAACCTCGCCCGGCCGTGGCCGCCGATGCAGGACTACGACGTCATCCTGCTCCGCAACGTCCTCATCTACTTCGATGTCGAGACGAAGCGGGACGTGCTCGAGCGGGTGAGGGGGCGGCTGCGTCCCGGTGGCTTCCTGCTCCTCGGCACGGCGGAGACGACTCGAGGACTCGTCGACGGCTTCCGGCCGATCCCGGTCGGCGCGACGACGGTCTTCCGACGGGAGGAGTCCTGATGCGCGCCCTGGTGGTCGACGACTCGCGGGCGATGCGCAGCCTGTTGCGCCAGATCCTGCTCCAGCTCGGGATCGAGGTCGCCGAGGCGGCCGAGGGCCGAGCCGCGATCGATCTCGTCGAAGCGGGCCCGGTGCCGGAACTCGTGCTCGTCGACTGGCACATGCCGGTCATGGACGGGCTCGAGCTCGTGACCGAGCTGCGGGCGCACAAGGAGTGGCGCCACATGGCGATCATGATGGTCACGACCGAGAGCGAGCACGAGAACATGGTCCGTGCGCTGCTCGCCGGCGCGAACGAATACCTGATCAAGCCGTTCACCGCGGACGCCGTCGTCGAGAAGCTCTCGCTCCTCGGGCTCCACTGCGCGACGGTCCCAGCCGGCGACTCCTACGGAGGTGCTACCCAGCCATGACCGATCTCGTGAGCAACGAGACGATCGCCGAGATCACCCAGACGTTCTGGGGGGCGTACCTGCCCGACGCGGGCGACCTCATCCCGGCCGTCGACCTCCCGGCGATCGAGGACGTGCGCGGTAGGGTCGACATCGACGGTGCGTGGACGGGGTGCGTGGAGGTCTCGTGCTCGATGGCGGTCGCCCGCAAGATCGCGTCCGTCATGTTCGCGGCCGAGCCGTCCGAGATCGCGGAAGCCGACGTGCGCGACGCGGTCGGCGAGCTCGTGAACGTCGTCGGCGGGAACATCAAGAGCATCCTGCCGGCGCCGACGAGCCTGTCCGTGCCGATCCTGGACGACGGCGGCGAGTGGCGCTTCGCCGCGGATCTCGAGAGCGAGGTCCTGCTCGCGTGGGCGGGCGAGCCGATCGTCGTGCGCGTCTGGCGTCCCGAGGGGACGATCTAGGCGCCGCGCGAAGCGGGACGCGGCCCCTCGCGGTCCCTTCATCGCGGGCGGCTTCCCGCCGTTAGGAGCATGAGCATCGCCGTGGGCTGCGAGGAAGGCAGTCCACCGATTGGTTGGACGGGTCCAAAGGAAAGGGACGACGTGCCTTCGCTTCTCATGATCGTTCCGAGCCGTGGGCGGCCGAGCAATCTCGACCGCCTCGTCGAGGCGTGGCGCACCACGTCGAGCGGCCACGCGGACCTCGTCGTGGCGCTCGACGACGACGATCCCGCGCTCTACCAGTACAACGCCCACCGGGTCGCGATGGTGACCGTCGGACCGCGCCAGAGCTTCGTGACCTGGACGAACGAGGTCGCGGTCGACCACGCGGACGACTACCGATTCATCGGGTCGATGGGCGACGACCATCGGCCGCGCACAGTCGGCTGGGATCGCATGCTCTGCGAGGCGCTCGACGAGATCGGCAGCGGCGTCGCGTACGGCGACGACCTCGCCGCGAGCCCGATCCTCCCCAGCGCGGTCGTGATGACGAGCGACATCGTGGGCGAGCTCGGCTACATGGTCCCGCCAGTCGTCGAGCACAACGGCGCCGACACGTTCTGGCTCGAGCTCGGACGCGGCCTCGGCCGGGCGAAGTTCCTCCCCGAGGTCGTCATCGAACACATGCACTACACGACCGGCAAGAGCGCGATCGACCACATATACCTCGAGGGCGCGGACCGGCTGGAGCGCGACGGCCGCGCGCTCGACCGGTACCTCGCGGAGCGCTTCCCGGCCGAGGCCGGCGCGCTCGCGAGCCGGCTCGGCGAGCCCCGTCGCCGCGAGACCGCGGCACGCGGCGCCGCCCGTCTCGCGCCGAACCAGCGCTGAGCGCCGGCGCACCCGGCGCCGACCACTCCGGGGGCGACGCGCACCGATCCCTCGGTGCGATCAGGCGCTCGCCCCGAGTTCCCCGGCGAGCAGCCGGTGCGGCTCGTCGAACCACTCGTCGTGCCGGGCACCCACGCCGAGCAGACGCACGCGCGCCATCGGACCGCTCACGTCCGTGGGCCGTCGCGCGGCGAGGGCGCAGCGCACACCGAGCACCACGTAGTCGGGGTGCGTCGGATAGTCGGTCGCGAACGCGGCCGCGAGCTCCGCGGCTGCCGACGGCCGTCCGGCCTCGAGCATCGCGAGCACGATCCATCGGCCGAGGACGACTTGCTCGCCGGACAAGCCCTTCTCGCAACGTGTGACGAAACGCTCGAGCGCCTCCTCGGCCCGCCCGGCGCGCAACAGGTCGATTCCCTCCTGATGGGGCGCGTCGGCGAGCGGCCGCTCGGAGCGCGCCGGCAGGTAGACGCGCGTCGTTCCGTCGCCCGCCCCGTCGCGGCGCGCGACGACCCGCCAGCGCACCGCCCGGTAACCGTCGTACGCGGGCTGCGAGACGGGGAGGGCGACGTCGCGGGTCGTGCAGGCCCCGAGCCGGGCGCGAAGGCGAGCGGCGTCCCCGGGGCGGACGAAGCGCAGGCCGCCGAGCCGCACGACGTACCCGGAGACCGGAGGCGCCGGGGCGACGGTCGCGACGACGTCACGGAACTGCTCGAGCAGGCGCGGCCCGACGACCTGCCACCCGAAGGCGCGCGCGGTCTCGAGACCGGCGCGCGCGAGCCGTGACGCGAGCTCCGGGTCGTCGAGGACACGGCGCACCGCGTCGGCCAGGCCCTCGACGTCACCGACCGGCGCGAGCAAGGCGTTCCGCCCGTGCTCGGCGTACGCGAGCACCCCCGGGTGCGCGCTCGACACGACGGTGGCCCCGGCGGCCATCGCCTCGAGCGGCGCGGTCGCGAACCCGGTGCGTGCGGCCGTCGAGAGGAACACGCGGGCCCGGCGAAGCAGCTGGGCCAGATCCTCTCGCGCCGGAGCGGCGATGCGCTCGGCGAACGGCTCGACCCCGCGCCGGCAGCCCACCGGGCCCGCCTGCGGGTCGACCCACAGCGCGCGCGGCCCGTGTGACGAGCCGGCTCGCGCGACGACCTCGCGTGCGTCGTCGACGCGGTCCCACGCCAGAAGGTCGCTCCCCGAGTACACGATCCCGTCCCGCTGTTCGGCTCGCGGCGCGGCGCGGCCGGCTGCCGGTCGGAACGTGCCGAGGTCGACGACGCCCGGAGCCGACCTCGCGACGACCCCGTAGGAGGCGCGCAGCTCGCCGGGCGCACGTTCGCCGACCGCGAAGGTGACCGACGCGGAGCGCAGCGCGCCCGCGACGACCTCGTGGATTCCCTCCGGAACGTCCCCGAGCCCCTCGAGCTCGCCTTGCTCGAACAGCACGACCGGCGCGAGTCCGAGCAGGCGCGCCGGAACGACGAACTCCCACGAGCCCGCCACGATGAGGTCGCACGGCGGCACCGCCTCGGCCATCGCCTCGCCGTAGGGGACCCGGCGCATGCGCGCGCGTGTGCCGATCCGGCGCTCGCCGGGACCCTCGTCCGCGTCGTCGGGGTGCGCGCGTACGAGGACGGTGACGTCCGCTCCGAGCGCGGCGAGCTCTCGCGCCTGGGCGAGAAGCAGTCGCTCCCCTTCCCCGACACCGACGCGCGCGACCAGGTAGACGATCCGCAATCGGTCGGGAAGGCTGCGGTCGCGCCGGATGCGCGGAAGCGGGTGGCCGTGCAGGTCCACGGCCTCGAGCACGTCGCCGAGACGCCCCGCCGCGACGATCTCGACCGGACTCGGCGGGCGCGCGGCATTCATGTCCCTGGTACCAACGATCGAGCTGCGGACCCATTTGAGCGTCGCGCCCGGTGCCCCCGGGCGCGCGGTCGCGACCCGGCCGCTGACATTCGGGGTTCCGCGCGCTAAAGAATTCGTGCAACGGTGCCGACAAGACTACGGAGAGGGCACGGGGTCCACGGACGGGAGCGATCTCCATTGGCGCGGCACCGCACGTCTCAATGCATGCGAAGCTTCGGCCACCTGTCACCGAGCGTGACCTGGTCCTCCCGGCCCGCGCACTATAACTACGGCACGGCCGGCGGAGAAGTTGAACATCGCGAGTCGCACTCGGTGTGCGGATCCGCCGCATCCCGGCGCCGTCCGTTCACACTGAGCCAGATGCACCACATGAGCTCACGACTATTCCCTATTGCCCGCCTTCGCACGTACGTGTACCGTGACGCAACCGCCACGTTGCGTGCTCGGGCTTATCAGGGCTCCAGACGCCCGGTGGCGGGGCAGATGCTGCTCGCGACGATCGAGGCGACCGGAGGTGCCGCGGTGGAGAGTGCACGACGTTCACCTGGGTCGCGGTCGCGCATCGCGGTCGCCCCCGCGCACCGCCCGGCGGCCCGAGCGCCGCGCGCCTCAACCCGTTTCGTCCCGTGTGGCCAAGGAGCGACGCGATGACCGCCCAGACAGTGCTCGATGAGAGCGTGCCCGAAACCCGGCGCATCCGGGTGGCGCACGCCGAGGAGCCGGACACGCACGACGCGCTGTGGGCGACGCACTGGGCCCGTCGGGACCGCGAGTCGCGCAACGACCTGATCCTCGCGTACGAGCCCCTCGTCAAGCTCGTCGTGTCGCGGCTCCCCGCGAACGTCCGCACGTACTGGGAGGTGGACGACCTCCGCAGCTTCGGCCTTCTCGGTCTCGTCGAGGCGATCGACCGCTGGGCCGACGACTCACCCGCGAGCCGGTTCCCGAGCTACGCGACGAAGCGCATCCGCGGCTCGATCTTCGACGAGCTCCGCAGGCTCGACTGGCTGCCTCGCACCGTGCGGCGGCGAGTGATCACCTACCGCGCGACGGTGGACGCGCTCTCGAGCGAGCTCGGCCGGGTGCCCGAGACGAGCGAGGTGCTCTCCGAGATGGGGACCGACGGGGCGAACGGCGAGGACGTGCTGAGCGCCGTCCAGTCTTCGCAGCTGTTACACCTCCAGCACAGCGTCGGGAGCACGTCGGCCGGAGAGGACCTCCGGCTCATCGACCTCATCGTGTCGGACCGCGAGGTGGAGCCCGAGCCCCACGTGCTTCGCAGCGAGCAGTTCGAGGAGATTCGAAAAGCTGTGACCCGCCTTCCCGAGCGGCAGCGGACCGTGGTCACGCTCCACTTCCTCGGCGGTCTCACCCAGGAGCAGATCGGATCGATGCTCGGCGTGAGCAACTCGCGCGTCTGCCAGATCGAGGCGACCGCGATCCAGACGCTGCGGCGTCTGCTCGTGACCGACGAGGAGCGCCGTCCCCAGGGCGCGACCGCGGCTGCCCGTCCCGCCTGACCGGAGCGCGCTCGCGCGGCACCGGCCGCCTCTCGCTCCCCCGGATTCCCGTTCCCGGCTCGCGCGCCACGACGCTCGCTGCACGCACCCGCCCGGGCGTCTCGTGAGACCGCCCTTCTCGTCGGGTCCTGCGCCGCCGTGCGCGCCCGCTGCGTCCCGCACGCCCGCATCTCGGGCACTGACACAGGTCGCTGCGGTCGATGCAATGTTGTGTCCAGTGCAATGTTATACTGGCCGCAATATGACTGCGCAGACACCCTCCGATCACGACGCGGAGCCGGGCACCGCGGGCCTGGAGACGCTCCGGGACCGCAAGAAGCACGCGACGCGCCTCGCCCTGCAGGCCGCCGCCCTCGACCTCGTCGCCACGCGCGGCTACGCGCAGGTCACCGTCGAGGAGATCGCCGAGGCGGCGGACGTCTCGCCACGTACCTTCTTCAACTACTTCTCCTCCAAGGAGGCGGCCGTCCTCGGTGAGGACCCCGAACAGGTCGACGAGCTGCGCGCGTCGATACTCGCCCGGCCCGCCGACGAACCGCCGTTCGAGACCGTCCGCGCGGTGTTGAGCGAGCGCGCGGCCTCCGTCGCGCGCGCCGTCGGCGGCTCCGGCGACACCGCTGCGTGGCTTCGCCGGATGAAGGCCGTGCACGCCGAGCCGCACCTGCGAGTCGCGCACGTCGCGAGGATGGCGGCGTTCGAGCGCGTCGTCGCGGAGGCCGTCGCCGAGCGCACCGGTGCCGACCTCGAAACCGATCTCTACCCGTCGCTGCTCGCCGCGACCGCGATGGCGTCCGCCCGGGTCACGCTCGGCCTCTGGGCGCGCACCGGAGGCACAGGGTCGATCGCCGACCTGGTCGACCGCACGTTCTCGCTGCTCGGCGCCGGTCTCGCACGCTCCGCGCCGGAAGATCCGGCGAGGGAGGCGCCCGGTCCGCGACCGGCCCACGGCGGACGGCGGACGACCGCGAAGGCCTCCCGCTCGTGAGCGCCGCCGGCGGCTCCGTCGCGGCGGTCCCGGACGCGCCGGAGGCCCACCTCGCGCACCGGCGCGTGCTCGTGATCATGAGCGCGCTCATGCTCGGGATGTTCCTCGCCGCGCTCGACCAGACGATCGTGTCGACCGCGCTCCCGACGATCGTCGCGGACCTGCACGGCGCGTCCCACCTGTCGTGGATCGTCGTCGCGTACCTCCTCGCGTCCACCGCGTCGACACCGCTTTGGGGAAAGTTGGGCGACCAGTACGGCCGGAAGATCTTCTTCCAGGGCGCCATCGTCGTGTTCCTCGCCGGGTCGGTGCTCTCCGGGCTCAGCCACTCGATGCTCGAGCTCATCGCGTTCCGGGCCGTGCAGGGCCTCGGCGGCGGCGGGTTGATGGTCGGCGCACAGGCGATCGTCGGCGACGTCGTCCCGCCGCGCGAGCGCGGTCGCTACCAGGGCCTGTTCGGCGCCGTCTTCGGGCTCGCAAGCGTCATCGGGCCCCTGCTCGGCGGCGTGTTCGTCGAGCAGCTCTCCTGGCGGTGGATCTTCTACGTGAACCTGCCGATCGGCGCGATCGCGCTCTTCGTCGTGGCCGCACGCGTGCCCGGTCACCTCGCCCGCGTCCACCACGTGATCGACTACCTCGGCACCGGCGTCCTCACGCTCGCCGCGACGAGCCTCGTGCTGCTCACGAGCCTCGGCGGCACGACCTACCCCTGGTCGTCGGCGCCGATCTACATCCTCGGCATCGCGGGCGTCGTGCTCACGGCCGTGTTCGTCGCAGTCGAGCGCCGCGCGGTCGAACCGGTGCTGCCGCTCCACCTCTTCTCGATCCGCACGTTCTCGGTCTCGAGCGTGGTCGGGTTCATCGTCGGATTCGCGATGTTCGGCGCGATCACCTACCTGCCCGCGTACTTCCAGGTCGTGCGGGGACAGTCGCCGACGATCTCGGGCGTCCAGCTCCTGCCGCTCATGGCCGGAATGCTCGTGGTCTCGATCGGGTCCGGCCAGTACATAAGCCGCACCGGGCGGTATCGGGTCTTTCCGATCGCGGGGACGGCGATCATGACCGTGGGCCTCGTGCTCCTCTCCCGGCTCGGTGTGGGCACGTCCTCGCTCCCTGCCTCCTTCTACATGCTCGTCCTCGGCATGGGGCTGGGCGGCGTCATGCAGGTGCTCGTGCTCGTCGTGCAGAACGCGGTCCCCCACCGGGAGCTCGGCGTCGCGACCTCCGCCGCGACCTTCTTCCGCTCGATCGGCGGCTCGTTCGGGACCGCGATCTTCGGCGCGATCTTCGCGAACGTGCTCGTCGGAAACCTCGCGAGCCGCCTCCACGGCCAGCACCTCCCGGGCAACTTCTCGGCTGCGGCGCTGACCCCCGCGTTGCTCGACAAGATCGCCGCTCCGGCGCGTGACGCCATCGTCGGCGCGTACGCCGCCTCCATCCAGACGGTCTTCATCGTCGCGATCCCGATCGCGCTCCTCGCGTTCGCCGGGTCGTGGCTGATCCCCCAGCTCGAGCTGCGTCGCGTGAACCATCGCGCCGCCGAAGCCGTCGCTCCGGACGCGCAAGCGGACACCCCCGAGCTCGCTGGGCTCGACTGAACGCGCGGCGACGCACCGTCCGCGACGGCGACCGTCCCCGCCGCACCCACATTCGCCGCTCCGAGCAGACCAGGGAGACCCACGAGTGAACCGCTTCTTCGCCGGACTCGGCCACGTCGTCGTCCGATTCCGTTTCGTCGTCGTCCTGGCCTGGATCGTGCTCGTGGTCGTCTCCGCCCGGACACTCCCGTCGCTGTCGAGCGAGGTGAACAACGACAACAGCCAGTTCCTCCCGGCCGCCGCGCCGAGCTCGCAGGCCGCCCGCCTTCTCGACCCGATCCTCGGCAACTCGAGCTCCGCGACCCAGGTCGTCGTCGTCGCGTCGCGATCCGGCGGAGCGCTGACGCCTGCGGACGTCGCCTCCGTCGCGCGCGAGGTCGCGGCCGTGCGGGGCGTCCCGCGGGTCACGGCTGCCCGCGCGCTCGGTGCCTCTCCCGACCGGGAGGCGGTCCAGATCCTCGTCACGTTGCACGTGAACCCCGCGGACGTCGCGACCCAGAAGACGATCCTCGACGGGATCCAGGCGACCTTCGCACGAGCGCACCCGCCCACGGATCTCCGACTTCACCTCGCCGGCGGCGTCGCGACGAACGTGGCGAACCAGCAGAGCTCGAACAAGACCGGCTCGCGCACACAGTCGCTCTCGCTCCTTCTCATCGTGGTCCTCCTGCTGCTCATCTTCCGCTCGCTCCTCGCCCCGCTCGTCACGCTGCTCCCCGCCGCGTTCGCGCTCGCGGTGTCGACGCGCTTCATCGGCGGCCTCGGTGCGCACGGCCTGAAGATCTCCGAGATCACGTCGTTGCTGCTCATCGTCCTGCTCCTCGGCGCGGGAACGGACTACGGGTTGTTCCTCGTCTTCCGTGTGCGCGAGGAGCTTCGGTCGGGCAGGCGCGCACACGAGGCGGTCGAGAACGCGCTCGTACGCGTCGGCGAGTCGATCAGCGCGTCCGCCGGCACGGTGATCTTCGCGCTGCTCAGCCTGCTGCTCGCGAGCTTCGGGATCTACAAGGACCTCGGTCTGCCGCTCGCGCTCGGCGTCGCGGTCATGCTCGTCGCCGGCCTCACGCTGCTTCCCGCGCTGCTCGCGATCTTCGGACGCGCGCTCTTCTGGCCGTCGCGCATCTCGGTCGGCGAGCCCCGCACGACCGCGTGGGCCCGAGTCGCGTCACGTCTCGTCGCGAAGCCGGCACTCACCCTCGCGATCGGCGTCGCGATCTTCGCGGGCCTCGCCGCGGCGACCTTCGGCTACCACTCGGGCGGATTCGGCGGTGCGCTGAACGCGCCCGCCGGGTCCGACGCCGCCGCCGGGAACGCCGCAGTCGCGCGCCACTTCCCGGGCTCGAACGTGAACCCCGCGAACCTCGCATTCGTCTACGACCGGCCCGTGTGGCACGACCCGTCGGTGATCGCCGCCGCCGAACGATCGCTCGCGTCCTCCGGACTGTTCGGCACGTTGTCCGGGCCGCTCCGGCCGAACGGGCTCACGCTCGCGCCCGCCACGTACGCGCGGCTCCACACGCTGCTCGGGCCGCCGACCGCGCTCGGCGCGCTCGACCCGAAGCCCGCGGCCGTGAGCGTCGCTGACTACAACGCCTACCGGTCGACGTCGCTCTACGTCTCCGCCGACGGACGCACCATCCAGTTCGAGGCGACGCTTCGCGCTGGCGGGCAGCAGACGACCGCGGCCCTCGACGCTACGCCGGCAGTGCGCGCCGCGGTGACGACTGCGGCGCAGCTCTCCGGCGCGCACGCGAGCGGCGTCGCGGGCGAGGCCGCCGCCCTCTACGACGTGAGCAGCACGTCGAACCACGACCTCACGCACATCGTCCCGGTCGCGATCCTCGCGATCGCCCTGCTGCTCGCGCTCGTGCTGAGGAGCGCGCTCGCGCCCGTCTACCTCATCGTCAGCGTCGCGCTCTCCTACCTCGCCGCGCTCGGCGTCTCGACCCTCGTGTTCATCGACATCGGCGGCTCCGACGGCCTCACGTTCATCCTCCCGTTCCTCATGTTCCTGTTCCTGCTCGCGCTCGGCGAGGACTACAACATCCTCGTGATGACACGAATCCGGGAGGAGGCGCAGACGCGACCGCTGCGCGAGGCGGTCGTCCGGGCGGTCGGCCAGACCGGTCCCGCGGTCACCTCCGCCGGGCTCGTGCTGGCCGGGAGCTTCGGCGTGCTCGCGATCGCCGGCGGTGGCGGCTCGAGCGGCAGCCAGATCCGGGACATCGGGTTCGGGCTCGCGATCGGGATCCTCATGGACACGTTCCTCGTCCGGACCCTGCTCGTCCCCTCGACAGTCGCGCTGCTCGGGAGGTGGAACTGGTGGCCGTCGGCTATGGGCCGGCGTGTCCAGATCGTACGTGCGCGCCCGACCCCCGCGCTCCCGCTCGTCGACGCCGTACCGGCCGCGGACGCCGAGCCCTAGTCGCGCTCCCCCGCGTCGGGAGCCGCGCCGAGGTCGAGCCGGTGGAAGGGCGGTGCGACGACCATCGCCTCGAGCCGGCTGCCTCCCTGCTCGACGGTCACGAGGGTCCGGTCCGCGACGTCCGGTGGTAGGAAGGCGAGCCCGATCCCCCGCGCGAGTACCGGCGAGAAGTTCCCGCTCGTGACCTCCCCGACGGGCTCGCCTCCGATCACGCAGACGGCCCCGGCGCGAAGCGGGCGTCGCCCCGCACCGACGAGAGCGCGCAAGCGCCGGCGCACGCCGGCCGCGCGCTCTGCGAGCACCGCATCACGGCCGCGGAACTCCGGCTTCTCCCACCCGACGACCCAGCCAAGTCCCGCCTGAAGTGGCGTGATGCCGGGTCCGAGCTCGTGACCGTGCAGGGGGAGCCCCGCCTCGAGTCGGAGCGTGTCACGCGCCCCGAGGCCCGCAGGACGCGCCCCCGCGGCGAGCAGCCCGTCCCAAAGCGCTCGCGCCGTCTCGACGGGCACCGCGCACTCGACGCCGTCCTCACCCGTGTAGCCGGTGCCGGCAGCCGTGCACCGCGCGCCGCAGAAGTCGAACTCGCGGGTCGCGAAGCGGGGTACGGCGGCAGCGTCGGGCGCGACCGCACCGAGAGCCACCCGCGCGCCAGGGCCCTGGACCGCGATGACCGCTCGCTGCTCGGTGACGTCGACGCCGCCCACGGCCGCGCGCACGCCGCTCGTGTTCGACGCGTTCGGCATGACGTCGAACGCGTCCTCTCCGGTCCACCAGACGATGATGTCGTCGACGACCGATCCTTCGGCCTCGTCGAGCAGGTGTGTGTACTGGGCGCGTCCCGGTCCGATGCGGTCGAGGTCGTTCGAAAGCGTCCGCTGGAGCAGCTCGCGTGTGCCGGGCCCGACGACACGCACGGTGCCAAGGTGGCTCACGTCGAACACCGCTGCGCCGGTGCGGCACGCGAGGTGCTCTGCGATCGTCCCGGACGGATAGCTGAGCGGCATCTCCCAGCCCGAGAAGTCGACGAGCCGGGCGCCGAGCGATACGTGCGCGTCGTGGAGCGGGCTCCTTCGCGAGTTCACGCGGTCCGGGCGGCCGCCGCGCCGGCGACCGCGAGTCGCTCCTTCAGTAGGAGGTTCGCGTAGTCCCGCCGGTGCAGGAGCCGGACCTGGATCTCGGGATAGAGCTCGCGAAGGCGCCGGAGCTTCGCGTGCTTCCTCGTTACGAGCTCCTGACGCAACGTCGTGAGCTCCACGAACATCGCGTGGTCCGGGAGGTAGAAGTCCGGGCGGAACGCGGCCGCCGGACGCCCGCCGGCGTCCCAGCCGAGGACGAACTCGACCGGCTCGTACTCCCACGCGATGCCGTAGAAGTCGAACAGGGCGGCGAGGCGGGCCTCGGACTCGTGCGCGAACCGCGCGGGCTCACCCCGACGGCCGCCTGCGGCGCCGGCCGGTCGGGCCACTAGCCTCTTCCGGTCGCCGCGCGGGCGCCCGCCAGCTCCGACCGGTTCGCGCCCGAGCCCGGCCGGGCGTCACTCGCCGCCGCGGCGCGCCTGAGTCCGACGATCGCGGCGTCGACCTCGCCGACGACACCCGCGAGCGGCACGATGTTGAACACGCCCTGCCCGCCCCGGAGCAGGTCGACGATCTCCTCGCCACTTCGCGCGAGCACCGACCCGCCGCCCGCGAGCACGAGGTTCGCGGTCGAGAGGTCGTCGCCCGAACGGCGCAGGCACTCGACCGCCCGTCGCGCCTCCTGCAGGTTCAGGCCGGCGTCAAGCAGCTGCTTGATCACCTTCAGCTCGAGCAGGTCCCGGTAGGAGTAGAGCCGCTGTGTGCCGCTCCCGCGCGCGTCCGCGACGGACGGACGGAGCAGGTCCGTCCGCGCCCAGTAGTCGAGCTGGCGGTAGGAGATCCCGACGATCGCGCAGACCTGTGGCCCGCGAAACCCTTCCTGGTCGACTCGCTCCAACGCCCGGCTCCTCAGCGCTCACATTCGCGTAGTTACGCTCGTGTCAGTAGGCTACGGCCGGGCGGGGGCCGAGTCAACGACGAGCGCGCGCGGCTCGCCGCCGCGCGAAGGTGCAACCCCCGTCGCTGCGACGGATCGGTCCCCGCGGCACGACCCGGAAGCCAGCTCAGCCCGAGAAGTCTTCTGGGCGCACGTTGTCGAGGAACTGGAGGAACTCGCCGACCAGCTCCTCGGACGCGGCCTCCTCGCCCTCGCCTTCGCCGCCGATCTCCACGAGGACTCCGGCGTCGTCCATCAGCTGGTCCTCGACGAACAGCGGCGAGCCCGTGCGCGCCGCGAGCGCGACGGCGTCCGACGGCCGGCTCGACACCTCGAGGTGGCGGCCCGCGACGTCGAGGTGGATCTCGGCGAAGTACGTCTTGTCCCTCACCTCGGTCACCACGACGCGCGAGACCCGCGCACCGAGCTGCTCGACGAGGTCCTTCATGAGGTCGTGAGTCATCGGCCGGGGAACCGCGACGCCCTGGATCGCGAATGCGATCGCGGTGGCCTCGGGCGCGCCGATGAAGATCGGAAGCGACCGCTCGCCGTCCTTCTCCTGGAGCAGGATCACCGGTGTGTTCGACTGGAGATCCACTCTCACCGCTGCAAGTCGCACTTCCAGCACGATCGAAACTTACTCCCGACGCGCATGACCGGTACACGCGTCTGGGTACGCGCGAAGGACGGTCGCGCGGGCGCTCCAGGCCGGGCGGGCGTCGCTCACGGAACGCTCAGCTCGTGTAGAGCAGGCGCTCGAGCGGCGCCGCGTCCTCGGGCCCCGCGGCACCGATCGAGACCACGCCGGACAGGTTCCGGAAGCGCTCGGCGAGGTCGAGCCCGTAGCCGACGAGGAAGTCGTCCGGTGCCTCGACGCCGAGATAGTCGACCTGGAGCGGGAGGATCCTGCGGCCCGGCCGGTCGAGCAGCGCGCACAGACGCGTGCGGCGTGCCCCGTGGCGCACGAGCAGGTCGAGCACGTAGCGGGCCGAGAGCCCGGTGTCGACTACGTCCTCGACGAGCACGACGTCACGCCCGGTGACGTCGAGGTCCAGGTCCTTCAGCACCTGGACGCGAGTCGAGCCGGGCGAGTACGCGGAGAGCGCGAGAAAGTCGACCTCGCACGGCACCGTGACGCGTCGGAGCAGATCCGCCATGAGGCACACGCTGCCCTTCAGCACGCCGACGAGCACGACCCCGCCGGGGTGGTCGGCGGAGACCTGCGCGCCGAGCCGATCGACGATCACGGCGAGGTCCTGCGCCGAGAGCAGCTCGAGCGGCCGGGGCGTCACCCGCCGGTCAAGTCGCGCAGCTCCGCGCGCACGAGTGCGGACTGCAGCGCGGCTCCGAGGCCGGCGAGCTCCGCGAGGCTCGCGTGGGCGCGCTCTCGAGAGGCCGGGTTCCGCTGGCGGAGATACGGGGTGACGACCTGGGCGTAGAGGCCGGCCTGGCGCTCGGCCGCGCTCTTGAACGCCCGGAGGTGGCGCGACTCGATCCCGTACGCGCGGAACCCCGCGGCGAGTCGCGCGACGACGAGCGCTTCCTCGTCGTAGCAGCGCACGCCCGCGATCGTGCGACCCGCGACGAGCCCGTACTCCTCCAGCTCCGCGACCACGTCGGCGCCGATGCCTGCAGCGGACGCGAGCTCGTCCGCGGTGAAGCTCGCGCCGCTCGCGTACGCGCCGAGGAGCGCGGACCCGGGTCCCCCGGCCGTCGCGACGTCGGCACCCGTCCGGGTTGCGCGCGCGCCCGTGCCCGCGTCGTCGTCGCGGGCAGGTTCGCGCACCGCGGGAGCCGCCCGCCCGGACTCCGCCGACGCGTCCGCGTCGCGCGCTCGCGACAGACGGTCGGCAGGGGACGAGCCGCTGGTGGCGGGAGCGGCCCCAGCGACGCGCCCCGTGACGTCTCCGGGCGGTGACGCTGCCGGAGCTCGCCCCGCTCCGCTCGCAGGCGTTCCCGGGCGCGCCGCGCGGTCCCCTTCCGCCGGTGACGAACCCGGTGCGCGGTCCCGCCCGGGACCCGATCGGCCAGACGTACGGTCCCCTGCAGCGGCCGACGGACCCGCCGAGTGCCCGGCCGCGTCCGTCGCGACTCCTTCCGCGTAGCCGGACACCACCGCTGCCCCGCCGTACCCCACCGTATGCCCGCCGGGGCGGCCCCCGGGAACGACGCCATCGTCCCTGGCACCGGGCGCACGCTCGTGCGGGCGGGCGGCGTACGCGCCGTGCCCGTCCGCCTCCGGCCGCACGCCGGCGCGCGGCGCCGGCGACGCGGGCGCGACGGCGCCCCCACCGGACACCTCGCCCGGCGAGGCGACCGCGGTCCCGACCGCCACGCGCCGGTCTCGCTCGTCCGGCGCAGCGCGCTCGGGCCCCTCGGCGACCGGCGGCGCCCCGCCGGCCCGCATGAGGCGCAGGCCTGCCGGTCCGGCCGGCTCTCCCGCGTCACGAGCGGGCGACGCGCCGACGGCGACGCCGACGAGCCGGGACGCGTCGGTCGACGGCTCGCGGCACGGCTCGACCTCCCCCTCGAAGAGCGACGCCTCGACGATCCCGGGGACGAGCGCTGCGCCCGACGACGCTTCGAGGCGGCGCTTGATCACCTTGAGCGGGAGGAAGTTCTCGCGTTGCTGGCCGAGGATCCACCGGAGCCGCTCGACGTCGTCGTCGTAGAACTTGCGGTAACCAGACGGCGTGCGCTCGGGGTGGATGAGCCCGCGGCTCTCGAGGAAGCGGATCTTCGAGATCGTGATGTCCGGGAACTCGGCGACGAGCAGGTCGAGCACCTCGCGTATCGACAGGTAGCTCCGCTCCGTCACCCGCGCCCCCCGTGGCGCCTCGGCCGCCGCACGCCGGTCAACTCGCGTTCGCGGCGAGGAAGACGAGCTTGAACTTGCCGACCTGCACCTCGTCGCCACTCGCGAGCCGGACGTCGTCGATCCGCTCGCGGTTCACATAGGTGCCGTTCAGCGAGCCCACGTCGAGCACGCGGTAGCCGGTGCCGTCGCGGACGAACTCCGCATGCCGCCGCGAGACCGTGATGTCGTCGAGGAAGATATCGCTCTCGGGATGGCGCCCGACGCGCGTGACATCACCTTCGAGCACGAACTTCGCGCCCGCGTCGGGGCCGCGCTTCACGAGCAGGACTCCGGTGCCCTCGGAGAGCTCGCCGACCGCGAGCCCCAGCTCCTCGTCGCCGAGGTCGCCCGAGGAGTCCACCGGCACGAACGACACGGTCGTGTCCGCGCTCGGCGCGAGGGCTGCTCCGCAGGACGAGCAGAAGTTCACCCCGGGCGGGTTGCGATGACCGCAGTTGTGGCAGAACACCCCGCTAACGGTAGCCGGTCGACCGCCGGTGCGTACCGGTCGGCGGGCGACCGGCGGCGGTCACGAGTCGACGAGCGTCCGGTACCGAGACGCCGGGAGGAGCGTGGTCAGCTCGGCCGGGTCCGCGGGCTCGAGCACGCAGATCCAACCGGCTCCGTAGGGGTCCGTGTTGGGCTGCTCGGGCGCGTCCGCGAGCGCGCCGTTCACCTCGACGACCGTCCCGCCGACTGGCGCGTAGATCTCCGAGACCGACTTCGTCGACTCGACCTCGCCGATCGTGTCGCCCTTCGCGACCGTCGCGCCGGACTCGGGCAGCTGGACGAAGACGACGTCACCGAGCGCGGACTGCGCGAAGTCCGTGATGCCGACCCGGGCACGACCGCCCTCGGCGCGCACCCATTCGTGGTCGTCGGTGTAGCTGAGCTCCTCGGGAATGTCCACGGGCGCATCGTATCGGCCCGCGCCGCCGCGGGTCGGGGCCGCTCGACTCGGGTCGGAAGCTGTCGCGTCCTCGCACCGGGGCCGACGCGCCCGCGATCAGCTCTCGGCGAGGATCGCTCGGATCTCCGCGGCCGCCACGTCGGCCCGCGCGTTCGACTCCGTGATGTCCCGCCCCTCCGCGTACACGTGGGTGACCGGCCGGTCCTGGTCCGGTACCACCAGCGTCCAGCCGCTCGCGTCGATCCGCTTCACCCCGTCGACGAGCACGAGGTCCGCGTCGCGTCCCGACTCGAGGATCGTCCGCATGACCGTGCCCTTCTGCTCGAACGGCGTGTGGACCTCGCGGCGCACGACGCTCGCCACCGGCACCTCGCCCGTGAGCCGGGCGAGCGAGCGACCCTGGGGCGCGAGGAGGTCGAGCAGTCGGACGAGCGCGGCGACCGCGTCGTGCGCGGGAAGGAAGTCCGGGAACGCGAAGCCGCCGTCGCTGTCCCCGGCGAAGTCCGCGACCCCACGAGCCGCGGCGATCTCCGAAGCGGCGAGGCCCATGAGCGTGACGGATGCCCCGTGGCGCGCGCACATACCCGTGAGCGCGCTCGGCGCGTCGACGGTCGCGAGCAGCTGGGCGCCCGGGACCGAGCGCGCGACGAGCTCTGCGAAGACGAGGAGCGCCTCGGCGTCAGAGAGCATGTGGCCCGTGTCGTCGACGAGGGTCATCCGCTCGCCGTCCGGCGAGATCACCGCACCGAGGTGCGCCCCGGACGAGCGCACGAGGTCCGCGAGGCGCGCGGCGTGGACCGACCGGTCGAAGCTAAGGACGCCCGGCGTCGAGACGAGCGGGTTCACGACGAGGACCTCGGCGCCGAGTTTGCCGAGGACGGTGGGCATGACCAGGCTCGCGGTGCCGTACGCGTAGTCGAGGACGAGCTTGTAGCGCGCGGAGCGGATCGCCTCGAGGTCCACACCCTCGAACAGCGCCGCGGTGTACAGCTCCGCGGTGCGCGGCGCGAACCCGATGTCGCCGATCTCCGCCGCGAGCACGCGCCGAGACTCCTCCCGGTAGTAGAGGCGCTCGATCTTGCGCTGCGCCGCCTCGTCGAGGTCGTTCCCCTCCGCGTCGAGGAAGCGCAGGAGCACGGACTGCGGGTCGTCCGGGTCGAGCCGGACTGTGATCCCGCCACGGCTGTTCCCGTTGCGCACCTGGAAGCGTGTGACCGGCACGGTGGCCGCCTCGAGGTCCTCGACGTTCAGGCCCGCCGCGTTGAGCCCGACCATCGCGGCCCGCTTCAGCATCCTCGCGGCCCTGCTCGAGTCGCGTGACGTCGTCACCGTGGCGCCCTTCGGGAGCGCGCTCGCGAAGGCCATCGCGACACGGACCGCGAGCTCGGGCGAGAGGTCCACGTTCGCGAGGCCGGTGACGCCCAGCCGCCCGAACAGCGACCGGGAGCCGCGGGACTCCCAGATGATCGACGACGTGACCGTCGCCGCGGCCTCGACGACCTTGTTCGGGTAGATCTTCACGCCGGAGAGCACGACCGCGTGCCCTCCCAGGCGGCAGCCGTCGCCGAGAACGACGCCCGGCTCGAGGTGGACGCCGTTGCGCACCTCGCACGAGCGTCCGATGACGCTCGCCCGGGCGTTCACACCCGCACCGAGGTAGCAGTTGTCGTGGATGACGCTGCGCTCGATGTCGGTGCCCTCGCCCACGCGGACGTTCGACCCGAGCACGCTGTAGGGCCCGAGGCGGACACCCGCCCCGATCCGGCAGTTGTCGCCGATGAGCGCGGGACCGTCGATGACCGCGGAAGGGTCGACTTCGGCGCCCTCGCCGATGAAGACGCCCGGGCGCATCGGGAACGCGTCGAGCTCGACGTGGACCTTCGAGTCGAGCACGTCCTCGTGCGCGCGCAGGTACGCCTCGAGGGTGCCGACATCCTCCCAGTAGCACTCGGAGACGTAGCCGTGGACCGGCGCGCCCTGTTCGAGCAGCGCCGGGAACACCTCTGACGCGAAGTCGACCGCGCGCCCGGACGGGACGCGGTCGAGGACCTCGGGCTCGAGGACGTAGATCCCCGTGTTGATCGTGTCCGAGAAGACCTGCCCCCACGTCGGCTTCTCGAGGAACCGCTCGATCCGCCCCGCGTCGTCGGTGATGACGATCCCGAACTCGAGCGGGTTCTCCATCGACTTCAGCGCGAGCGTCGCGAGCGAGCCGCACTCGTCGTGGTGGCGGACGAGCGCACCGAGGTCGATGTCGGTGAGGACGTCGCCCGAGATCACGAGGAAGCGCTCGTCGAGCTCCTCGCGCGCGTTCAGCACCGAGCCCGCCGTTCCGAGGGGCGTCTCCTCGGTCGCGTAGATGATGCGTACGCCGAACTCCGAGCCGTCGCCGAAGTACGTGCGGATCGTGTTCGCGAGGTACGCGACCGTCACGACGATCTCCTCGATGCCGTGCTCGCGGAGCAGCGCGACGACGTGCCCGGCGAGCGGCCGGTTCGCCATCGGCAGCATCGGCTTCGGCTGGTTCATCGTTAGCGGGCGGAGCCTGGTCCCCTCGCCGCCCGCCATGATCACGGCCTTCAACGAGACGCCTCCCCGCCGACCGGCGCTGCGCGCTCCGGGCAGCGATCTCCGGGCCCGGCGCCGCGCCGGGCGCGCTCGGTGCTCAACTCGTCGGCCCGAGCGACGCGGACCGCCCCTTCGCGAGCGCGTCCTTCGCGAGCGGCACGTACGCGACGACCGACGCGAGCGAGGCGAGCAGCGCCGGGACCGCGACGAACCACGTGGCGTCCGTGAGCACGCGCGCCCACGTCCCCGGGCCGTGCCCGCCGAGGAAGAGGGGAAGGCTGAGCATGAGCCCGAACGTTCCGGCCTTCCCGATCCACAGCACGTCGAAGCGCTTCGCACCCATCTTCGCGAGGACGAGCACGGTGACCGTGACGAAGACCTCGCGCCCGAGCACGACCGCGGCGAGCCACACGGGGATCGCGCCGTAGACGACGATCGACACGACCGACATCGTGAGCGCGACGCGGTCCACGGTCGGGTCGAGCACCTTGCCCAGGTTCGACACCTGGTGGAAGCGGCGGGCGATGTAGCCGTCCAGGAAGTCGGTGATCCCGGCCAGCCCGAGCACCAGGGCCGCGACAACCCGGTAGCCCGCCGTGAACAGCAGGACGCCGAACACCGCGAGCAGCGCGAGGCGTGCCACGGAGAGCACGTTCGGCACGGTCACGAGCCGGTCGAGCTCCGCCTGATCCGCGTCGACCATGGTGAGAGTCTAGGAGCGTGCGCGCCGGGCGCCCGGCGCCGCACCTCGCCCGTCCCGCCCGCCCCACGCCTCGGCCGCAGCTTCGGGTCGGGGCGCGCACCGCCGTCGCCGGCTCGCCGAACGCGCGCTCAGCGGCCCCGCAGCACGTTTCTCAGCACGAGCGCGAACACGGTCACGACCGCACCGGCACCCGTCGTCGCGCGCACGCGGCGGGCCCGCTCGCCCGCCCGCACGACGGCTGCGACGAGTAGGTCCGCGTCTTCCTCGCTCGGTGGCGGCACGAGCGCGGCGACCGCCTCGCGCGCGGCGGCCTCGTCCGGCCGCCGGTAGAGCGACGCGCTCTGGCTGAGCTCGAAGTGCACGTCACGGCGGAGCTCCGACGCGAGCTGCTCGGCGCTGCGCTCGCGTCGCCAGCCGAGCGTCGCGTCCTCGCGGGCGATCTCCCCCTCCCACCAGCGCTGCAGGAAACGTGCGAGCCGTGCGGTGCGCCTGTTCATGATCCCGGCATTCTACGCTCGTCTGCCGGGACCGCCCTCCGGCCCGTCGGGCGCGGCGCACGGTCCGCGGACGGCGGTGCCGGCACGACGACGACGTGGACGCGGGAGGACGACGGTGGACGAACAGGACGACCTCGGTAGGGCGATCGCGGCCCGGATCCTGCAGCAGCTGGAGGCCGGTGCGACGAGCGACACGATCCTCAAGCTCGCGGAGGCGTACGCGTGGGTCGTCGCGCCCGACAACGGCCACGGAGGATTCTCGCCCGGATGAACCGGCCGCCGCGCCACCGCCTCGTCGCGGCGGCCGCGGCACCGCCGTGCGAACGGTACCGTGAGACCCGACACGCGCCGCGCTCAGGCGTCCCGCCCCGTCCCCTCGTGAGCAAGGAGTCCCACGTGCGCATCGGAGTCCTCGGCGCTGCCCGGATCGTCCCGAAGGCCCTGCTTGTGCCCGCTGCGGACACCGCGGGAGTGGTTGTCGCCTCCGTCGCGGCTCGCGACCGCAGCCGCGCCGAGGCCTTCGCCTCCGAGCACGGGATCGCGACCGTCCACGAGGACTACTCGGCGCTCGTCTCGGACGAGAGCCTCGACGCGGTGTACGTCGCGCTCCCCGCGGCGCTCCACGCGCAGTGGTCGATCGCCGCGCTCGAGGCCGGTCGGCACGTGCTCGTCGAGAAGCCGTTCGCGTCGAACGCGGACGAGGCGCGCGAGATGGTCGAGGTCGCGCGGCGCACGGGTCGCCATCTCGTCGAGGCGTTCCACTGGCGTTACCACCCGATCGCGGCGCGCATGATCGAGATCGGAGGACGCATCGGCCCGCTCTCGCGCGTCGACGCGGAGTTCTCGACCGACATCCACGACCGCTCCGACATCCGCTACCAGCCCGAGCTCGGTGGTGGCGCGCTCATGGACCTCGGCTGCTACGCGATCCACTGGGTGCGCACGCTCGTCGGCGAGGAGCCCGTAGTCGAGCGGGCGAGCGCAATCGAGGAGCCGCCGGGGATCGACGAGGTGCTCGTCGCCGACCTGCGCTTCCCGTCGGGAGTCGACGCACGCGTCCGCACCTCGATGCAAGACGGTCAGGAGCTCGTCGCGTTCCTCACCGCCGAGGGCGAGCACGGCACGATGACCGTCGACAACCCGATCACGCCGCACACGGGGAACCGGCTACGCGCGACCTTCGAGGACGGCGGGACGATCGACGAGGAGGTCACCGGCCGGACGACCTACCACTACCAGCTCGAAGCCTTCGTCGACCTGCTCGAGCACGGAGGGACCCCGCTCACCGGCGGACCGGACGCGGTCGCCAACATGGCCACGATCGACGCCGCGTACCGCGCCGCGGGGATGGAGCCGCGCAACGAGCGGCATCTCGGCTGACGATCGAGCAACCCCCGCCCGACCCACGCTCGGCTACGGCTGCCCGCCCGCTCCCTCCTCCGGACGCTCCACAGCGTCGGACCGCCCGCCCACGGGTCCCGGTCCGAGCACGTCTGCGAGCGTCGCGAACAGCCGCGAGCGCGCGATCACCGTCGCGCCGCTCGCCGCACGCGCTCGGCTGATGAGGTCACGCTCGACATGCCCGGCGAAGCCGACGCTGCGCTCCACGGGCAGCGCGGCGAGCACGTCGGGCGCGCCCGGGCGCGACAGGTCGACGAGGAACGTCGCGCCCGGCTCGCCGGCGAGTGCGACCATCTGTGCCGGGGAGGTCGCGACGACGAGCCGGCGACCTGCGGCCGCGACCGCGGCCGCGATCCTCGATCGGTCCATGAGGTCGGGGACGTACGCGACGACCGGACCGGGTTCGGGCGCGGGGTCGGCGGTCTGCATCCCACGATCATCGCCGCACTGGCATGCCGGCATGGCGCGCCGCCGCCTGCCGGGCCCCGCGGCGCGCCGCGCCGGTCTCCGCCGTGGCGCCGGACGACGTGGGCGGCGAGAATGTCGGAGCGCGCGCCGTCCTCCCGGGGAGACGCGCTTCGGATCACGAGGGAGGCGGCCGTGACAGATCGTTCGGGCCCCGGGAGGGCCTCCGTCCTCGCGATCGTCCTCGCGGGCGGGCGCGGGCGCCGCCTCGAGCCGCTCACCGCAGACCGCGCGAAGCCCGCCGTGCCGTTCGGCGGCTGCTACCGCCTCGTCGACTTCGTGCTGTCGAACCTCGCGAACGCCGACTATCGCAAGATCGTCGTGCTGACGCAGTACAAGAGCCACAGCCTCGACCGGCACATCAGCCAGACCTGGCGCCTCTCCCCACAGCTCGGGAACTACGTGGCAACGGTGCCCGCGCAGATGCGCCTCGGCCCGCACTGGTTCTCCGGCTCGGCCGACGCGATCTTCCAGAACCTGAACCTCATCCGCGACGAGCGTCCCGAGCACGTCATGGTCTTCGGCGCCGACCACATCTACCGGATGGACCCGCGCCAGATGCTCGACTTCCACGTCGGCTCCGGTGCGGATGTGACCCTCGCGGGGCTGAAGGTGCGGCGGAGCGACGCGAGGGCGTTTGGCATCATCGACGCCGCGCCCGGCGGAGCGATCCTGGACTTCCTCGAGAAGCCCGCGTCGCCTCCCGGTCTGCCGGACGACCCCGACCACTCCTTTGCGTCCATGGGCAACTACATCTTTCGCACCGACGCGCTCGTCGACGCGGTCACCGCGGACGCTGCTGACGAGCGCAGCGGCCACGACCTCGGCGGGGACGTCATCCCGAGGTTCGTCGCCGCGGGGACCGCGCGCGTCTACGACTTCCACGACAACGTCGTGCCCGGTGTCGGCGAGCGCGAGCACGCGTACTGGCGCGACGTCGGGACGCTCGACGCGTACTACGAGGCCCACATGGACCTGGTCTCGGTCCACCCGATCTTCAACCTCTACAATCAGCAGTGGCCGATCCTCAGCTGGCAGCCGCCGATGCCACCCGCGAAGTTCGTGTTCGACGAGGACGACGGCCGGCGCGGCCACGCGCTCGACTCCCTCGTGAGCTCGGGCGTCATCGTCGCCGGGGGCACCGTGCGCCGCTCGGTCCTGTCGACCGGCGTGCGCGTCGAGGCGAGAGCCCTCGTGGAGGGCTCGGTCCTGCTGGACGGCGTCACAGTCGGGCCCGGCGCCATCGTCCGAAACTGCATCGTCGACAAGCAGGTGCGGATCCCGGCCGGCGCGCAGGTCGGCGTCGACGCCGCGGCCGACCGCGGGCGCTTCGCGGTGTCCGACAAGGGCGTCGTCGTGCTCCGCAAGTTCCAGGAGGTCGCGCCCGCGTGAAGGTCGCGATGATGACCCGCGAGTACCCGCCCGAGGTGTACGGCGGGGCGGGTGTCCACGTCGAGCAGCTCGCGACCGCGCTCGCCCCGCTCGTGGACGTGGCGGTCCACTGCTTCGGTGCGCCGCGCTCCTCCCCGCTCGTCGCGGGAACGTACACGCCGTGGCCGCGGCTCGTCGGTCCGTACGCGGACGGCGTGGGCACTGCGCTCGGCGTCCTGTCGGTCGACCTCGCGATGGCCGCCGCGGTCGGCGATGCGGACCTCTGCCACTCGCACACCTGGTACGCGAACCTCGCGGGTCACCTCGCGAAGCTCGGTCGAGGGACTCCGCACGTCGTGACCACGCACAGCCTCGAGCCGCTGCGGCCGTGGAAGGTCGAACAGCTCGGCGGCGGGTACGCGCTGTCGTCGTTCGCGGAGCGCACCGCGATCGAAGGAGCGGACCGTGTGATCGCGGTCTCGCACGCGATGGCACGTGACGTACTGGCCTGCTACCCAACCGTCGATCCTCACCGGGTCGAGGTCGTCCACAACGGCGTCGACGCGACGCTCTGGCACCGTGACCCCGCGGTCGACGCGCTCCACCGGCACGGCGTCGACCCCGACCGGCCCTACGTCGTGTTCGTCGGCCGCGTGACCCGCCAGAAGGGGATAACCCACCTGCTCGAGGCGGCTCCCTCGATCGACCCACGCGCCCAGCTCGTCGTGTGCGCGGGCGCAGCAGACTCGGCGGCGATCGCGGCCGAGGTCGAGTCGCTCCTGCCGACCGCCCGTGGGCGCGCCGGCGGCCTCGTGTGGATCGACGCCATGTTGCCGCGTCCGGAGGTCGCGCAGCTGCTGAGCCACGCGACGTGCTTCGTGTGCCCGTCGATCTACGAGCCGTTCGGACTCGTGAACGTCGAGGCGATGGCGTGCGGGGCGGCGGTCGTCGCGAGCGCGGTCGGCGGGATCCCCGAGGTCGTGCTGGACGGCGAGACCGGCCTGCTCGTGCCCGTCGAACTCCGTGACGACGGCGAGCGCCTCCCGGTGAGACCGGACGGGTTCGCCGCCGCGATCGCGGCCGCGGTCAACTCGCTCGTCGACGATCCGGCGCGCGCGCGCTCGATGGGCGCGGCCGGGCGGCGGCGCGTCGAGGAGACGTTCTCGTGGTCGGCGATCGCGGCGCGCACCGTCGAGACGTACCGGCGCGCGCTCGACAACTGAAGCGGGCCGCAGGCGCAGCCGACCGGCGGGGCCACCTTCTCGAAGCCGGCGGGGCGACCGGGGTCCGCAGCGACGGCGTCGACCTCGACGCCGACACCTTGCGGGCCGCCGGTGGCTCCGCTCGGGCCGCAAGCGACGTGCTCGAGAAGAGCCACGCAGGACGAAGGTGGGCAGAGGTGAACCGGTCGCGCGCCGGCAGGTACGGCAACGCCTCCTCGGGCTCTGGCTCGGGCCGGGGGTCGTCAAGTAGCGTCCGCTAGTTGCGCAGGCGCTGCGAGAATGGGGGCGCATGGACTCGGACATGGTCGACCAGGTGATCGAGGTCGCCAACAAGGTCGTGGCCTCGGGGGCGATCTCCGCAAACGGTCACGGCAACGTCAGCCTGCGTGTGCCCGGTGGGGACGAGATGTACTTCACCGGCGGGCCGTCGTTGCGGAACCACCTGCCCGAGGCCGTAGTCCGAGTCGCCCTCGACGGCACGCTCCGCGAGGGCCGGCTTCCCCCGATCCAGGCCGCGGTCGTCGCCATGCACACGGCCTTGTACGCCGATCGGGCCGACATCGGCTGCGTGCTCCACACCCACTCGCCGTTCGCCACGGCCTTTGCCGTCGCTCGGCGCCCCATCGGCTGCTGGATCGAGGCCCTGGCCATGTTCGGCCTGCCCGATGGCGTGCCGGTGGCGAGCTACGGACCACGGGGGTCGGAGCACGCGGTCGCCAACATCCGGGCCGCGATCGTGCCGGGCGTGCCGGCACTTCTCCTGGCGAACCACGGCGTGCTGCTGTTCCACCGCACGCCGGAGCTCGCCGTCATGATCGGCGCCGTCGTGGAGGAGGCTGCTCAGGCCGCCATCAACGCCGTCGGTCTCGGTGGTGCAGTGGAGATCCCCGAGGACATGAAGGCTGCCGCGCTCCAGCGGGCCATGGCGTTCGAGCACAGGGGTACCGCCCACACGTGACCGCCGCGAGGTGATCGCCCCCGGCCCGGTCGTCCCCCGAGCACGGGCGCGGGAAGCTCCCGCGCCCCGTCGTTCCCCACGGCCCGGCTCAGCGCGGCGCGACCGGGCGTATCGGACGTCGTTGCCCGTTCGCAGGCCGCCGGACCCCGCACGCGGCCCTCAGGCCGACGACACGTAGCCGAGCAGGCTGCTCACCTCGCGTGCCGCCTTGCACACGAGCGCGGCGGCCTGGGTGACCTCGTCGGGACCGAGCCGGTAGGAGGGGCCCGACACGCTGAGCGCGCCGACGACATCGCCGTCGTGCGAGCGCAGTGGCGCGGCGACCGCGTTCAGGCCGATCTCCCACTCCTCGAGCGCGGACGCCCAGCCACGGTCCACGACCTCGTCGAGGTGGCCGGCGAGCTCGGCGGACGCGGTGAGCGTCGACGGCGTGAAGCGGGCGAGCGGTCCAGCGAGCAGCTCCAGGCGGCGCGCGGCGGGCAGGTACGCGAGCAGCACCTTGCCCGTGGACGTCGCGTGAAGCGGCGAGCGTCGGCCGATCGGGTGGTTGCTCGTGACCGCGGCGGCACCCCGGACCTCCGCGATGCTCACGGCCTCGCCGCCCTCCAGCACCGCGACGCCGGCCGTCTCGCCGGCCGCGGCCGCGAGCCATTCGCAGACCGGCCGAGCGGCGCGAGAGACGTCGGGCGGTCCCGCGACCGAGGCGCCGGCGAGCAGCGCGAGGCGCGAGCCCAGCCGGTAGGGACCGCGCTCGCGCACCTGCGTCGCGAGCCCCCGACGCTCGAGCACGGCGAGCACCCGCGACACCGTCGACTTGTGCACGCCGAGCTCCGCGGCGATCTCGGTGGGGCCGGCCTCATGCGCGCGGGCAAGGATCTCGAGGACCGAAACGGCCCGCTCGTCCGACCGCACCGTCGTGTCCGCGCGCCGTGCACTCCCCCCCGATTGGCCCATGGGGCAACGATAACCCGGACCGGCCGCGCGGGCACAGGTCAGCGTCGCGTCGGCGCCGCCACGAGCTCGTCGCGCACCCAGCCCACCACCGCGTCGCGCGCGACGACCAGCGCGTCGCCCCCGGAGCGGCGCCGGGCCTCGACGCCGCCGGCCGATCTCGCCCGTGAGGACACGACGAGCCGGAACGGCACGCCGCTCAGGTCGGCGTCCGCGAACTGCACGCCGGGACGCTCCCCCCGGTCGTCGAGAAGGGCGTCGATCCCCGCGGCCGCGAGCTCCGCGTACAGCGCCTCGGCGTCGTCGCGGACGTCGTCCCCGATCACGCACACGTGCACCGCGAACGGCGCGATGCTCGCCGGCCAGCACAGGCCGCGATCGTCGTGGTGCTCCTCTGCGACGCACGCCATGAGGCGGCCCACGCCGATTCCGTACGAGCCCATGACCACAGGGTGCTCCTGGCCGTCCTCGCCGAGATAGGAGGCGCCCATCGCGACGGCGTACTTCGTGCCGAGCTTGAAGATGTTCCCGACCTCGACGCCGCGCGCCGTCCGCACCGGCGACCCGCACACCGAGCACGGGTCGCCGTCCTTCGCCGCGACGATGTCCGCGACGACGTCCGGCGCGAAGTCCCGACCGACGTTCACGTTGCGAAGGTGCACGTCCACCTCGTTCGCTCCGGCGACGAGGTTCTGCGATCCGGCCACGAGCGGGTCGACGACCACGCGCGCCGCGCCGTCGAGGCCGACGGGCGAGGCGTAACCCGCCACGCACCCGATCGCGGTGATCTCCTCGTCGACCATCGGCCGCAGGTCCGTCGCGCCGAGCAAGTTCGCGACCTTCGTCTCGTTCACGTCGGTGTCCCCGCGCACGACCGCGACGACCGGCACCGCATCGCGGTGGCCGGGGACGGTGGCCGCGAGGAACACGACCTTCGCGGTGCGCTCGGCGGGGATGCCGAGCGCGCGGGTGAGCAGCTCGATGGTCGAGGCGCCCGGCGTCTCGACGCGCTCGACGTCCATCATGGCCTCGGGTGGCGGAGTCTCGGTCGCGACGACCGCCACCTGGCGGTTCTGCGCGTAGCCACAGTGGTCGCAGAGCACGAGCGTGTCCTCGCCGATCGGCGTGAGGTACATGAACTCGTGCGCGCCCGAGCCCCCCATCATCCCGACGTCCGCACCGACCGCGAGCGAGGGGAGTCCGCAGCGGTCGTAGATCGCGGTGTAGGCGGCGTGCATGCGCGCGTACTGCACGTCGAGGCCCGCGCCGTCGCGGTCCAGGCTGTACGCGTCCTTCATCGTGAACTCGCGTGCCCGGACGAGGCCGGCGCGCGGGCGTGGGTCGTCACGGAACTTCAGCTGGATCTGGTAGACGAGCCTCGGGAGGTCCCGCCATGAGCGGGTCTCGGTCGCGGCGAGCGTCGCGACGACCTCCTCGTGCGTCATCGCGAGCACGAGGTCGCGGTCGCGCCGGTCCTTCAACCTCGCGAGCTCGGGCCCGACCGAGTCCCACCGTCCGCTCTGGCGCCAGATCTCGGCGGGGTGCACCACCGGGAGTGAGAGCTCGACGCCGCCGGCGCCGTCCATCTCCTCGCGAAGGACCGCCTCGATGCGGCGGATCACGCGCAATCCGAGCGGTAGGTAGGAGAAGATTCCCTGACCGAGCTGGCGCAGGTAGCCGGCTCGCAGCAGCAGCTGCTGGCTCACCGCGTCCGCGCCGCCCGGAGCCTCACGAAGGGTCGTGCCGAACAGCCGGGACATCCTCATCGGCCAGACGATACCGCTCCACGGGTGGCGCCTTATCGTGAACGTGAGCTTCTCCTCATGGTCGCCACGGCGGACGCACAGGAACGTCCGACACCATCGGGCCGTGAGCGCGAAGACCGCGCGCCGGGCGGCGCGATGAGCAGTCGGCCCCTCGCGATCGCCGGGCTCCTCGCGGCCGGCGTCGCACTCGGTTCGGGGATCGTGTCGAGCGCGACGCCCGTGCCCGGCATCCGCGTCGTCGCGCGGGCCGCACGAGCGCCGGCCGCGAGCGCCCAGGCGCTCGCCCACGTCGTCGCCCGAGGGCTCGCCGGGCAAGGACCGTCCGATCGGCCGGCCGGACGGCTCACGCCGCTCGCGGCACCTCCACCGCTCGCGAGCTTCCTCGTGCCCGCGGTCCCGGGCGAAGGGGCATGGCGGCCGGCCGGCCGTCGTGTCGTCGGGCTCACCGCGATCTACACCACGACGCTCCGGCTTCCAGACGCCCCCACGACGCTCGCCGGCGTCGCGTGGATGGACCCTCGCCTGCTGCGCGCCCGCCTCTACTCGGGCAGCCTCTCCCCCGGCGGGTTGTTCTGGCACTACACGGCGCCGATCTCGCCCGGGGCCGCCCGCTCTCTCGTCGCTGCATTCTCTGGCGGATTCCTGCTCAAGGACTCGGCCGGCGGGTACCTGAGTGAAGGCCATCTCGTGGCGCCGCTGCGCGCGGGCGCCGCATCGCTCGTCATCTACCGCGACGGGCGCGCGACGGTCGGCGCGTGGGGCCGCGACGTGTCGATGACCCCGAGCGTCGTCGCGGTGCGCCAGAACCTCACGCTGCTCGTGGACCACGGGCGACCGGTGGCGGGCCTCGACGCCGCCGACACGATCGCGTGGGGGGCGAGCCTCGGCGCCGTGCCGAACACGCCGAGGTCCGCGCTCGGAGTCGCTGCGGACGGCGCGCTCGTCTACGTCTCGGGACCGATGACGATCGTCGACCTCGCTCGCGTCCTCGTGCGCGCGGGCGCCGTGCGGGCGATGGTCCTCGACATGAACCCGCTGTGGCCGGTGTTCGCGTCCTACGCACCCGCGTCGCCGAACGGCGAGGCCACGCCCGCGAACGGCGTCGACCTGATCCCGACGATGGAGCAGACGCCCGCTCGCTTCTTCGAGGCCGCCTACTCGCGTGACTTCGTCACGATGTCTGCGCGCTGACCGAGCGCGCGCCGTGCGCTCTGCCGGGCGACGGGCGACGGGCGACGGGCTCGGGGTGCGGGCGACGGGTACGGGCGGCGACGAGCGGCGCACCGACGTCGCCCCGGCGGCGACCTCGGTCGTGACCGGCGACCTCGCGCGATGATCACAGCTTCGTCATGGTCGACCCACACTGCCGTGGTGTATTGGCGACACGCGCCACGTCGGAGTCGCCCTCGCGCCGTCCCTGCTCACGGGGGCGCTGCTCGTGAGCACCGCGCCCGCGGCGGCATCAGCGCCAGCGGCGGCGCCCGCCGGCGACACCGTGCCCGCGCCGACGAGCACGACCACGCCGTCCACGACCACGACCACGACGAGCACCTCCACGACGAGCACGACGGCGCCGCCCGCCTCCCCTCCCACCGCAGTCACCGGCCCGGCGAGCTCGGTCACGCTGTCGGGCTCGGTGCTCGCCGGGAGCGTCGACCCGAGCGGAACCGCGACGAGCTGGTACTTCGAGTACGGCACGACCGTCGGGCACGGCACGAAGACGGGCGAGCGCCGGGCCGGCCACGAGTCCGCGTCGGTCGCCGTGTCGAGCGCAATGTCGGGCCTCTCACCGGGCACGACGTACCACTTCCGCCTCGCGCCGAGCGGGCCCGGCGGTACGAGCTACGGGGGCGACGCGACGTTCACGACGCCGGGGCCGACACTCGCCGCGTCGGCCGCGACCGTGGCCTACGGCCGCGCCGCGCGCCTCTCGGGTTCGATCCCGAGCGGCCAGGCCGACGCGCGAGTCGAGGTCTACGGGGCGCACACGACGGGGGGTCCGTCGTCGTGCTCGCGACGGTGCTCACCGGCTACGAGGCCACGGCGCCGGGAGGCGGAGTCGCGACGCTGCACCCGAGAGCCTGACCGGGTCACTCGATCGCCTGGCGCGCGATCACTGCCGGGTCCCGTCCGGCGAGCAGCCAGCCGGCCGACGCCGCGAACCCGGGCATTGCGGGCAGGGGGACGAGGCGGTCCACGATCGGCACGTTGCCGAGCGACCCGATCCCTCCGTTCAGCGAGTTGCCGCGCAGCTATGCGGTCATCGCGACGCTGCCGCCGACCGATCCGAGAAGCGCTCCGACGACGCCGAGCGTGCCGGCGGTCACGGCCGTGACCGCTCGACGCGTGCGGCCGGAGGCACCGGTCGCAGAGAGCGTGCCGGTCGCCGGCCGTGTCGCTCCGGGCCAGCCCGACCGACATGCGAGCGCCCGGGGGCGATCACGATCCCGGAGAACATCGTCCAGGGGACGCGCGCGGACGAGGCTGGCCGGACATTCTCCGACTCGGCCGCGAGCGGCTCGTTCGAGGCGGGGAGTCGCGGCAGAGCACGCCGAGGGCGCTACACCGCCCACTCCTCGTCGTCGTCCGCCGCCGCATCGTGGTCGAGGTCCGAGACGCCCGACAACCCGGGCCGGGAGATGAGCGCGACCGCATCCGGGTCGATGTCAGACCGGCTTGTCCCGAACGCGTGGCGCAGCTGCGGCGTCGCGGCGCAGACCGGCCGGTTCCGGCTCCGTCCGCTCCGAAGGGCGCTCAGCTGCGCCGTGGCGGTCTCGAATGCCACGAGCTGTGCGGCGAGGCCCCCCCTCCCCCCGCCGCCGCCGAGATCGCGGCGACGTGGGTCGCGCGCTCCTTCCGGTGCCGCACGCTCGCGGTCACGTGCACCTGCGGCCCGATTGTCACCGCACCGGCGGGCGGGGCGTGTTCAAACGGACGGCTAGCTGCTTCGAGGCGGGGTTCGATCTGGCGTGGTCGAGCACGTTCCCGTAGAGGACGACGGCGACCCACGGGAGCGCGAGGAGTCCGATCACGTGGTCCTCGCTCCACCCAGACGGCCGACACGCGAGCCACGCGACGAGGCCGAGCACGACCGCTGCGAGCGAGATCGACTCCGAGTCGAGCTCGTTGCGGCGGGCGACCGACGACGGGGTCTGCACGTTCCCGCCGATCGACCTGCGGGGGACGCCTCGCACATCGAAGGACGACCTGGGCCGAGGTCAGGTCGAGCTCGGCTTCGTCCAACAGCCCGAGGAGCGCGTGACGGAGGTCCACACGTGAAGCCGATCGCCGACTTTACGCAGTATGGCTACGCGTCGCACACGCGGGGTCGACTCCACGTTGCGGACGCCGGTCCGAGTTGAGTCCCAACGAGTGGTGTGTGAGCCGGTCAACTGAAGGGACCTTCGCCCCTAGCCTCCGGAAGGCAGGAAGCGCAACAGTCTCCACGGTCGGGCGCTCGCGCCCGGCGAGGAGGATGACCGGCGATGCCACAGGGCCGGGCACGACGAAGCGAGCGCGGCACGGCCGGGACTGCGACACCGCCACCTCGCGCCGTCGCTCACGAACCGACGATGGCCGAGGTTGCCGAGACGCTCGCGCGCCACGCCGACTGGGAGGCGAGCGTCCACTCGAGCGTGATCGAGGCACTGATCCGTGAACACGGCTGGGTCGGGCGTGTCGCGGACGTGCTCGCGGTCGTCGCCGAGGAGGAGGAGCGGATGGCGTACATAGCGGGAGGTCGCCGCGCCGGCACGATCGTGACCTGGCTGTCGCAGTGGGTCGACTCGCCACTCTCGATCGGGGAGATCCGGCTCGTGCTCGCCAGTGGCGGATGGGACCCCGATCCGTTCGTCGTGCTCGCGAGGGCCGGCGTCCTCGGCGACTTCCTGCGCCTGGCCGACGGGTCTCCGCGTCGGGTGCGCGGAGTGCTCGCAGGCGGGTGGCTGAGCGACCAGTTCGCCCTCGCCGATGATCCGGAGATCGTGTCCGCGGTGCGTGCCGTGATCGAGGGAAGCACGCAGGCGTAGCCGACCGCCTGCTCCCGTGCGGAGCGCTGGGGAGCCATGGGATGGGCGCCGCGTGCTCCCGAGCCGCGGCGAGAACCACCGGGCCCTCACTTCGTCGCGCCGCGCGGAGCGGGTGGCTCTCTGGCCCCAGAACCGCGGTGTTGAGTCGGGCTGCCGGGATTTGAACCCGGGACCTCTTGACCCCCAGTCAAGCGCGCTAACCAAGCTGCGCCACAGCCCGTACGACCGGCATCGTAGCCGCGCCGGGCGCCCCTCCTCCCCCGTCGCTCAGCCGTGCCAGGCGTGTCCCGCGAGCCAGAACACGAGCCACACGAGCCGGTATACGAGGTAGAGGGCCGTCGCGACGAGCAGCACCTTGAAGTGCCACGGTGCCGGCGGCGCCGCGTCCTCGTCGTCCACGCCGCCGGAGTCCGGACCGGGGTCCGGCGTCTCGCGTGCGGCCGTCACGACGACTTCCCTCTCAGGCGCACGCGGAGCTTCAGCGGAGTCGGTCCGAGCGCGAACCGGTCCCGCAGGTAGTGCTCCAGGTAGCGGAGGTAGCTCGCGTGGATCCGCGCGCTCGCGAACAGCGTGATCGTCGGCGGGTCGATCGCGCCCTGCACCGCGTAGAGCACACGACCCGTCGGGGACGGGTGCGCGGACTGCGCCGCCTTCAGCGCGTCGTTCAGCTGGCCGGTCGGGATCCGCTCGTGGTACGCGTCGATCGCCGTGCGCAGCGTCGGGACGAGACGGTGGACTCCCGACCCGCTCGCAGCCGAGACCCGGAGCACCGGTGCGTAGCTGAGGAACGACAGCCGGTCATCGACCTCGGCCGCGACGGCGAGCCGGCGCTCGGTGTCGCACAGGTCCCACTTGTTCAACACGATGACGATCGGGCTGCCCGCGGCGTCGACGCGCTCGGCGAGTCGTTGCTCCTGGTGCGTGACGCCCTCGACCGCGTCGACGACGAGCAGCGCCACGTCAGCACGGTCGATCGCCGCAAGCGAGCGCACGAGCGAGTAGTACTCGCTCCCGGACCCGATGCGCGACTTGCGCCGGAGTCCGGCCGTGTCGATGAAGCGCACCGGGCCCTCGTCGGTCTCGACGAGGGTGTCGATCGCGTCGCGCGTCGTCCCGGCCACGTCGTGCACCACGCTGCGCTCGTCCCCGACGAGGCGATTGAACAGCGTCGACTTCCCCACGTTGGGCCGCCCGACGATCGCGACTGCGGCGATCTCGAGCCGCCCGGCCGAACCCGGGATGTTTCGCCCGCTACCGTCGCCCCGAGCCGTCGCCGGCACGGCGGAGACGCCGTCGGCTGCCGCGACCTGTTCCGGGATCCGGCCGACGACGCGGTCGAGCAGGTCGCCGACCCCGCGCCCGTGGATCGCGCTCACGAGCACCGGCTCGCCGAGCCCGAGGCGGAAGAGGTCCCATGCCTCGGGCTCCTGGCGGTCCGAGTCCACCTTGTTCGCGACGACGAGGACCCGGTCCGCAACGCGCCGCAGCCGCGACGCGACGATCTCGTCCTCGCCGGTCGGACCCGTCGTCGCGTCGAGAACGAAGAGCACGACGTCCGCGTCCTTCACCGCGCGGAGCGCCTGCTGCGTGACCTTCGCGTCGAGCATGTCCCCCTGCTCGACGACCCCGCCCGTGTCGACCACGACGAACGATCGCCCGCGCCAGTCCGCGGTGAGCTCGAGCCGGTCCCGGGTGACGCCGGGGTGCTCCTCGACGATCGCGACGCGACGCCCCACGATGCGGTTCACGAGCGTCGACTTGCCGACGTTCGGGCGCCCTGCGACGACCACGACGGGAAGCCGCGCACTAGCCGTCGGACCGCCGCCGACCGCGTCCGACCCTGCCACGCCCGCGACGGCGGCGCCCGCGACCATCGGGCCCGCGAGCATCGGGCCCGCGACTCCCGAAGCCTCGGTGGCGGCCGCGAGATCCACCACGTCGGGGCTCGTGCCGACGGGACGCGGCGCCGGTGCCGGGGCCGGCGTCATCGCGAGGCCCCGACCGGCTCGAGGCGTCGTGCCCCGATCGCGCGGCGCAGGGCCGCCCCGTCGGTCTCGACGATCTCCACGTCCACGGGTAGGTCCGTCGGCGTGAGCCCGTCGAGGAAGCGCCCGTCGTTCAGGCAGACGTCCGGGAGCAGGTAGCGGCGACCCGGATCGGCGCCCGACAGGGCCGAGAGGAGGTCCGTTCCGGTGAGCAGGCCCGCGACTGCGGTCGTGCCACCGAAGTAGTCGTTCCGTACCACCAAGATCTCGACGTCGTCGCGTCCCGCTCCCGCGAGCAGTGGACGGAGCACCCCGCCACCGTACTCCCCGGTCACGACCGTGACCGGGCGGGTACCGCGGGGCGTCCGCGCCCGGAACGCGACGGGGGTCGCACGCGTCGCCCGGTAGCCCTCGGCCGGCGCGCCGTCGACGCTCTGGAAGAAGCCCCCGTGCCCTGTAAACGCGACCGCGCGTCCTGACTCGAACGCCCGGGCGAACGCCGCGACCATCCCGATCCCGTTCTCGTGCTGCGGGAATCCCTCGTAGCTCGCAGCCGCCGGTACGTCGCGCCCTGCGAGCAGGTAGTACTCGTCGGACGCGTGGACGAGCGGCCTGCCGAGGGCGCGACGGAAACGGTCCTGCCACTCCTCCACCGCGTCGAGCACCGCCCCGGCTTCCTCACGGGTGTGCGGGCGCATCGCTGGCTCGTTCGAGAACTTGCTCACGCCGAGAGGGACCGCCGCCGCGCTCGCCAGCTCCGGGAACCGCTCGAGCATCCCCGCGAGCGTGTCGTGGAGGACCGCGCCGTCGTTCACGCCGGGGCAGACGACGATCTGGCCGTGCACCTCGATCCCGTGGTCGAGGAGCGCGCGCAGCCAGCGTAGGCTCGTCGCGCCGCGGCTGTTGCGGAGCATGCGCGCCCGGACGTCCGGGTCCGTAGCGTGGATCGAGACGTTGAGCGGCGAGAGGCGCTCCGTGACGACCCGCTCGAGGTCGAGCTCGGTGAAGCGCGTGAGCGTCGTGAAGTTCCCATAGAGGAACGACAGGCGGTAGTCGTCGTCCTTCACGTAGAGGCTCCGGCGCATCCCCTTCGGGAGCTGGTAGATGAAGCAGAACTCACAGTGGTTGTCGCACGTGCGGATGCGGTCGAAGACCGCCGACGAGACCTCGATGCCGAGCGGCTCGCCGGCGTGCTTCGCCGCGTGCAGCTCGAGGACGAGCCCGCCGCGGGCGACCTCCAGCTCGACGACCGCCTCGTCGGCGAGGACCTGGTACTCGATGACGTCCCGGGGCACCGCGCCGTTCATCGATCGGATCTCGTCGCCCACGAGCACGCCCGCCCTCGCCGCCGCGGACGCGGGCGCGACGACGACGACCTGCGGAAACGGCACGTCCCCATGCTACCGCTACTACCCTGTCAGCCGTGAAGGTCGACCGTGTCCTGCTCGCGGAGCCGCGCGGCTTCTGCGCCGGCGTCGAGATGGCGATCAAGGCGCTCGCGTGGATGGTCCGGGTGTTCGAGCCCCCCGTCTACTGCTACCACGAGATCGTCCACAACCGGCTCGTCGTCGAGGCCTTCGCGACCCAGGGCGTCGTGTTCGTCGACGACGTCGCCGACGTGCCGGCCGGCGCGCCCCTCATGCTGTCCGCGCACGGCTCGGCCCCCGAGGTCGAGTCGGCGGCTGCGGCACACGGCCGCACGGTCGTGAACGCGGTGTGCCCGCTCGTCACGAAGGTCCACCACGAGATGAAGGTGCGGGCGCGCAAGGGCTACACGGTCGTCTACGTCGGCCACGCCGGGCACGAGGAGGCGATCGGGACGATGGCGGTCGCTCCGTCCGCTGTGCGCCTCGTCGAGAGCGAGGCCGACGTCGACGCGCTCGCCGACCCCGGCACGCCCGTAGCCCTCCTCGCGCAGACCACGCTGCCGCACGACGAGTGGTCGGGCATCGCTGAGCGCGCCCGGGCGCGCTTCCCGGACCTCTGGATGCCTGGTCGCTCCGACCTCTGCTACGCGACGACGAACCGTCAGGGCGCACTGCGCGCGATCGCCGGCCGGTGCGACGCGGTCGTCGTCATCGGCTCGGCGAACTCGTCGAACACGGTCTCGCTAACCCACGTCGCCGCCGCGACGGGATGCCGCCGGGTGATGCGCGTGAACGCGGCCGACGAGCTGCCGGACGACCTCGACGGGACGGTCGGCGTCACCGCCGGCGCGTCCGCGCCGGAGTGGCTCGTCGAAGAGGTCGTCGCGCGGCTCGCACCCGGGCACGGCGTCGAGGTCGTGAGCACGGTCGCGGAAGAGGAGTACTTCCCGCCGCCGCCGGAGCTGCGCGACCTGCTGCGTGCCGTCGCGTCGGCCGCCGCGGTCGCCGTCGGGGTCCCCGCGGACGGTCCGGCGCCGTCCGCCGACGACCGGCACGTCCCGGCCGCGCGCATGCTCGCGCACCCGGCGTGAACGCCCGCGAAGTCGCGCGCCGGCGAGCGCTCGACGCGCTCGTCGACGACGTCGCGCTCGCCGGGCTCGTCGCGCTCGAAGGGGTGCCGCAGCTCGCGCCCGTCGCCGTCGTGATCGCCTCGTACAAGGAACGGGACAACATCGGCGCCGTCGTCACCTCGATCCCGAAGCGCACCTGCGACCTCGACGTCTCGATCGTCGTCGTGGTCGACGGCGAGGACGACGGGACCGCCGCGATCGTGCGGGAAGCGGGCCACCTCGCGATCGTCGCGCCCGTGAATCGCGGCCAGGGCGCCGCGCTCCGCCTCGGCTACCGCGTCGCGCGGGACTTCGGCGCGACGTACATCGTCACGGCGGACGCGGACGGCCAGACGGACCCGGACGACCTCGCGGTCGTGCTCGAGCCCGTCGTCAACGGCGAGGCGGACTTCGTGAACGGTTCACGCCGTCTCGGCACGACCCACTCCACGGGCACCGTGCGCAACACCGGCGTGCTCCTTTTCGGCATGCTGATCACGGCGCTCACGGGGACCCGGGTCACCGACACCGCGAACCCGATCCGCGCGATGCGAGCGGAGCTCACCGCCCACCTCCTGCTCGAGGAACCCCAGTACCAGGCGTCCGAGCTGCTCATCGGGGCGATCATGAGCGGCGCACGCTACGCCGAGCGCCCGGTCACGATGCACGCCCGCGCGTCGGGCCGGTCCAAGAAGGGCGGCAACCTCTCGTACGGCTACCGGTACGGCCGGGTCTTCCTCGGGACCTGGTGGCGCGAGCGCGCCCGGCGCGGCCGCTGACGCGGGTCGGGACCGCCT
>DAHUXW010000085.1 GCA_027306925.1 Acidimicrobiaceae bacterium | reverse complement strand
CGCCCAACGACTCTTACAACTGGGTCCCGTCCAACATCTGGGTCGGGGTCGGTTTGATGAAGCCCCGGCAGGTGACGTTCCCGCTCGCGCCGGTCTACGAGCGCTCCGGGATCGAGTTCAAGCAGGCCTGGGCCCGTGAGGTGCACCCGGAGGGCGATCACGCCCACCCGGGCCCGTACATCCTGATCGAGCGGGCGGGCGGCGGAACCGAGAAGGTTCCCTACGACTTCCTCGTCAACGCGACCGGGCCGCGGCTGCGCTTCGACCTCACCGCGGGCCTCGGACCGGAGCACAACACGATGTCGGTCTGCACCGTGGACCACGCGACGCGCGCCGCGGCGGCGTTCGAGGAGTCCGTCGAGCGGATGCGGCGCGGCGAGCGACAGCGGTTCGTGGTCGGGACGGGCCACGGCACCTGCACGTGCGAAGGCGCGGCGTTCGAGTACGTGGTCAACCTCGAGTTCGAGCTGCGAGCTCGCAAGGTTCGCGACAAGGCGGACGTGCTCTGGCTCACCAACGAGTACGAGCTCGGTGACTTCGGCATGGGCGGCATGCACATGAAGCGGGCCGGCTACGTGATCGCGAGCAGCGTGTTCAACGAGTCGCTGTTCGTCGAGCGCGGAATCGACTGGGTGACACGCGCTCACGTCCACGAGGTCGCCCCCGGCCTGCTCCGCTACGAGAACCTGGCGGGCGAGGAGCACGAGGTCCCCTTCGACTTCGCGATGCTGCTCCCACCGTTCTCCGGCGTCGGGATCGCCGCGTTCGACCGGTCCGGGTCGGACGTCACGGCCCAGATGTTCCAGCCGAACGGATTCATGAAGGTCGACGCGGTGTACGCGCCGAAGCCGTTCGAGCAGTGGTCTCCAGCCGACTGGCCCCGCACCTACCAGTCGCCGGCCTATCGGAACGTCTTCGCCGCGGGCATCGCGTTCGCCCCCCCGCACGGGATCTCCCGACCGCGCGTGAGCCCGAACGGCACGGTGATCGCGCCCGCGCCGCCGCGCACGGGCATGCCGTCGGCCGAGATCGGGCGAAGCGTCGCGCGCAGCATCGTCGACATGATCCACGGTGCCGATGGGCCGACCGGCCGCGCGTCGATGGCCGAGATGGGTGCCGCCTGCGTCGCGTCCGCGGGCGCGAACCCGTTCACGGGCACTGCGGCGTCGATGACCGTCTTCCCGATCGTCCCGGACTTCGAGCGCTACCCCGAGTACGGACGGGACATGGACCGGACGTTCGGCGAGATCGGTCTCGCCGGCCACTGGATCAAGATCCTCCTGCACTACATGTTCATCTACAAGGCCAAGCTCCGCCCGGGCTGGCACTTCGTACCGGAGTAGACCGCGATGACGACTCCCGACCGGCTCGGCGAGCACGCCGAGGCTTCCCGCCACGTCGCGCTCCCGACGCATGCGACGCTCGCGCTGCGGACCTTCGTGCCCTGGCAAATCTGGCGCTTCATCCGGATCAACCTCAAGATGATCGGCATCATCCGGCGCACGCGCTAGCGCTCCGAGCGGCACCCTGCGGCTCGTTGCGGTCCCGCCCGCCCCGGCGACCCGGGCGGGCCCGCGCCTCACGCGTGCGGCCGGCCCCGCAGCGGCTCGCGGAACAGCGGCGCCAGGAGGCAGAAGCCGAACACGCCCGCCGCGATCGGCACGAGGCCGATCACCGAGAGGAGCCACCATCCACCGCCGGCGGCGGCCCCGCCCGCGACGAAGGCGGCACCTGCCGCGATCCGCGCGGCACGGCCCGTTCCCGTTCCCATGAACTGCACGAGTCGCATCGGGCATCTCCTTTCGACGCGCGGTGCCCGGCTGGACGACCGCCCGCTATACCCTCCTGGGTATCTGACACGTCCAACTCCGGCCGGTGCCGGCGCATTCCCGCGCCTGCAGCATCGGGCGCCCGCCGGCGCGAATACCCTAAGGGGTACCATTGGGGGATGGAGCGCCGTACCTCCTCACCCGAAGGCTCCGCCCCGCTCCAGCCCGAGCGGTCGCTGCCGGCGGCACGATCGGTACTCGCCGTGTGCGCGCATCCCGACGACGAGAGCTTCGGCCTCGGCGCCGCGCTCGCCGCCCTCGCGGGTGCGGGCGCGTCGGTCTCGGTGCTCAGCCTCACGAGAGGCGAGGCGTCGACGCTCCACGCCGACGCGGACCTCGCTTCCGTCCGCCGAGACGAGCTCGCCGCCGCCGGTCGCGCGCTCGGTGCCTCGCACGTGCTGCTCCTCGACCATCCCGACGGCGGGCTCGACGGGGTTCCGCTCTCCGTGCTGGCCGCGGACGTGCTCGACGCGGCGCGTGCGGCTCGTCCCGACCTCCTCGTCGCGTTCGACGCCGAAGGCGTCACGGGGCACGCGGACCACCGGCGAGCCACCGCGGCGGCAGTCGCCTCGGCGCGGCTGCTTCGTGTGCCGGTGCTCGCATGGGGCGTCGCGGCCGAGGTCGCGACGCGGCTGAACGCCGAGCTCGGCACGGCGTTCTCGGGCAGGCCGAGCAGGGCCTACGACCTCGAGGTCGTCGTCGACCGGGCGCGCCAGCTCGACGCGATCGCGTGCCACCGGAGCCAGTCGGCGGGCAACACCGTGCTGTGGCGGCGCCTCGAGCTCCAGGGCGACCTCGAGCACTTCACGTGGCTCGCGTGACCGCGCACCGAGCGCACCGCATGCTCCGCGTGCTCCGCGTGCTCCGAACGCACCGTGACCTTCGGCCCTGGCGCGGCCGGCCGGCCGTTGACATCGTTGGCACATGACCACGTACACCGACCTCATCGCACAGCTCCGCGATCCGACACGGTCGCTCCGTCGAGCCGCACCCGAGACATGGGCGGGATTCGGCCAGCTTCATGACGCCGCGCTCGCGGACGGCGCGCTGCCCGCGCACGTGAAGGAGCTCATCGCGCTCGTCGTCTCGGTCGTCAAGCAGTGCGACGGGTGCATCGCGTACCACGCGAAGGCTGCCGCGAGCCGGGGGGCGACGGCCGACGAGGTCGCCGAGGCCCTCTCGGTGGCGATCCTGATGGACGGCGGTCCGGCCACGACCTACGGCCCTCGGGCGTGGGCAGCGTTCCACGAGTTTGCCGACGCCGAGTCCGGCGCCGTTCGCTGACCGAGCCGCGGCGCTTGCGGGGTCCCCGGGTGCCCGCCCGGCCCGTCAGGTGAAGATGATCTGGCCGCCAGCCGCGTGCGCGTAGAACTCGCCGACCGTGATGATGTCCTCCACCTCGTCGACGAGGTCGTCTCGCGCGATGTCGAACAGGTCGCAGGACGCTTTGCACGCGTAGATCCCCGCCCCGGAGTCCGCGATCATCTGGAGGAACTCCGGGATCGGCGGGATGTCGAGCTTCTCCATCTTGCGTTCCATGTAGTGCGTCATGACGCTCGACATTCCTGGCAGGCCACCGGCGAGCGTCGCAACGTGCAGTCCCGGATTGCCGACCGTCGCGACCTTCACGTGCTCGTATCTGCGCCGGTGGACCGCGTCGAGGCCGAAGAACGTGAAGAACAGGTCCGCAGCGATTCCATCGGCCCGCGCTCCGTTCGCCATGATGAGCGCGGGGTAGACGCCCTCGAGCGAACCTTTCGAGACGATGACCGACACCTTCGTGATCGCGTCCTCACCCATGTCGTCCTCTCCTTCGAGCGCGCGGCTGCCGACAGTCCGGCTCAGATGCAGCCGCGCGGCTTCGGGATACCGGCGATGCGCGCTGCCGTCTTCGCCGGTCCTTTCGGGAAGAGCTCGTACAGCTCCTTGATCGAGACGCCGGAGGTCTTGCCGAGGACGCGCACCGTCGGCCCGGTCCCCTTCTCCGCGTACTGCGCACGCATGAAGTCGACGACCTTCCAGTGCTCCGCGCTGAGCGTCTCGATCCCGGCGTCACGGGCGATCTCCGTCGCCATCTCCCGGGTCCACTCACTCGGGTCCTCCAAGAACCCTTCGCCGTCCACCTCGACGTCGTGCCCTGCGTAGGTCGCGGTCGTCACTACCAGCACCTCACCTTCATCGAACGCGCTCGCGCGCGCGTCCCCGCTCAGGGAACGACTTTCCCCGCTCCGGCATCGCCGCCCCGACGCCCGGGATGTCGTGGCCGGGGAGGAGCACGTGCCAGTAGAGCCACTCGAACGCGAGCTTGCCGAGGTGGTTGAGCCGGGACTCGCGGAGAAGCGGAAGCCCGACGACCGACGGGAAGTGCCCACGCAACGGCTCGGTCTCGTAGTTGAAGTCGATGAGCAGCGCCTTGTCGAAGCCGCTCTCGATGAAGCAGTTCGTATGCCCGTCGAAGCTCGCGGTCGGCTCCGCTCCGGCGAGCACGTGGACCACGTTCTCGACGAGCACCTCTCCCGCGAAGTGCGCGACCGATCCCGCCTTCGAGGTCGGGATCCCGGCGGCGTCGCCGATCGCGAACACCTCGGGGTGCGACCGCGACTGGAGCGTGTGCTCGTCCACGGTCACGAAGCCGAGCTCGTCGCCGAGCCCTGGCGACCGCTCCACGTACTTCGCGCCGCCGTGCAGCGGCACGACGACCGCGAGGTCGAACGCGACCTCGCGGCCGTCGTAGGAGACCAACCGACCGCCCGGTCCGTCGACGGTCCCGGTCGAGAACTCGGTCACGACCTCGACGCCCTTCTCGCGTAGAAGTCCGCTGAGCTCGTGGTTGCACACGGGTTTGGTGAACGCACCGTCGAGGGGCGTCACGAACACGAGATCGACGGCGTCGCGGATCTTGCGGCGACGCAAGTACCAGTCGGCGAGGAAGCAGAACTCGAGGGGGGCCACCGGGCACTTGATCGGCATGTCGACGACGCTCACGACGATCCGGCCGCGTTCGAACGCCGCGATCGCATCCGCGAGCGCGGCCGCTCCCGCCGGGTCGTAGAACGTGAAGACGCGCTCCATCCAGCCCGGGCCCGTGAGGCCGTCGGTCTCCTCGGGCTGGAGCACCGCGCCGGTCGCGACGACGAGCACGTCGTAGGCGAGCACCGTGCCGCCTGCGAGCCGGACCTCACGCGCCGCGAGGTCGACCGACTCGACTGCACGCTCGACGAGGTCGACCCCCGTGTGGAGCTGCGCGTGTCGGGGCCGTACGAGATCGTCCACATGGGCGAGGCCGAACGGCACGAAGAGCAAGCCCGGCTGGTACACGTGCCGGTCGTCCTCGTCGACGACGACGATCTCGGCCTCCGCCCGCCCGAGCCTGCGCCGCAGGCGATTCGCAACGAGCGTGCCCCCTGTCCCGCCGCCGAGAACGACGATGCGATTCGCCACCGCACGAGCTTGCGACTTCGCCGCCGGGCCGCGCCAGGGCCGATCGTCCCGGCGCGCACGCCGGGTGAACCCGAGGTTCCGGGCGCCCCGTCAGGCGGGAGGAGGCCCGATGCGCTCGCTCGCGCGAGCGGTCGTCAGCTCGCAGCCTTCGCCGTCTCGGTGGTCTCGACGTCGGCGGCGTGCGCGATGACGTCGAGGATCGCGCCACCGACGAGCTCGTGGCGCTCGAGCAGCGCGTCGCGCAGCGCGACGACGACATGGCGGTGCTCGCGGAGCATCTCGCGCGCGACGGCCTTCATCAGGCGGAGGACCTCCTCGACCTCCTCGCGCGCGTGGTCGCTCGCGAGGACCTTCGTCACGAGGTTGCGCCCGACGCCGGCGTCGACCGCGTCGAGCGAGATGAGCGAGCTGCCCATCCCGAGCGAGCCGACCATCTGGCAGGCCGCGTCGGTCGCGGCTTTGAGGTCGCCCGCGACGCCCGAGCCCGCGGCGCCGAAGAAGATCTCCTCGGCGACCATGCCGCCGAACGCGATCTGGATGAGCGCCTCGATCTCGGACTTCGTGCGCGTGAAGCGCTCCTCGCTGTCGCTGTGAAGGAGCAGGCCGAGGGCCGCGCCCCGCTTCACGATCGACAGGACGTCGAGGGTGCGCCCCTTGCCGACGAGCCACGCGACGGTCGCATGCCCGGCCTCGTGCGTCGCGATCGCGGTGCGCTCCTGGTCCGTGTACTCGACGGGGTTGCCGAGGCCGATCTGCTCGGCCATCTTCGCCTGCTGGATGTCGTTCCACGAGAGCCGGTCGGCGCCCCGTCGAAGCGCCCACACGAGCGCCTCGTCGAGGAGGTGCTCGAGCATTACCGGGGAGTGACCGATCGTCATCGCCGCGAGCGAGTCGCGAGCCACGGGGTCGTCCAGCTGGTCCTCGTGCGCCTTCTTCGCGAGGTAGTAGTCGAGGATCTCTCGCCGCCCCGCGCGCGACGGCAGGTCGAAGTAGATCTTGCGGTCGAACCGACCCGGCCTGACGAGCGCGGGATCGAGGTCGGCCGCGCGGTTCGTCGCGCCGATCACGAGGATGTTCGCATGTGGGGCCGGGCGCTTGCGGATCTGCCGGGCTGCAGGCAGCCATGCGTTCACCCGGTCGACGAGCGCACCGACAAGTCGCCGGGAGACCGGCGGCTGGTCGAACGACTGCAGCTGCACGAGGAGCTCGTTCACGACGCCCGACACACCCTCGGAGCGAGCGCCCATCCCGGCGCGAGCGCCGCCGATCGCGTCGATCTCCTCGATGAAGCCGATCGCGCCGCCCTCGCTCCTCGAATACTTGCGCAGGGCCTTGAAGATCGAGCGGATCTTGCGGTTGGTCTGGCCGTAGAACATGGACTGGAACGCCGAGGCCGACACGAACAGGAACGGCACTCCGCCCTCGGCGGCCATCGCCTTGGCCACGTGCGTCTTGCCGGTCCCCGGCGGCCCCTCGAACAGGATCGCCCGGCGCGACGTCCCGCCCATCAGCTCGGTGAACGTCTTGTGCGCGAGGAACAGGTTCAGGGTCTTCACGGCCTCGTCGACGACGAGCGCGGCCCCGCGAACGTCTGAGAAGCGCACGTCGATCTCGCTCGGCCGGTAGAGCTGGTGCGGCGAGCGCCCTGCTCCGAGCATCGGCGCGAGGATCACGACCGCGAGCAGGACGATGAGGACCACCGCCGGCGCGAAGCGCGCGTCGGTCGAGGACAGGTGCAGCCCGGGAAGCCCGGCGCGCGTCACGATCGCACGCGCGCTGAGCAGCGCGAAGATCGGCAGGAGCACGATCGCCACGGTCCGGAGCCGAGAGCGCCGCGCCCGCTCGCGTGAGCGCGCGACGTCCGTGACCGCGCGCTCGAGAACGCTCGACTCGCCGATCGCGCGAAGTGATGCCCGTCCCTGTTCCGTCGTCACAGCGCTCTCCCTCGCGTCCGGCGTCGGTGACGTGTCATTTCTAGCGCCACCCTGTCACCAAGTACAGGGCAGCACAGCGCTGAGCTGGACCTTTCTCTCGCTTTAGGTGAGAGGACGACCGCGCAGCGCGTCGAGCGCCCCGCGCGCGCCGGCGCGCGCCGGCGCGCGCCTCGCGGACGGTCGCGCTTTCCGGGCGCGCCGCGCTGCGCGAGGCTCGTGCCATGTTGCTGCTCGTCGTCCTCACGCTCGCCCTCGGGCTCGTCGGAGCCGGCTTCGCCGGGGTCACGATCACCGTCTTTCTCCACCGGGGGATCACGCACGGGGCGATCGACATGCGGCGGCCCCTCTACGAGCTCGGCCGGTGGATGACTTGGCTCACGACCTTCATGCGCCACTGGCAGTGGCGGCGGGTGCATCGCAAGCACCACCTGTACACCGACGTCTGGATCGACGAGGTGCGGCACGACCCGCACTCGCCGGTCGTGATCGCGGAGCGGGAGGGCATCGACGGGTTCCGGCGGGTCGCGTGGCACATGGCGGCGATCTTCCACGAGGAGGCCAAGTGCCCCGACATCGTCGACACGACGTACGACACGGCGGCCGACCGCCCGCTAGACGGGCTCGACCGGCTCCTGTTCGACCGGCCGGTCGTGGGCGCGATCGTCGCCGGGCTCGCCTACGCGGCCACGCTGGCCGTCGCGGCACCGATCGCGATCGGCGAGCGGCGGACGGTCGGCCTCGAGGCGCTCTGCGTGCTCGCAGGCGTCGTCGCGCTCGCGATCCACATCGTCCTGCTGCTCAGGTTCGGCGGCGCGATCAACTCCGACTGCCACCGGGGAGCGCAGGTGACGCCGGGCGCGGGCTACGCGAAGAACGTCGGCATCCTCTCGTTCCTCATCTTCGGCGAGGGCGAGCACCTGACCCACCACCTCCACCCGCAGCTCGCAAGGATCAGCCGGCACTGGGACCTCGGCTGGCGGGTCATCCAGGTGCTGCGCGCGCTCGGGCTCGCGCAGGTCGCGGTCGAGCGAGAATCCGTGATGTCGCGCTGAGGGCTCCCGCTGCGCGGAGCACGACCCTCCGCCGCGCCGCGCGCCTCGCCGGCGCAGCGGCTCAGCCGCAGCGCGGGCCGCCGTCTGATCCCGACCACGCGTCCGCAACGCTGCCGGGGGTGGCACGGCCCGGGCGCGCCCGCGCGGCGGGCAGCACTGCCGCCACGGCCATGAGCGCGGTCGACGAGTAGAAGGCGGCGTGGACGCCGACCGTGAACGCGTCGGCCGTACGGCGTGAGAGCGTGCTCGTGCCGACGAAGATCGCGAACTCCTGGCGCATCCCGATGCTCGACGACGCGACCAGGATGGCGGCGTCGGACGAGAAGACCATGCCGACGTTCGCGAAGGTCCCGAGCAGGCCCGACGCGACGCCGAGCGCGTGACCGGGTGCGGCTTTCATGACCGCGGAGCGGTCGGACGGGAAGAAGCTCCCCGCGCGCCGACCACGCCGACCACGCCGACCACGCCGACCACGTAGCCGGGAACCAGCAGCAACGAGGCGTGGATCGGGTCGAGCCCGCGCGCGCCCTGCAAGTGCACGAGGAGCAGGAAGAGCACCGCGAAGTCCGCGAGGCTCTGGAACATCGCGGCGAGCAGCGACGCCGACATCGTCGGGGCCCGGAACCGCGAGAGGCCGAGCATCGGCTAGGCGACGGTCCGTTCGATCCACCAGAGCGCGGCGAGCAGGACGACGACGCCGGCGCGCAACGTGCCGGTCTCGGGACCGACGGACTCCGAGGTGAGCTTCACCATCGCCCGCAACAGGGCGAACACGACGAAGCCCGACTCGTACATCCGGACCCGCCCGAACAGGTCCCCGAGCCGGCCGACCTGGGTCGACAGCAGCGTGATCACGAGCAGGTAGCCGATGATCACCCACACGGCCGACGAGAGGCCGATGTGCAGCGAGCGTTGGATCTCGGACAAGGCGGGCACGACGCCTCGCGGCCGCGGGCGATGTGCCGAACGACTCTGACGCGTGTCGGCGATCCGACGGAGAATGCACCCGAGGTGCTGGGGCTTCTGTCCGAGCGGCCGGGGGCGGGGCGCGCGGCCCTCGAGGTCGTCGCGCAGCCGCCGAGGAGGTGGGTGCGATGCAGCCCGCGACGCGTTGGAGGGTCGACCTCGAGCTCACCGAGAGCGACGCGAGCACGCGCGCGGACGCGCGGCTCGTCGGTCCCGACCGGCAGCTCGCGGGATGGGGACGGTCCCGGCGCCATCCCGTCGATCCCGACGTGCCGGCGGTCGGCGCGGAGCTCGCGGCGGCGCGCGCGCTGTCCGACCTCGCGCGCCAGCTCGACAACGAGGCGATCGACGTGATCGAGGGCTTCGCCGGGGCGTCGCCGTCCGGATGATCCGGGCGGGAGCACGAAGGAGGCCGGCGCGAGCGCGCCGGCGGCAGACGAGCGAGGAGGCAGCACGATGAAGGCTGCGATCGGGGACAAGATCGTCGTCCACGGCCACCACGTCGGCGAGCCGGACCAGGACGCACTCATCCTCTCGGTCGAGGGCCCGGACGGCGAGCCTCCGTACCGCGTGCAGTGGGAGAGCGACGGCCACGAGGGGCTCTTCTTCCCCGGTCCCGACGCGACGGTCACCCACCTTCCGAAGACGGTCGACAAGCGCTGAGCGCCCCGGCCCGACGCGGACGGGCGGTGAGGAGGCAACGGTGAAGGTGCGGGACGCGTTGCGGCGCACGCCCGTCGTGGCGCTCGGGGACACGAGCGTCGCACGAGTGGCCGAGCTCATGGACACCGCGGCAGTCGGTGCCGTCGTCGTCGAGGAGGACGGCGCGCCGATCGGGATCGTCACGGACCGGGACCTCGCGACGCGCGTGCTCGCGAGGGGACTTGCCCCGGACACGCCGGTGATCGACGTCATGTCGATCAATGTCGTGACCGTCGACGGCGACGCGGACGTGCGCGCGGCCGTCGCGCTCTTCGCTCGGCACGCGGTCCGGCGTCTCCCGGTCGTGAGCGGCGGACGTGTCATCGGGCTGCTCGCGCTGGACGACCTCGTCATCGACGCGGTCGGTGACCTCGTAGCGCTCGTGCGACCGGTCATCGGCGAGGTCGTCTCCTCGCCGGTCGACGGCGGTGCGCACGGGCGGTCCAGGAAGGAGGCAGCAGATGCACAGGCGCGACCGGAACCGTGACAGCGAAGGTGCTGCGAAGCACCGCCGGTGGGGACGGGGTCGTCGCGGCGACGAGATGCCCGCGGCGAGCGGCGTCGCGTGGTCGGCGCGCGGCCGCGAGGTCGAGCTGGGCGCCGTCGAGCGCGCGCGCCCGCCGCACCAGGCGCCGCGCATCGCGCTTCGGAACCCGCCGTGGCGGCGTCGTGGGGCATGAACCCGGCCGAACGGGGCACCGAGCGCGTCGCCCGGCGCGCAGTCGGCCGCGAGGTGGCGACGTGACGAGCCGGATGCACGCGGCTACGACCGCGGCCGACCGTGAGCTCGGGACCGTGGACCTCCGCGAGGTACTGCGCATCCCCCGCGGGTCGTCGCTCGCGGAGACCGCCCGGCTGCTACGGGCGCACGGGGTCTCCGCCGGGCTCGTCGGCGACGCCGCGCGCGACGTCGTGACCGAGCGGGACCTCGCGTGGGCGCTCGCCCAGGGCCTCGGGCCGGCGGACGAGGTGGAGTCGGTCCTCGAGCGCACTCCCGCGTGGACGACGACGTCGAGCCACGTGATCGACGCCGCGCACATGATGCTGCGCCTCGGTGTGCACCATCTGGTCGTGCTTCGGGTCGACGGGCGTGCGGCGGGCGTCCTGTCGATGCACGACGTGCTCGCGCTGGTCGTCCCCGACGGCCGGATCGACGCGCCGGCACGGGCGTGAGCGCGCCTGCCGTCGCGCTCAGGACCTTGCGGCCTCACCCGAGAACAGCTCGAGTGCTCCGGCGAGGACCCGTGCGACCGGGCGGTCGGTGGCGATCGCGACGGCGGACGGCCAGCGCTCGTACGTCGGCTCCATCGCGCGCGCGACCGCTGGCGTCGCATCCGAGAGCGTGTCGCCGCGCCTGCGCCGGCCCCGAATTCGGCGAGCGGCGAGCGCGTCGGGTGCCGCGCAGCGCAGCTCCACGATCTCGCTCGACGACTCGCGCGCGACGGCGCGGGCGAGCTCCCGCCAGCGGTCGCGCCGGAACGTCGCGTCGAGCACGACCGACTCGCCGCGTCGGAGCGCGTGCAGCGCGCGCTGCGCGAGCATCTCGTAGGTGCGCCTGGTCATCTCCTCGCCGTAGAGGTCGACGCGACCCGGCGAGTCACCTGCGTCGGCCCCCGCCTCCTCCCCCGCGAGCTCCTTGCGCACCTCGTCGGAGCGGAGCACGACCATGCCGAGCTCCGCCGCGAGACCGGTCGCGAGGGTCGACTTGCCGGTTCCGGGGAGACCTCCGACGAGAACGATCCGCACGCGGGCACGCTCGAGGAACGCGAGCGACAGGTCCTGCAACCGGCGCGCCTCGGCCGCGGCGCCGGGGATCGCCTCGGCGTCCGCGAGGCACGCGACCTTCGCGCGCACGTACGCCCGGTAGGCGCTGTAGTGATGGGCGAGCGTGCGTGGGAACACGTCGCCGCTGAACTCACGGAACGCGTCGAGGAAGCAAGTCGCTTCCTCCGGCGCGCCGAGGCGTTCCAGATCCATCGCGAGGAAGGCCGCGTCGGACAGCACGTCGCCGAAGCGGAGGCGGTCGTCGAACTCGACGCAGTCGAGGATGCGCGGCCCGTCGTCGAGGCAGAAGACGTCCTCGGCCTCGAGGTCGCCGTGACCGTCCCGGACGCGGCCGTGGGCGACGCGCTCCGCGAACAGCGCCTCCCTGCCCGCCAGGTACGAGCGCGCGAGGTGGCGCAGGCGCTGCTCGCGGGGTGCGTCGAGGACCGGGCCCACGAACTCCTCCACCTGGGTGAAGCTCGACTCCCACAGCGCGCGCACCGCGTCTCGCGTCGCCTCCGCGTCGCACGCCGGCGACCGCGGCGCGTGCTGGTCCTGGGCGACGAGCACCCGCGCGACCCCGCGCAGCTCCTCGCCGACGTCGACTCCCGAGAGGACGAGCGTCGCGAGTCGCCGCGACTCCGGGAGCCGCCGCATCGCGACGAGGTGGTCCACCGCGACCCCCCCGTCGAGGACGTCGAGGACCCCGAGGTAGACGTCGGGCGCGAACCGGGAGTTCAGCTCGACCTCGCGACGGCAGTCGAGCTCGCGTGCCGATCGGTCCGTGAAGTCGAGGAACGGGAGCTGGACGCGCTTTCGCAGCTTGAAGACGCGGTCGCCGAGGAACACGAGCACCGAGATGTGGGTCTCGACGACGCGCGGATCGAGCCCCGCCCCGCCCGCGACCGCCCCGGGAAGGGACGTCGCACGCGCGCCGCCGAGGCCGCGCTCCGGCCCCGCGGGCGTGAGGTCTCCGGTCACGGCACGTCTGACGCGGGCGGCGCGGTCGTCGCGAGCACCTCCTCGACCACCGCGAGCGTCGTGCCCGGGTGGAGAAATGCGAGACGCGCGACCGGCTCACCCTCCCAGACCGACGGCACAACGAAGGCGATCTGGTCGCGAAGAAGCCGGCGGCTCCATCGCTCGTAGTCGTCCGTATCCCAGCCACGCCGCCTGAACAGCACGATCGAGAGCTCGGGCTCGCGCACGAGCTCGAGCCACGCGGTCCTCTCGACGAGCTCCGCGGTCCTGCGGGCGAGGTCGATCGCCGCGTCGACGGCCTCCCCGTACGCGTCCGTGCCGTGGACGGCGAGCGAGAACCACAGCGGGAGGCCGCGCGCCCGGCGGGTCAGGTGGTACGCGTAGTCGCTCGGGTTCCACGCGTCGCTCGCGTCGCGGTGGAGCACCTCCAGATAGCCGGCGTGCTGGGTGTGCACACGCCGGGCGCGCTCCGGGTCCCGGTAGACGAGCGCGGCGCAGTCGAACGGCGCGAACAGCCACTTGTGGGGGTCGACGACGAACGAGTCGGCGCGGGACGCGCCCGAGAGCCGTCCGCGGGTTCGCGTCGAGAAGATCGCGGCGCCGCCGTAGGCGCCGTCGACGTGGAACCACATCTCGCGCCCGCGCGCGACCTCGCCTACGCCTTCGAGGTCGTCGACCATCCCCGCGTTCGTCGTGCCGGCAGTCGCGACGACTCCGACGACGTCGTCGCGAGCCGGGTCGCCGTCGAGGACGTCGCGAAGACGTGCGCCGAGCAGGCGGTGGTCGGCCGTCGGCACGACCAGCGGGTCGACGCCGAGCAGGTGCAGCGCCGCGCCGATCGAGGAGTGCGCCTCCTCGCTGACGGCGATCCGGACCCGCTCGCGGCCCGTGCGCACGCGGCCCTCGTCACGGGCGACCGCGAGCGCGGAGAGGTTCGCCGCGGACCCGCCCGACACGAAGCAGCCGCCCGCTCCCTCCGGCATCCCCGCGCGACGCGCGAGGAGGGCGAGGACCTGGTTCTCGGCGGCGACCGCGCCGGCCGCCTCGAGCCACGAGATCCCCTGGAGCGAGGCGCTCGAGACCACCATGTCGAACAGGAGCGCGGCCTTCGTCGGCGCGGCAGGTATGAACGACAGAAACCGCGGGCTGTCGCACGAGATGACCGCGGGCGCGAGCGAGTGCTCGACGACGTCGAGCACCCGACGGACGTCGCTGCCGTGCTCGTTGACCAGACCGTCGAGCGCGGCCGCGAGCGCGGCCTTGTCCCCGGGGTGGTCGAGCGGCACGTCCTCGAGCGAGAGCCGTTCCCGGCAGTACCCGATCAGCAGATCGGCCATCTCCTCGTCGAGCCGGAACATCCCGCCCGTCATCTGCACCCCCGAGCTGCCGAGGCGCTCTCGCGCCTCCGCGTCGTCCGTCGCGCGAAACGCGCTCCGACCGATAGCGTGGCACCTTCTCGGCGAGGACGGCTCATGGGTGACATGCCCGGCACGGAGCGCGAGCGACGATCTCCACCCGTCAGCCCGGTCCCCGAGGTCCGCGCATTCGCCCCGGTCGCCGATTCGCGCCCCGACGACCTGCCGTGGCCCGCGATGCGCTGGCCCGTGCGCGCCGGAGCCGAGCTGCGCGGCCGGGTCGTCACGCTCCGCCCGGCTGACCCGGACCGCGACGCCGAAGAGCTCCACCTCGCGCTCGACCACGACCCGGTGTGGCGCCACCTCGCGGCCAGGCAGCGGGACCCCGCCGGCTGGACGCGGGCGCTCCGGCGCTCGATCGACGCCGGGCGCCACCCGTGGACCGTCCGGCTCGTCCGCGAGCACGCGGGCCTCGCCGCGGGCACGGTCGTCGGAACCTCGTCGTACCTCGACGCGTCGCCCCCGGACGCGCGCCTCGAGATCGGCTCGACCGCCTACGTCCCTGCCGCGTGGGGCACCGCGGTGAACCCCGAGACGAAGCTGCTGCTCCTCGGCTACGCGTTCGAGGAGCTCCGCTGCGGACGGGTGCAGCTGAAGACCGACGTCCGCAACGTCCGCTCGCAGCAGGCGATCGCCCGGCTCGGGGCGCGCTGCGAGGGGACGCTGCGCCGGTACCAGCGCCGCGACGACGACACCGTGCGGGACACCGTCATGTTCTCGCTGCTCGCCGAGGAGTGGCCCCTCGCACGACGGCACCTCGAGGCGCGCGTCGACGAGCTCGCCTCGCAGGGTCCCGGCACCCGATGACCTGCGCCCGTCGGCGGCGGGCGCCGGTCAGCTCGCCGCGGTCTGCCGGGGCGCGTACTCGTCGCGCCGGCGTGCCCAGCGCGCGAGCTCGTCGGGAGCGAGTGGGGCGCTGAAGAGGTAGCCCTGCGCGACGTCGCAGCCGAGCACGCGCAGACGACGGTACGTCGTGTGGTTCTCGACGCCCTCCGCGACGACCACGAGCCCGAGATGGTGCGCGAGCTTGATCGTCGACTCGACGATCGCGTCGTTCGTCGGGTCGGTCACGAGGCTCGTGATGAAGAGCTTGTCGACCTTCACCTCGCTCACGGGCAGCCGCTTCAGGCGCGCGAGCGACGACGTGCCGACGCCGAAGTCGTCGATCGACAGCCGCACACCGGTCCGCGCGAGCGGCTCGAGCACGTGGTCCGCGTCGTCCGCTACGGCGCTCAGCACGGACGACTCGGTGATCTCGAGCGTGAGCGCGCCGGGGCGCATCTCGTAGCGGGCGATCAGCTCGCCGACATGCCTCGCGATCTCCGGGTCGTTCAGCTGGACGGGCGAGATGTTGATGGCGACGCTCACGTCGAGGCCGACCTCGCGCCACGCGCGGTACTGGTCGAGCGCGGTCGCGAGGATCCAGCGCGTGAGCGGCCGGATGAGCCCGCTGCTCTCGGCCACCGGGATGAACGTCTCCGGCGAGATCGCGCCGTAGCGGGGGTGCGTCCAGCGCACGAGCGCCTCGACACCGGCGAGCTCGCCCGTCACGAGGTCCACCTTGGGCTGGTAGTTCAGCACGAGGCTCGAGGTGCTGATCGCCTCCCGGAGCGCCGCGATCAGCGACGGGCGGTCGATCTGCCCGCTGTAGCGGTCGTCGTGGAACGCGACTCCCCCACCCTCCTGCTTCGCCCGGTACATCGCGAGGTCCGCCTCGCGCAACAAGGTGAACCGGTCCTCCCCGTGCATCGGGGCGACCGACACGCCGATGCTCGCCCGCAGGTCGACCGTCGTGCCGGCGATATCGACCGGGGCGCGCACCGAGCGGTTGATCTCCGCGGCGACCGCACCGACGTCGTCGAGGTCCCGCACATCGGGCATTACGACGGCGAACTCGTCGCCGCCGAGCCGACCCACGGTCCCGCGCTCGCCGACGACGTCGGCGAGGACCGTCGCGAGCGCCTGGAGGAACACGTCGCCCGCCCCGTGGCCGAGCGTGTCGTTCAGGCTCTTGAAGCCGTCGAGGTCGATGAGCATCAGGCCCACCAGCGACCCGGGGCGGCGCTCGAGCAGCGCTCGGTCGACTTCCGCCGAGTAGAGCGTGCGGTTCGCGAGGCCGGTGAGCGCGTCGTGCGACGCCTGGTGCTCCTTGATCGAGACCTCGGCACGCAGCTGCGCGAGCAGGTCGCTGCTGCGCAGCGCCATCGCGGTCGGGGTCGCGAGCGTCTCGGCGAGCGTGAGGTCCTGCTCCTCGAACGTCACGAGCTCGCCGCCGAGCCGGTCGGCGACCACTAGGAACTCGATGCTCGTCGCGACGTCCGCAGGCAGGCGCAGCGCGATCGCGTCGCGAAAGCCGGAGCGCTGGAGCGCGAGGACGGCATCCGGATCGCGCGAGCCGCGCGGTGCCACGAGCGCACCCCCGCGGCGGCCCGCGAGGACCGCGAGCGCGTGCGCGTCGTGCGACGTCGCGGACCTGGCGTCGCCCGACCGCAACGTGTGGCACGTCGTGCCCGACGCGTCGAAGGTCACGAGCTGGGCGACGCCAGCGTTGAACAGCTCGAGCGCTTCGCCGAGCACAGCGGCGATCACCCGCTCGGTCTCCACCATGCCCGCGAGCGCCCGCTCGAACCGGTAGACGTGCTCGAGCGTCGTGTGACGCCGGCGCAGGCGCCCGTGCGTCGCGTACTCGATGCCGACGACGGTGGCGACCGCGAGGAAGATCGCGCCGCCGGCGAGCCCGCCCCAGAGGAGGTGGACGGCCGCGAGGCCGAGGGTCGCGTCCGCGGCGACCACGTACGCGAGCGCGATCGCGACTTGCGGCAGGTTGCTCGCCGAGAACTGCCTCGACGCGAGCCCGATCACGATCTGGATGCATGCGACGGTCGCGACTTCGCACGCGGCGACCGCCGCGAAGCCGCCGAGCCAGCCCGCCGGTCCGACGGGAGACGCGTGACCGAGCACCGCGTCGAACACGAAGACGGCGACCGCGGCGGCAAATGCGTGGAGCGCAACGTTGAAAGCTGCCTTCACGACGGGTGCATGGTCCCAGGACCAGGTCACGAAGGTCCCGAGCGCGGCGGCAAGGACCACCTGGGTCGGAGAGAGGAACACCACGGCCGGAAGCATCACGACGTCGGTCAGGTCGACTCGGTGATTCTGGTCGAACAGCTCGATCTGGATACTCGCGAGGTGCCCGGCCGCGAATCCCGCGGCAAGGATCGGCCACGCGAGGTGAAGTGGCACGGCCATGCGCCCTGAACCGTGGTCCCCGAGCGCGCTGAACAACACGGCTCCCGTCGCGAGCGCTCCGACGAACGCCCACACGGGCGCCTCGCGCGCAAGCCGAAGCACCGATCGGCGCAGGTCGCCCTTACGCATCTGGGCCCTCTGTTGCTATCGTTGCGCGTGGGGCAGGCGTGAGTCGCTGCGCGCCGCGAGCGGGTGAGCGCGCCCGCGTCACGGTCGCCGGCCACAGGCGAGGAGCAGACGCGTGCCGCTCGAGGTGGGGGCTCAGATTGCGACCGGGGCGCATGCTCGTGGGCAGTCGCGCCGCGCGCGCGCCGGCCGTGTCGGCATGAACGCCCGACCTCCTCCGAGATGGCGCGCGCCACCCGGTCGACCCCACGTCACGCCGCCGCGCGCCCCTCTCGAGGTCCTTCGCCGAGGAGAGGAGGTGACACATGACATTCTTCGACCGGTGGTTGTGAGGGCCTACCTCTCGGTAGGCCCCCACGACCCAGCGAGGTGACGCCCTGCACGTTCGGGTGTAGACGACCTGGGCGTGGTTGATGGGGCGTCCCCCCTCATGGCTACAGACACGGCCGGCCAGCAGACGTTGGCCGGCCGTGACCGTTGTAACGACACTTTCGGGAAGCCGTTTGAGCGCGAGCCGACGACCGCAGCACCTCGCACCGACTCGGGCCGCGACGCGGCGGCGGCGCCTCGTCGCGGGCATCGCGGTGTCGTCCCTCGGCGACGGGCTCCTCGTCGTCGCGCTCCCGCTCCTCGCCGTGCGCATCACCGCGCAACCGCTGCTCATAGCCGGGATCGCGGTCGCGAGTGGCCTGCCGTGGCTGCTTCTCGGACTCCCCGCGGGGGCGCTCGCGGACCGGGCCGAGCGCTCGCTCCTCGTGCTCCTCGTCGACCTCCTCCGTGCCGTGGTGGTCGCAGGTCTCGGCCTCGCGGTCGCGTTCTCGCGCCCGACGATGGTCGAGATCTACGCCGCCGCGTTCCTGGTCGGGACCGGCGAGACTGTCGTCACCGCGGCGACGAAGGCGGCCGTGCCGCTGATCGCCGGGCCTGGCGAGCTCCCACGCGTGAACGGCCAGATCAACGCTGCGGAGACCGCCGGCGTCGAGTTCGCCGGACCTGCGCTCGGCGGGTTCGTGTTCTCGCTGCGCGCGTGGCTGCCGTTCCTCGGCGACGCGGTCTCCTACCTCGCTTCCGCGTTCCTGCTCGAGCGCGCGACGGCGCACCTCGGTCCCCGCCCCGAGCGGCCGACCACCGGGATCGTCGCGGACATGCGCACCGGTCTCGCGTGGTTCGCCTCGAACCGCAGACTTCGCGTGCTCGCGACGATCGTCTCGAGCTTCGCGTTCTGCCAGTCGGCAGTCCTGAGCGTGCTCGTCATCTACGCCACCAGGACCCTCCACCTGCACGGCGCCGCGTACGGCGCGCTCCTCAGCGTCGCGGCGGTCGGCGACGTAACGGCGAGCCTGCTCGCGGGCAGGATCCACGGTCGGCTCGGGCCGTACGTGTCGATCCTCGTCGCCGGGACGCTCGCCGGAGGTGCGTACGTCCTGCTCGGTGGCACGTCGCACGCGTACGTCGCGGTCGTCGCGCTCGCGATCGAGGCGGCCGGGTCCTCACTCGGGAACGTGACCACGCTCTCGCTGCGGCAGCGGCTCATCCCCCCGGAGCGCTTCGGCCTCGTGAGCAACGCGTTCCGGATGTGCGTGCTCGGCATGGTCCCGGTCGGCGCGCTCGCGGGCGGGGTGCTCACCTCTGCGCTCGGTACCCGCCCGACGTTCGTCGTCGCCGGGATCGCCCAGCTCGCGGTGCTCGCGCTCATGGCGGTGCCGCTGCGCTTCGTCGCGATCTCGTGACCGTGCCGCCGCCGGCCCGGCGAGACCCGCGACCGGCCGTGGTCGACGCTCTCCCGCGGCTGGGACTGCTCAGGCTCTCGTCGGCCGGTGGATCGGGCCCGAGCCGTCCCGAAGCGATGCGACCGGGGTGCCCGAGAAGTTCGCGACGATCTCCGCGCAGATCGACAGCGCGGTCTCGGCCGGCGTGCGACCACCGAGGTCGATCCCGATCGGCGCCATCACTCGCGCGATATCGGTCTCGGCGACGCCCTCCGCCCGAAGGCGTGCGACACGATCGGCGTGCGTCCGGCGTGAGCCGAGCGCACCGACGTAACCGGCGCGGGTCGCGAGCGCGGCGACGAGCGCCGGGACGTCGAACTTCGCGTCGTGGGTGAGCACGCACACCGCGTCACAGGGCTCGAGCTCGTCGGCGATCGCCGCGAGGTGGCGGTGCGGCCAGTCGACGACCACGTCGTCGGCGTCGGGGAACCGGGTGCGCGTCGCGAACGCGGGCCGCGCGTCGCACACGGTGACGCGAAAGCCGAGGACCTTCGCGACCCGCACGAGGGCGGCGGACACGTCGGCTGCGCCGAGCACGATCATCCGCGGTGGTGGTTCGATCGCGTGGATGAACACCGCGAGGGTCGGGCCCGATGCCTCGGTCAGCCCACCGCTCTCGGGCTCGGCCGCCGCAGCCGGTCGTCCGTCGCCAGCGCCGTGGACTGCATAGCGCCGAAGGCCGCTCGACCCCGAAAGCAGCGCCCGACGCGCGTCGGCCTCGACGACCCGGTCGAGGGCGTCGTCGCCGAGCGAGCCCGCGCTGGGGCCGTCACCGGCGACGACGAGCGTCGCGCCGAGCCGAGCGAACGACGGCGGGGGTGAGCCGTCCAGCCCGACGACCGTCGCGATCACCACCGGCACGTTGCGACGCACGCGCTCGCGCACCTGGTCGAACAACTCGGTCACGGTGCGTGCGTCACCCGACCGGCTCGACGAACACGCTGATCACGCCCCCACAGGTGAGGCCGACCGCGAACGCGTCCTCGTCCGAGTAGCCGAACGTGCACAGGCGCGGCAGACCCGACGCGAGGACCTCGAGGGCCGCCGCCACGACCGCTCCTTCGACGCAGCCGCCCGTAAGCGACCCCGACACCTCGCCGTGCTCGCTGACGGCCATCGCCGCGCCCGGCCCCGCGGGTCCGGAGCCCTCGACCGCGACGACTCGCACGAGCGCGACACGCTCGCCTTCGTCACGCCACCGATCGATGTCGTCGAGGATGTCCTGCACCACACGCTCCTGCCGCAACCGGCCCGGTGCCCGCGACCTCGCGAGGACCGGCCCGAGCGCCACGTCCGGAAGAGTACCTGGCCGCCCCGTGCCCGCGCCCGCACGCCGAGGCGCTATCCGGGCGTCACGGCGCACACGTCCGTGGACGGTCCGTCCGAGAGGAGGGCCGGCGCGCACACGCGGTCGAGCACGCCGGACCGGCCGCGCGCACACCTACGACGCCCACCCGCTCGCGCCGACCGTGACGATCGATCCTGTTGCCGGGTTCGCCGGACCGCTCTCCGGCTCGACGTCCGCACCGCCGCCCCGCGTCAGTGGCCGGCAGCCATGTCCACTGCGTTCACGCGCACCGGACGGATCGTCACGACGACCCGCTCGTCGCCCGCGCCGTCGTACGCCCGCAGGTCGGCACCGTACTTCCGGCCGACCTCGGCCGCGAACTCGTAGCCCGGGTCGTCGGCCAGCTCCGCGTCGCCCCGGATCTCGAGATAGCGCGTGGGCGCGGCGCGGTCGAGCACGAAGAACGTCACCGCTGGATTCGCCCGCAGGTTCTTCAGCTTCTGACGCGTCGAGCTCAGCGAGATCCTCACCGCGTCGTCGTCCGCGAGGAACCACACTGCGGTGAGCTGAGGCCGGCCGTCGGGACCGACCGTCGCGAGGATCGCGGTGTCGGAGGCGAGCAGGTCTCGGTGCGTGCCGGGGATCGTCGTCATGAACAGGCCAACCTCGGCGGAAGTCCGCGCATTCCGCATCGGCCGCCGTCGAGGCGATCGCCCGCGCGGCCGGGCCACGACCTCGCCGGCGCCGCCGGGCGTGTCGGCGCCGCCAGGTCGACGCGCCGCCAG
>DAHUXW010000083.1 GCA_027306925.1 Acidimicrobiaceae bacterium | reverse complement strand
CAAAAATCCGGATGCGCAGGCACGGGTGCTGCGAGAACGTCACGCCTCTCAAGCGCCCTGCGGCCGCCGCCCGCAGATGCCTCATCGGGATAGCCAGGATCCCCACCCGGAGCCCTGCGAACTGCTCCGGGGCCGGTGTCGTGCCCCTCCGGTGGCAACGAGGTCGGCTCCCGCCGAGCTGCGCGTATTGTACCGCCCGGCTGTCGCGCGGATGCGACGACATAATCCGTAACGCGACATAACGGACATTATCGGCGGTCCAGCGGGGGCGGCTCGTGCGCACCGGCCGTTCGGAGGCCTGTTGGCTGACGCCGACATCTCGTGGCGAAGGGGGCCGCGTCGGCGCGTCGTGGCTGCGAGCACCGTCTGCGATCATCTAACGGTGGTCGATCTCGCGATGCGCGACGCCTCGTCAGGCCGACCTGACGCGCGAGTCACCCGCGCCGTGCGGCGCTGGCGCCGCTGGCGTCTCCACCCTCTGGTCGCCGGCTCCGGATGGGCTACTCTCGCGGTGCTCGGCGCCGTTGCGATCGCTCGACTCGTCGACTTCGACGGCGCGACGCTTCTCGCGGAGATCAACTCGACGAATGCGCTCGCGTACGTCCCGGTATGGGTCGTGCTCCCGGTGTCCGCGATCGGACGCCGTCCGTTGCTCGCAGGCACCGCGCTCGTCGTGCTCGGGGCGCAGCTGGCGTTCGCGGCTCCGGAGGTGCTGGCCGCCCGAGCGCTGCCCTCGTGGGCCAGGTCGTCGCCACACTTCCGGCTCTTCGACGCCAATGCCGGGTCGGACGCCGGGAACAGGAATATGGCAGGGTACGCGTCCGAGGTCGGACAGATACGCCCGGCGCTCGCCACGTTCGAGGAGATAAGTCCCTCGGACTTCTCGCAGCTCGAGGCGAGTCCCGCGCTCCGAGACCTCCCCCATCGATACGAGGTCGACGGTGCCGCCCCGTGGGGCTTCGCGATCGCGAGCCGCTACCCGTTCCACGTCGCCGACGTGATGTGGACGGCCGGCAATCCGGTACTCGTCGCGCTGATGCTCGACCTCCCCCGCGGCGCGATCCGCGTTTGGGTCGTGCACACCGACGCTCCTACTCTGTCTCTGTCGCGGTGGGTCTCCGATCTCGCGCGCATCGCGCGCCGAGAATCCGAGCGGGGCACGGGCCGCTTGCTCGTCGCCGGGGACTTCAACGCGAGCTGGGGCAACGCGGGATTCGACGCAATTCTCGCGAACGAGATCGCGGACGGCGCGGCGGCGCGTGGCCATCCCTTCGCCATGACTTGGCCGCAAAGTGCTCGCGTGCCCGCGATCGTGAGGATCGACCACGTGCTCGTGGGCACCGGGATCTCGACGACCGCGATCGCGGCCGTGCCGGGACCCGGCAGCGACCACCGGGCGCTGCAAGCGACGATCGCGGTCCACGCGGCGTAGGCCGACCGGACGCGCCGGTCAGGAGTCGCGGGCCTCCTGGTGTGCGAGCATGCCGTACGCGTACGTCGGCCGGAAGTGCACGATCGCCCGCCGCTCCGCGACCATCGCGTCCCGGTACGCTTCCCAGTCGTCGTGCTCGCCCACCGCGGCGCGGTAGTAGTCGACGAGCTCCTCGACGATCGCGTCGTCGCGTCGCGACGCCGGAGCGGTGAGCGTGACGTCTCCTTCGAGCACCGCGTACGCGAGGAAGTCGTCTCGGGCCACGTGGAGCGCGGCCCACGGTCGGCGCACGAGATTCCGGTACTTCGCGCGGTCGGCACAGGTCGAGATCTGCACGGAACCGTCGTCGGCGACGACGTGCAGAACGTTCGAAAGCTGCGGTCGTCCGTCCCGCCGGAGCGTGACGAGCACGGAGCGGCGCACGGAGCCCGCGAACGCTACCGCCTCCCAAACCTCCATCAGCGCGTGCAACGTCGCGATGCCGCTCGATGTTCCCCGGCGCCCGCCGGTGCTCGCCAACGGCACCGCGTTGACCGATGGGCGGCGCGCCGTGCCGACGCCGTCACACGCCATCGAGATACCGGCCACGCCAACGCGTTGACGCATGGGGGACGCGCCTCCGCCGCTCACTGTACGTGATGTGGCATTCACGCAATGCGGTCCCTGCCATTGGCATGTCCCCGCGCGTCGTGAACTCGACCAAGCGTTCCGCCTCCGCGTCGGACCGGCTGCGGTCCCGAATGCCACGTGAGGTGGCTTGCGTAACACGTAGGGTGACCGACGCACGGATGTCACCGACAGTTCCGAGAGAATTGCAGGACGATGTCACGCGCACTCGCCGACTGTCACACGAGGACACGGTGGATTTGTGACCTGCACAGATGATCCCTCAGGCTCACCGGTCGCCACGCGAAGGATGTACTTGTCGGTCGCGACGGGCGTTTGTTCTCTATGGACGCGCTGACAGTTTTGGGTACGCTGGCACCGAAAGAGCTGCAATCGGACCAGCGGCCCGACGACCCCTCGCTCGGTCGTGATACGGGACAGGACAGGAGAGCGCGGAGATGCGAGTTCTGGCTGTCGGGGCGCACCCGGCCGATGTCGAGCTCGGCTGCGGCGGAGCGCTGCTCGCCCACCGCGACCGAGGGGACGAGATCCACCTGCTCGTCATGACCGGCGATCGGGGACCCGCGTCGGTTCCACGACGCTCCGAGCAGGAGCTCGCAGCGGCGCGTCTCGCGGCGGCGCTGCACTGGGGTGGCTTCGAGGACGGCGCGGTTCCGACGGGTCGAGAGGCCGTGGCGACGGTCGAGTCCGTCCTGATCGCCGCCTCCTGCGACGTCGTGTACTGCCCGGCCCCGGACGACGGCCACCAGGACCATCGAGCGACCGCGGCGGCTGCGCTCGCTGCCTCGCGGCGGAGCCGTCAGGTGCTCTGCTACGAGACGCCGACGACGTTCGCGTTCGCGCCGACCGTCTTCGTCGACCTCGAGGGCCGAGTGGGCTCGAAGCTCGAGCTCGTGGGCGCGCATCGCTCGCAGATCGACGAGAGCGAGCTCGTCGACTTGAGCGCGGTCGCTGCGAGCGCGCGCTACCGAGGCGCGCAGGCCCGTGTCGGGCACGCGGAAGCGTTCGAGTCGCATCGCTTCGTGTGGGAGCTCGCTCCGGCGCCCGGTCGAGAATTCGACGAGTCAGCAGAGTTCGGCGCGCGCTCGCTGCTCGCCCGTCGGGTGGATGGACCTGCGTCACACGTCGAGAGGCGGCGCAATGCACGATAGGAGCTGCGACTCTGGTCCCCGGCGTCGCGCCCGCGGATGGCGGAGCGGGTGGCCCAGGTGAGCACGACGACGACCTGGAAGACCAGCACGAAGACGAAGACGTCGAAGACCAAGAAGAAGACGGTCACGACGACGACGAAGACGACCATCACGACGAAGACGACGACCGACGACGAGCGCGCGCCCGTCGTCCGCGCGCTCGATCCGCTCGACGATTCCGACACCGACGGCGGCCAGCGAGCGCACTGAGCGGGCCGGACCAAGCCTCCCCCAGCGTCGGGACGGCGCGGCCGCGCGCGGTCGCGGGTGCTGTCCGCTGCGGACGAGCGGCATATCCCCCACTCGCGTCCTGGTCCATTCGAGCCGGCGCCTACCCACGCTCCCCGGTCATCTCGCTTCCACCCATTCCCTGCTCCGTCTGTCGACGCGTATGTGACGGGTTCGTGACTGGCGTCCGAGGCGAGGTGTCGGACGCTCGACGGAGTCGGAGCGTGCGTGGTCGCTCGCGACGTGCCAGCGGTGGACGGAGCCGCGCAGCGCGCGGGGAATGTGACGCGCACGGCGCCGCCTGGCAGGTGTGTTCGACCAGCGAACTCGAGCGGTGGCCCGGCATCGACGCCCACATCTCCAGACGTTGCCCGACGACCCACCGACGATCCCAGCCGGCGTCGCATGTCACCAGTTCCAGGCGTCGCTTGCACGAACACCGGAGCATTGCCCCTCGCTCTGGTCCGACGCGCACGGCGACACGAGTGTTCGCAACTCGCGCTAGCGAGCAGGGGCACGACCGCTGGTGCGGGTGGAGGCACCACCATACGTGGCCGTCATCAGGCTGCATGCGAGACGCAATAAAAAAAATTCGCCGGGCTGGCAGAGATGAAACTCGGCCAAACGACCACGCTACTCATCGACGGGACCACGCACCGTCGGCGTTTTCACTTTTGGCGCATATCACTATCTCTGTAGGTGGGCATACGCCTACGGAGCGTGGTATTCGAGGAGACCACAAGCTGTGCGGCACGCCCCGAGGTGATTGATTCGCCTGCTGGCAGGCGTATATCCTGTGAACTGTCAGGGGGCACGAAGAGCGTGCACTGCAGCGTCACATGATCGGGACGATGTCACATTTCTTGAGTGACTGGACGGCAATGGGTAAATGGTCCAGCCGCAATAACATCAGTGGCGTCACCGCAGTTCGTGACCGTTCCGTGACGGAAGCTGCAGCTATCCCCGCTACTTGCGACCTGGAGGGCAGCACCGTGACCTACGTCGACGAGCGTCGAAACACGCAAATGCGTGTAGAGAGCTTGGGTGCGTACCGCCGGGCGCGCACCGTCGCGGCGGCCCAGGCCTCTGGGACGCCGGCCGTGCGCCTCTCGGTCGCGATGGCGGCCCACAACGAGGAGCGGACGATCGTCGAGGCGATCTCCGCCGTGCTCGCCGTGCGGGGCGACTTCGACCTCGAGCTCATCATGGTCGACGACGGAAGCACGGACGACACGCTGCGCCTCGCCCGCAGCATCGACGACCCGCGACTCGCGGTGATCGACAACCCCAAGTGCCTGGGCAAGGGCGCGTCGATCCTCGCGGCCGCTGCGGTCGCGACCGGAACGCACCTTCTCGTGTTCGACGCGGACCTCGAGTACTCCGCGGACGACATCCCCGCTCTCGTCGAACCGGTGCTGTCCGGCATCGCGAGCGTCGTGTACGGCGCACGCATCCGCGGTGACCGCACGATGTTTCCCTCGTTTACCTACGCAGTGGGCAGCAAGGCGACCACGGTGTTCGCGAACGTTGTCTTCAACTCGTGGATGAGCGACATGCACACCTGCTTGAAGCTCGTCCCGCTTCCGCTCTTCCGCGAGATGTCGCTGTCGCAGCGCGGCTTCGGCCTCGACACGGAGATCACGGGAGAGATCCTTCGCCGGGGGCTGCGCCCGTACGAGGTCCCCTGCGCCTACCACGGCCGGTCCGTGGCCGAGGGCAAGAAGATCTCGGCTCGCGACGGCGTCGAGTGCCTGAAGGTCGTCTTGCAGGTCCGCCTTCGCGGGCGCATCGCGCACTACGAGCTCCCGCCGACGATCATCCGCTCCCGCGACACGGGGCGCCGTGAGCTTCCCGACCGGCGTGGCGCCGCTCGGGAGATGGAGCCCGTCGCGGTGGGCTCGAACGCACGCTGACCTGGCGGGTCGCCCGGTTGCCCGGTAGCGGCCGCTCAGCTCGTGCGGGCGTCGACCTCGGCCGCGCCGGATCGCACGAGTGGCAGAAGCCGGCGACCGTAGTCCGCGGCGTCTTCGAGTGGATCGAACCCCCGGAGCAGCAGCGTCGTGACTCCGATCTCGTAGTACGCGAGAAGCGCCTCCGCCACCTGGTCTGGGGTGCCGACCAGCGCGGTCGAGTTGCCGGCCGCGCCGGTGAGGTTCGCGACCTTCATCCAGAGCCGCTCGTCGAAGACGTCGCGTTCCGACGACATCGCGATGAGGCGCTTGCGACCCTCCGACGTCGTGCCACCGACGTCCCGACGAACCGCGTAGGTCTCGTGCCTCGCTCCCCCGAGGCCCGAGTAACGGCCGTCCCGGGCGGATCGCTCGCGTGCGAGCCCGATCCGCCTCGCGGTCTCGTGGGCGATCCACTCGGCACGATCCCATGCCTCACGCTCGGTGTCGGCGATGATCGGGCGAAGCGAGATGCTGTAGCGCGGTGCGCGTCCGTGGCGCGCAGCCGCCGCGTTGATCGTGGCCATGCGGGCCGCCACGGCCTCGCGGGGCTCGCCCCAGAACGCGTAGACGTCCGCCTGCGCCGCACCCACCTCGATCGCGGGGCCGGAAGCCCCGGCGAAGTAGAGCGGTATGCCCCCGGGCGTGACCGGCTTCACCGAGCTGAAGGTCCCCTCGCTCCTGTAGAACTCCCCGACGTGGTCGAAGGGCGCGTCCGCGGTCCAAATCCGCCGGAGGAGCGCCATCAGCTCGCCGGTGCGCCGATATCGGTCGTCGTGCGCGACGAAGTCGCCCTCTCGGCGTTGATCGGCCTCGTCGCCACCCGTGATGAAGTGGATCGCGATGCGCCCACCGCCGGTGAGCTGGTCCAGCGTGGCGGCCATGCGCGCGAGCACAGACGGCTGGACGAAGCCCGGCCGATGGGCGACGAGCACTCGGAGCGTCCGTGTCGCGTGCAGCACACGCGACGCGATCGCCCAGCCCTCGGGTCCGACGGCACCGTACCCGATGAGCACTCGATTGAAGCCGCCCTGGTCGTGCGCCGTGGCGATCGCGTCGAGGTAGGCAGGATCGACCACCGGGCCGTCGGTCCAGTCGACTACGGGACCGTCGACGAGGGGTCCCTTGATCTCGGACGCGTCCCGTGTCCCGACCATGCCGATGATCTCGACTGGAATCTCGACCCACCTCCTGCGTGCGCGCCGCGCTGGCGCGTCGAGCGTGCTCCACTCCTGCGAGCAGGCCCGTCGGCCCCAAGGAGGCCGCGGACAGGTTGCACGGTACTATCTCGCGCGGCGGTGGGGAGGATGCGGCACATGTCGACGGTGGCGCTTCGGTGAGCGAGAAGGACGCGGCGTCCACATTGCCGATCGTCGCCGTCGGCTACGGACCGCGTTGCACGCCCGTGATGGACGTCGTGGAGGCTGCCACCGGCATTTGCGATCTCCTCTGGCTCGTCGACCTCGGGCTTCCCGAGATGGCTGAGATGGAGGCGCTCCTGCGCCGCTTCGGGGTCGTGGTCGACGTGTCGGGACGGGATCCGGGCGCGATCGGACGTGCGTGCGCTCCTCACTCTCCTCGCGGGATCGTCACCTACCTCGACGCGGGCATGGTCGCGCTCGCGAACCTCGCAGACCAGCTCGGCCTTCCCTTCCATCGGCCGGGCACGGCGGCGGCGCTGGTGGACAAGGCGCTCCAGCGCGAGGTGCTCGGCGGGGCAGGCGTCGAGGTGCCGACGTGTGTCGTCGTGCCGTCCGGACCGGCGCGCTCCGCGCTCGCGGAGGTCCCCGAGGCGCTCGTCTGGCCGGCGATATTGAAGCCGCGTTCCGCACAGGGCAGCCGTCACACATTTCTCGCGCACGACCTCGACCATGCCTGCGCGCTGCTCGACGCACTCGGGGACACACGCGAGGTCATGGTGCTCGAGGAGTACCTCGCCGGCGATCCGAGCCGGAGCCCTCTGCCCTTCGCCGACTACCTCTCCGTCGAGAGCATCGTGTCGAACGGCGCCGTGAGCCATCTCGCGCTCACCGGCCGTTTCCCCCTGGCGGAGAACTTCCGGGAGACCGGCTTCTTCATACCGGCGGCTGTCGAACCTGGCGAACAGGAGCAGATCCTGGAGCTCGTGACGGCCGCGATCGCGGCACTCGGCGTCACCGACGGGTGCCTGCACACGGAAGTGAAGTTCACAGCGGACGGTCCGCGCGTCATCGAGGTGAACGGGCGCCTAGGCGGTGGAGTCCACGAGATGCTCGCACGCGCGGCGGGTCTCTCGATCCTCGAGCTGACGCTTCGTGTCGCCCTCGGCCAGGAGGTGCGGGTCGACGGCCCGGTCCTGACGACACGCACCGGCTTCCGCTTGTTCCTCCAACCGCCGGCCGTGTCCGCCGTAATACGAGACATCGTCGGGATCGACGCGATCACCGATCTTCCAGGAGTGGACGCCGTGAGCATTCACCAGCCACCGGGCGCCGGTCTCGACTGGCGGGACGGATCCCGCAACCACGTCCTCGCGGTGATCGGGTCTGCACGCGACCACGCCGAGCTCCTCGAGGTGGACAGACTTCTGCGGGAGCGGGTGACGGTCACGTACGCGGAGATCGCCGGCTAGGTGGACGTCCTCGTCCGCCGGCCAGGTGACGAGATCCCCGGTGCGAGTCGGGACGGGGTGCTCACCTGCGCACTCGTGAACAACATGCCGGACGGCGCGCTCGCACAGACGAAGCGCCAGTTCGTGGCGGTGCTCGAGGGCGTCCGCGCACCGGTCGCCGTCGAGCTCCGCGAGTACTCCCTCCCGAGCGTCCGCCGCGCCGCGCCTGCTGCGGCGCACGTCGAGCGGGCGTTCTTCACCGTCGACGACCTGCTCGGATCGCGCCCGGACGCCGTCATCGTCACGGGAGCCGAGCCGGTGACCGCACGGCTCGAGGACGAGGCGTACTGGAGCGACCTCGTGGAGGTCATCGAGTGGGCCGTCGCCGGAACCGGCTCGCTCGTGCTCTCGTGCTTGGCCGCGCATGCGGCGCTGCTCGCGCTGGACGACGTCGCACGCGTCCGTCTCGAATCGAAGCGCACCGGCGTCTTCGAGCAGTCCGTCGACACGTCGCGGCCGCTGGCCGCCGGGTTGCCAGGGACGGTGCGCCTCCCGCACTCCCGGCTGAACGACGTGCCGACGGACAAGGTCCGTGACGCCGGCTACGACGTGCTGGTCGCGTCGCCCGATGTCGGCTGGGGCGTCGTCGGGCGACGGATCGGCGGGTGCGAAGTGCTCCTATGTCAAGGTCACCCCGAGTACGGCGCCACCAGCCTGCTTCGCGAGTACCGGCGAGACGTCGACCGATTCGTCACCGGAGCGTCCCCCATCGCCCCCGTGCTACCCGTCGGGTGCGTCGCGCCCGAGGACGACGAGGAGATCCTCGCGTTCCACGAGCGCGTGCTCGCGGGCGGGCGCGGTTCCGACCCCGCCACCGCGCTCGCGTTCGACGAGCTCACCTCCCGTGTCCGCCAACCCTGGCAGTCCTTCGCTTGCGAGCTCTTCGGTCGCTGGCTGGGTGTCGGCTCGGGCACGAGATCGGTCAGCGGGCACCGACGCGAGGTGCCTGACCCCGCCCGTGCCACCGCGAACTGACGAGGACGAGCGTGCACGACGAGACGACCGCGATCCACGGCGGCTACCAGGGCGATTCGACGCGCGCGGTCGCAGTGCCCATCTACCAGACCGTGGCGCACGACTTCATCGACGCGGACCACGCCGCCGCGCTCTTCGATCTCGAGCTTCCCGGGTTCCACTACAACCGGATCAACAACCCGACGAACGACGTGCTCGAGCGGCGAATGGCGGCGCTCGAAGGCGGGCGCGCGGCCCTCGCGGTCGCGTCGGGCGCCGCGGCGGTGAGCTACTCGGTGCTGACCGTTGCGAGCCCGGGCTCGAACCTCGTGATCGCCCCGCAGCTCTACGGGGCGACGTTCACCTACTTCGTGCATGTGCTACCGACCTACGGGATCGAGCCTCGGCTCGCCGTCGACGACCGTGCCGAGTCGCTCGCGCGTCTCATCGACGACCGGACGTGCGCGGTCTTCTGCGAGTCCGTGGGCAACCCCGCCGGGAACGTCGTGGACCTCGAGGCGGTCGCTCGGGTCGCACACCGGAACGGGGTGCCGCTGATCGTCGACAACACGGTCGCGACACCGTTCATGCTCAAGCCGATCTCGCACGGTGCCGACGTCGTGGTCCACTCGTTGACGAAGTTCGTCGGCGGTCACGGCACGACGCTCGGTGGCGTGCTCGTCGACAGCGGCGAGTTTCCGTGGAGCGCTCACCCGGACCGGTTTCCGCAGTTCAACCAGCCCGAGCCGGCCTTCCACGACGTGGTCTTCGCGCGGGATTTCCCCGAGCGGGCATTCGCCGTGCGCGCGCGGAGCGTGATGCTCCGCAACACGGGTGCGACGCTCGCCCCCATGAACGCGTTCCTGCTGCTCCAAGGGCTCGAGAGCCTGGCCGCACGACTCGAGCGTCACGAACGCAACGCCCGAGCGGTCGCGCGCTTCCTCGACGCCGACCCCCGGGTCGCCTGGGTCAGCTTCGCAGGGTTCTCCGACCATCCCTACTACGAGCTGGCGCAGCGGTATCTCAAAGGGCGGGTTCCTTCGATCGTGACCTTCGGCGTCGCCGGCGGCTACGAGGCGGGCCTGTCGCTTTTCAACTCGCTCGAGCTGTTCAAGAGGCTCGTGAACCTCGGCGACGCGAAGTCGCTGGTCGCGCACCCGGCGTCGACGACCCATCGCCAACTCCGCCCGGCGGAGCTCGCGGCAGCCGGGATCCTTCCCGAGACGATCCGCCTGTCGATCGGGCTCGAACACCCCGACGACCTCTGCGCCGACCTCGACCAGGCGCTCGCGCGCGTGACCGAGACCTGAGGCGGCCCGCCACGGGGCCGAACCTCTACGAGCCGATGATCGACTCGACACAGTGTTGCGCGTCAAGCACCGCTCGCAGGCGGCTTCGGGGCGAGGGCAGATAGTGCGTGAAGTACCGGATGCCCTCGGTCAGGACACCGAGAAGGCTGATCCCGGTCTGGAGCCGACCCTCGACGTCGAAGGGATGGAAGTCTTCGCTGATCGCCACGCTGCCCACCGGCGTGTCCCCGTAGCAGAACTGGGTGAGGCGCCCCTTCGCGTAGAGACGCCGCAGGAGCGGCGACGCCGAGCGCGACAACGAAGGCATGTCGAGATGGCCGCGCACGACCGAGCTGACCTGGATCGCGTGGAGACGTTGGAGCTGTGTGGATCGCACGACGACCCGTCCGGCGGGAGCGGCGCTCACCTCGGGTGCGGGGCCGAGGGGGACGCGTACGATGCCGGCGTCCATGAGCGAGAGGAGCTGCTGGGAGCGCAACGGTGGCGGGCCCGCCTCGAGCCTGTTGATCCGGCGACGGACGTTCGACTGGAAGTCGACGTAGGAGTCGAGGGTCAGCCCCCCGAACTCGATGACGGACCGCAGCTGGTCGCGGAGGATCCTCGTAACCTCTTGAGCCGCCTTCACCGGGCTCCCCCGTTCCGCAAGAGCCTCGTCGAGGTCGGCTTCGACTGCTGCGTAGAAGCCGGCCTCGTAGTCCGAGGACGACTCGTAGCGCTTTCCGGATCCCGCGAACAGGTGCTCGGTCGGATCGAATGCGCCGTACTCACGCGCGAGGTCGTCGACGTGCTTCGTGAAGTCTCCGTCGCGCCATGCACTGCGCAGTCTGTTCGTCACCGCACGCGAGTCCTCCTCCCCTTTCGCCAGCAGCGCCGAGTAGGTCAGATAGCGGCACTGCATTTCTGCGAGGAGAAGGGGCAGGAGCTCGGTCCGGAAGTCGACCTTGCGGCGACCCGCTCCCCGCTCCATGGCGCGCATCGACGCAAACGTCTCGGGAGTGCACACGACCGGTTCGTAGGTGCCCGTCGGGTCGATCCCGTGCGCGGACTTCGCACAGTACGGGACCCCGGAACGCGAGTAGAGGTAGATCGTCGGCTCCCGCCCCGAGCGCACGTACCGCTTGCGCGGTCCGTCGCCCGTGTGCTCCCCTCCCCGACCGACGGTCATCGCCGTGACGAGGTCGTAGGCGACGAGGCCGACGCCGGAGATCGCGACCGATGCGCCCGGGGCGACCGAGCCGTCGAAGTACTCCACCGGATAGGGCCGAAGATAGGTGACACCGCCCGCCGAGACTCGCGGTTCCTCGTTCTGGGTGTGACCCGACGTCATGACGACGTGGCTCACGCTGATGGACGTCCCGTCGCTGAGCACGAGCCGCTCGCGTCCTCCGGCCTCGGTGACGATGTCGGCGACCGCTGCGTGGTGCCGGACGATCTCGAGGTTCGCGGGGGCGGCGGCGAGCAGTTCGCAGTAGAACCAGTCGAGGTACTCGCCCATGAGCCGGCGGGGAAGGTAGTCCGTCGGCGCGATCGCCGGCCCATTCGCACCGATCACGCATTCGTGCCCGCTCCACCGGTAACCCCGCCGCACCGCCCACTCGTGGAGGCTCCCGGCGTACGCGGGCTCCACGCCGTCGTCAGGCGCCGCGTACAGCGCGAGCTGACCGCACGCGTTGTTGAGCACGAGATAGTCGGGTTGATGCTCGCTGTAGACGCCACCGCCCAGCGGGCCGGGCTCGATCACGTGAACCCTGATCGGTCCGCGAGCGGCGCGAGCGCGGCTCACCGTGCGCTCGAGCACCGAGAGACCCCAAGCGCCGAGCCCGACGATCGAGAACTCGATCATCCACGTACCGCCCCGGTCATCGAGATCCACGCGCGCGCCACGTCACCCTACGAGAGTGACGGTCGTCACGGCCAGCCGCTTGAGCCATGGCGCAGATCACCGGCGTCGAGGCTGCCGACTAGCGGTACGTGACCACGACGGAGCTCGCAACGCGCTGCTCGAGCGCGGCGAGCGCGTCGTGGTCAGGCACGACGCCGAGCACCGAGAACACGTAGTCGTGGTTGCCCGTGCGCCAGTCGATCGAGGAGCCGGGTCCGCGGTGCAGCGCGACGGCAGCGACGCCCGGAAACCCGCCGACTCGGTCGAGGCCCTCGACGGATTCGACTCCGCGTGCCCACGTCGGACCCTGCGCGAGCAGGCGGTACGCCACCGTGGTGCACTGCCTTGGTCCTTGCGCGTCCGGCGGCGAGCCGAGCGCGGCGGACATCGCGAGGCGGATCGCAGAAGTCCCGGACGCGAGCTCGAGCATCGCGGGTATCCCGCCTCCCAGCCGTCCGTTCACCTCGATGACCCGCGGGCCGTCCGCGGTCAGCTTGATCTCCGTGTGCAGCGCTCCCGTGTCCACTCCGAGAGCGCGCGCTGCGGCGCCGGCAAGGTCGAGGACCTCGGTCTCGAGCGGAGGCGTGACCGTGCTGGGGATGAAGAAGCCACATTCCCGGAACGGCTCGGCCGGAGGGAACCGACCGGTGATCGCGAGATGATCGACGACGTCGCGGTACACGATGCTCTCGACCGACAGATAGTTGGCGAAGGGCGAAGCGAGCGCCGCGTAAGCGTCCGAAAGGTACTCTTCGAGCACCATGGGGAACGGGTTCGCAAAGGCACCGAGCTCGTCGACCTCCAGTGCACGCAGCGCCGCGTGGAGCTCGCGCCGCTCCGAGATGCGGTAGGTCAGCCGGCTGTCGCCACCGCGCTGGGGCTTCAGTACCGCGGGCAGGCCTACGCGGTCGAGCGCGCGCTCGGCCGACGCACGGTCGGTGCCGGACGTGATCAGCGCCGACCGCGGTGTCGGCAGGCCGGCGGCGGCGAGCGCGGCTTGCTGGCTCGTCTTGTCGGTCAGGTTCCGTGCGGTCTCGGGCGAGTTGAACCGAAGGCCGAGCGACGCGGCGAGCCCTGCCAGCTCGACCATGCCGTGGTCGCTCACAACCAACAGGCCGTCCGGTGCCAGCGGACCCACGATCGCGGGCCACCGACCCGGCGGTGCCGAGGCGAGGTCGACGACTGCACCGAGCCGTCGCAACAAGCGGGAGGTCATCGCGTCCGGCGGCGCGTCCGGGCCGACGAGCCACATGAGCCTGCACAGACCGGCCGCGGCCTCGGAGAGTGCCCACGGCGAGAGCGCGCCGTGGCGGAACGGCACAGCCAGCAGGGGCAGCTCAACCTCCTCGAACGGCGCGCTCACCGCGCGGTCACGGGCGCGGGGCGCTCGCCGCGCACCAGCCGGCCGGGCAGCTCGCCCGTGTGCTCTCCGGATGCGAAGATGACCGAGCCCGACTTCACCGTGCAGCGGAAGCCGGTAGCGCTCTGGAGCAGTCGTCGGCCGCCGGCGGGGAGGTCCGGGACGATCCGAGGTGGGTGGCACGCGAGGGCGTCGAGATCGATGACGTTCACGTCCGCGAGGTACCCGGGTGCGAGGACGCCGCGATCACGCCATCCGACGTGGCGGGCCGGTCGGGCCGTGAGCTCGTGGACGATGCGCCCGACCGGAATCGCGGAGTCGGACGACGCGCGGTCGCGTCCCCAGATCGAGAGGTAGCTCGTGGTCATGCTCGCGTCGCAGATCGAGCCGCAGTGCGCGCCCGCATCCGACAGCCCGAACATGGCCACCGGCGACGCGAGCATCTCGCGGACCGCGGTGAGGTCTCGATGCGCGAAGTTGAACACCGGTCGATAGATGAGCTGACGCCCCCCGTCGCGAAGTAGCGCATCGTAGAGGTACTCGGCCGGGCGCTGGCCCGCTCTCCCGGCAAGAGACGAGATGGTGCTGGCTGGGTCGAGGTCGTACTCGACGGGATCTCCGAGGACGTACATCTCGTCGTAGCGACCGAGCGTCCGCAGGCCGGGAAACGCGTCAGGTCCCGAGGTGAGCGTGACGTGTGACTCGACGATGCTGTGTCTGACCTCCGGGTCGCGCATCGCGTCGACCCGAGCGGCGAGCGGGAGCCCGGCGAGCCGCGCGTACGGACGGCACGGCGAGAAGGGATTCGTCGTCGCGTCGAGGCCGAACAGCACGCCGATCGGCCGCGGGGCGACCTGGGCCTTCACGTCGAAGCCACGGGAGCACAGGGCCTCGGCGCGGCCGATCAGATCGCGCCAGCGCTCGGGCACCTCGCGGAACTGCTGGACGCTGAAGCTGAGCGGGCGTCCGCTCTCGGTCGCGAGAACCTCGATGAGGTCGAGCTCCCGACGCGCGAGCTCCTCGTCGTCGGTCCGGTAGCAGTCCGACAGGAGCTGGATGACGCCGGTGCCCCGCGCCTTGAGCACCGCGGCGAGCGCGAGAAGCTCGCTGTCCAGGGCGCGCAGCGTGCCGAGCTGCGCTCCGGAGCTCGTCCGGTGCAGCTCGGTCCGCGAGGTCGACACGCCGACGGCGCCCGCATCGATCCCCTCACCGACGAGCGCCGCCATGCGGTCGAGCTCGCTCGCGGTGGGCACCGCGTCCGGGTCCGCGCCCCGCTCCCCCATCACGAACGCGCGCAGCGGTGCGTGCGGGACGTGGGTGCCCACGTCGATCGTACGCTGGCGACGATCGAGTGCGTCCAGGAACTCCGGGAACGAATGCCAGTCCCACGTGAGCCCCTCGGCCAGGGCGGTTCCGGGGATGTCCTCGACGCCCTCCATCATCTCGATGAGCCAGTCGTGGCGGTCCGGGTCGACCGGCGCGAACCCGACCCCACAGTTCCCCATGACCGCGGAGGTCACTCCGTGGTGCACGGACGGTGCGAGGACGGGATCCCACGTGGCCTGGCCGTCGAAGTGGGTGTGCGGGTCGACGAACCCCGGCGTCACGAGCGCGCCTTCCGCGTCGATCTCGCGCCGTGCCGCGCCGAGCCGTCGCCCGACCTCGACGACCACCCCGCCGTCGATCGCGACGTCACCGGCGAAGGGCGCGGCACCGCTGCCGTCGACGATCTGTCCGTCGCGGATTACGAGGTCGTGCATCGTGACGACCTTACCGGCGGGGTCGATCGGCGGCGGCGACCGCGCGCGGTGGAGCACGCCGAGGAACGGGTGCGCCGGTGCGTCCCGGCGCAGTCGCGAACCTTCCCGAAACCGGAGCATCGGGCGTCACGGCGGTGCCGCACGTCAGACGGCAAGCCGGGCGCGAGCTCGGTCGGGCCAACCTGCGAGGTTCGGTCCGTGCGCGAACAGCAGCGCGAACGCGATGCGCTCTAGCCCGAAGCCGACGCACGAACTGTGTGCGGTCTCCCCTGCGGCGGTGCGGATCCCGAGCTCTCGGCAGAAGTGGTCGAGATGACAGTTGGCGGAGGTGATCGCCGTCGTCGGCGCGTCCGGCGCGGTTGCCGCGACGACCTCGTACTTCAACGCCCCTTCGCGCTGGGTAGCAGTGAGTGCCCGCCCGGCCCGGCCGAAGAACGGATCCGAGGCGAGGGTCGCCGCGACGTCGAGTCCGAGGTCCGAGAGCATCTCGGCCGCAACTTCGGTCCAGTGGTCACGGTGGGCGAGGGCACCGAGCTCGTCGCCTGCGTACACGTACTCGTACTGCCGGAACGACAACATCCTCGCGACGTCGCTCGACGGCTCGTGGCGAAAGACGTAGCCGCAGACGTCGAAGCGTCGCCCGCCCACTGGCAGGTCCGGCGTGATCGTCGGGTAGAGGGGCTGGCAGGCCGCCGCGCAAAGGGCGACGTCGGAGCCGCCGAGTCCCGCGGTCCAGTCGCCACCTGCATCGAGCGTCCGCAACAGCGCGTGGTGCGCCTCGTCGCCGCCCGTGAAGGTTCGCACCGCGCCCACGAGATCGGGGAAGGAACGGACGTAGCCCGATCGCTCGAGCACGACGCGCGGGACGACGGGCGGGAAGCGGAGCACCTCGTACTTACCGGCGCCCGCGGCCGACACGTAGGTCTCGACCGCTGCGATCAGCCGGACCAGATCGTTCGAGAAGCCGTACAGCCCGTCGACGCCCGTGGCCAGGAGGAGACCCCTGGCGACGAGCTCGTCCCGGTACCGCGCGCCGGAACTGAGGACGGGCCCCGGGTCACTCAACGGAGGTGGGCGCGGTGTCGCCGACGACGCCGAGCGTCGAAAGCGCGTCACGGATAGCGCCGATCGACTCGAAGGTCGCCTTCGCGAGCAGCGCATCGGGGAACTCGATCCCGAACCGATCCTCCAGCGCGAGCATCAGGCCCACGCTCGCGTGTGACGTGAGCCCGCGCTTGTACAGATCGTCGAGATCGCCGATGTCCGCGAGCGGGAGGCCGAGTCGTCCTTCCTCCGTGAGGACTTCCCGAATGACAGCCGTCACGTCCATCTCAACGTTCCCTCCCCATGCGGCAGTGCCTCACGCCAGCGCCACCACGAACGCGACGGCGGCATCCCCCTCGTGGGTCAACGACACGGTGAGCGCGCGGACGCCGGCGGCGCGGGCGGCTTCGAGCGCGCGACCGTGCAGGTGCAACGAGCAGGAGCCGTCGTCAGACCGCCTCACGTCGATCTCCCTCCATCGAGGTACGGGATCGCGTGCCTGGAGCGCCTTCATGAACGCTTCCTTCGCTGCGAAGCGCGCGGCGAGCGAGCGTGCCTCGACGTCTCGGACGGGGGCGCACGCGTCGGCGATCTCCCGGTCGGTGAAGATCCGGCACCGGTACCTGTCCCCGAATCGCTCGAGTGCCTCGCGGACGTCGCCGACGTCCACGACGTCGACGCCGCAGTGGATGCGGACGCCCGGCACCGCGTCAGGTGCGTGCGAGTCGAGCAGATCGCTCGGGCGACGCGCTGCAGAGCCGATCGCGTCCGTCGTGTGCACGCGGGCATCTTAGGCTCGCCGGCCGACTCGGACGTGGACCGACCGGCGATCGGCCCCGCCGGCCATCACCGCGTCACGGTCTCGTATCCGAGTCTTGCCATCGCCGGCCCGAGGCGTCGCTCGACGAGCGCGACCTCCTCGTCGGAAAGATCCGCGCGCCACCTGCCGACCGACGCCTCGACCGAAGGCGAGGTCATGTGACCCGCCATCGAGGACTGAGCGGAGAGGACCTCGCCCGGGTCGAGCTCGAGGCCGAGAAGCCGACCGAGCGAACGTGCGGTCGCGTAGAGATCACTCGCGACGTCTTCGTACCGCAGCACCGCGTGGGACGCGCCCACGGGCGAGTCCATCTGCCGCAACCGAAACCCCATGCCGACGACGAGGCGCGCGAGGTGCTGACCGTCCGTCTCCACCTGGTCGCGGCCGAATCGCCTGATGCCGGTCTTCGCGTTGAACGCTCGGATCGAGGCGATGATGTCGCGCGGGTCGCGGACCAGGTCGATCACGATCGGGCGCAGTCCCGCGCCGTGCAGCGGCTCGACGTCGCCCCAGAACTTCTCCGCGTAGTAGCGAACAGCGCGGCGATCGACGACCGACTCCGAGAACGCGCCCCACAGCGCGCCGAGCGCACGGCGGGCCAGCTCGGGCGCCGACACGGTGCGTGGCACGAACGGCAGCGGCGCGATGCGACGGTCGGAGGAGTAGACGAGGTCTCCCATCGTGTCCGTCTCCGAGGGATCGCGATCGAGCTGCGAGGCCAACCGCGCGAGGTAGGTCAGGTAGCTGTTCTCGAACGGGTACTCGCGATCGAACGCGATCGCGGCCGAGGAACCGAGCAGCTGCATGACGAGGGTGCTCCCCACCCGGCCCTCGAGCATGCGCAGCAGAACCGGGGTGAGCGGGCGGCCATCGCTCATGACCTGGCGGGTTCTCTCGCGACGAGCGGCGCCACGTCACTGACTTCTCGGGCGGGACGATCGGGCGGCGACCGCATCGCGCCCTGGTGCATGAGCGTGCCGAGCAGCTCGGCCACCCGCCGTCGCGACCGGTCGTCCAGGAGCGTGTGGTCCAGCTGGTCGTCGACCTCGAACGTGAACCGTCCGGAGCGCTCGAGGCGTCGGATCTCGGAGTACCCGCGAGCCATGAACTTCGCGGACTCCTCCTTCCCGCAACGCACGTACAGCGTGGCGCCTGTCGCGACGAGCGGTCGGAACGCACGAGCCGCGTGCGCGTACAGCCCCACCCTGTCGAGCAGCGACCAGATCACGTTCGGTACGAGCCTGTGCGCGAGCTCGACGGCCCGACCGTTGGCGGCGAGCACGGCGAGCCAGGGGCTCAGTCGCCGTGCCGCACGTCTCGGTGCCGGTCGCGTGCCTCCAGGGCCCATCATCTCGGGCATCTTGGAGGCGGGCGGGACTGCGGGGTTGACGACCCACACCGCGCGGGAGCGAAGGACGGCGCCCGCCTCGACCGCGTGGTACCCACCCGAGCAGGTCCCGACGAGAAGCGCGGTCGCGGGCTCGTCGGGCGCGAGGTACGACGCCGCGGCGATCACGTCGTCGACGGCGCCGGCGGGATAGGTGACCTCCCTGGGCTGTCCGGGCCGAGCCGGGCTGTCGCCGGTCCCACTCATGTCGATCCGCAGCACGCGAGCTCCGGCGGACGCCCACTCCCGCGCGAGCTCGACCCAGAGCCGAGACGGTCCGATGTGCCGGTCAAGGCCGGTGTTCAACAGCAGCGCCGTCGATGGCGCGTCCTGGTGCTGGGCCGGCTCCGTGAGGATGCCGAACAGGCTCGACTCCCCGATCGTCACCGCCCGCTCGACGACGGCGGCGGAGCCGGGGGGTGCAAGCACGACTGCGGCGTCGCCGTGCTCCGGCGGAGCGATCACCGCGGCGGGGATCCCGCCGAGCGTCGAGCGGCGATCGTCGAACCAGGCGACGATCTGGTCGAGCGAGGGCTCGGAGAGGAACGGCTCCCACGTGTCGACGTCGAAGAAGCGCGGCATCTCCACGGCACTGCCCCACGCGGGCTCGAGGCGGTCGAGCCGGGCTCGCGCGCCCGGCCTCAGCGGGCGCTCCGGACGCACGAGGACGAGCGAGCGGATCGGGGCGCCAACGCCGGCAGCGCCTGCCACGAGCGACGAAAAGGACGCGGCGAGGGCTGGCGGGAGCACGAGGCCCGGCGTCTCGACGGCGTCGTCGCTCTCGGTCCGGCCCTCGCGTGGAGCGGTCGCCCCGGTCGCTCCGAGCAGTCGGAGCTCTCGGAGGAGGTGCCGACCGCTCTCGCTCGGATCCCAGAGAACGAGGCCGGACGCGCCGCTCCGCAGCGCGGCGTGCTCCGCGAGTAGCGCACCGGCCCGCAGGCCCACGAGCGTGACGTCCGCTACGCCGAAGGATCGCACGTACGCGGACGCGGTGGCCACGTCGGTGATCCAGTCGTCGACCGACCGCACGTCGCCGATGCCGCCGGCGGAGTCACCGGTCCCCGTGTAGTCGAAGCGCAGCACTGCCACCTCGAGCTCTCGAAGTTGCTCCGCGAGGCGCAAGTAGGCGCGGTATGCGGGGAAGCTCTCGTCGCCGATCGGAAGGCACAGCACGGCGCCGGCGGTGGCACGGGGCGGAGCGTGCAGCCATCCGAACAACGGGTGGACCTCGGGCCCGAACCAGACTGGGTACGCATCCACGCCTACATTGTCCCTGGTGGCAAGGTGTCTCGTCCAGAGATTCGTGCCAGCTACGACGCGATTCGCGTGTTGTAGAATCGCTCCATGGTGAAGCCGCAGCGTGTCGCGCCGTGCGACGCGGCCGCAGCGGGTTGAGTCTGGACCGCGCCGGAACGGTCCAGGCGGCGCCGGTCGGGGACGCTCGGCGATGGCTGAAGTACCGGCGATATGGATTCGCGTTTCTGGCTGTTCTCGGAGCGCTCGTCGCCTATCAGTATGCGGGTCTGTCGGCGGCGCGCTCGCTGGGTCTCACGCCGACTCCGGCGCGGTTCACGGAGCTCTACTTCGAGAGCCCGGCCTCGCTTCCGACGAGGCTGGCGACGTCGGGAGTCGTGGCGTTCCGGTTCGCGATCGTAAATCGTGAGGGCGCCGCGCGCACGTATCGGTGGACCGCCGTCTACTCGTCGACGGGCGCGCACGGGCTGCTCGCGAGCGGCGCGACGGCGGTCGGGTCCGGCGACGCGCGGGTCGTCGCGGTGGATGTCGCGCCGCCCGTCACGTCGGGGGCGACAGCGATCGTCGTGCGCCTCGACGCGCCGCGCCAGTCGATCGACTACCACGTCGACGTCGTCGGGCCCTCGAGATGACCGTGACGCCCACGGCACCCGGAGGACGAGCCCGCGTCGTCGCAGTGGTCTCGGATGCGATATATCCGTATCACATGGGCGGAAAAGAGATCCGCTATCACCACATCGTTTCCGGCCTCGTCGAGCGGGGATTCGAGGTCCACGTGTTCACGATGAGATGGTGGGATGGGCCACCCGACCGGTTCGAAGACGGTGTCCACTATCACGCGCTCTGCCGGAACTTCAACATGTACCGCGGGTCGACGCGTTCCATCTATCAGGCCGTGATGTTCGGGCTCGCTTGCCTTCGCCTTCTCCGGTATCGATTCGACTTGATCGATGCCGACCATATGCCACATCTTCAGCTATTCACCATTCGTGCTGTCGCGCTCGTGAGACGCGTGCCCCTTGTCGTCACGTGGCACGAATTCTGGGGGTTCGCATACTGGCGCAAATACCTCGGCCCGTTGGGCATGATTGCCGGCGTCATCGAGCTCCTCGCGGTGCGGGTCTCGGACCAGACGATCACCCCGTCGCCGGTCACTCGCGCGCGACTGATCGACCACGGTGCCGTGCCCGGACGGGTCACCGTCGTCCCGAACGGGGTGGATCTTCCCGCGATCGCCGCGTCGCCGAGGTCGCCGCGAGCCTACGACCTCCTCTTCGTGGGCCGGCTGATCGAGCACAAGCACGTCGACGTCCTGATCTCGGCCGTCGGCGAACTCGGCCGGGTCGGCATCGTCGTCACGTGCGCGATCGTCGGCGAGGGGCCCGAGGGCGACCGGCTCGTAGCGATCGCCGAGCGCGAGGGGTGCGCCGATCGTGTGGAGTTCATGGGCGGCCTCGACGAGCAGGCGGAGATCTTCGGACTGATGAAGAGCGCGAACCTGCTCGTTCTTCCCTCGACTCGCGAAGGATATGGAATCGTGGTCGCCGAGGCGATCGCGTGCGGGTTGCGGGTCGTGACGACTCGACACGAGGACAACCAGGCGCGCTTGCTCGTCGACGAGGGAGTGAACGGCTGGCTGTGCGACGCGACTACCGCCTCGCTCGTCGCGGTGCTGCGAAGCGTCCTGACTGCTGGCGCGCCGTCGCACGACGCCAGGGACCCCGAGCGGTTCGGCTGGGATCCCGCGGTTGCCGAGGTCGTCTCGGTGCACGACCGGGCACTCGCCGTGCGATCCCGGCGCCGGGCGAGGTAGGGCCGTGCCGGTCGACTCTCCGTCCATCACCGTGGTCGTGTGCTCGCTCAACGGCGCGGGCACGATCGGGAGCTGCCTCGACGCGCTGGCGCGCCAGACGGTGCGCGCGCGGACGCAGGTCGTCGTCGTCGACGACGGATCGACGGACGGAACGGCCGACGTCGCGAGACGGTTCGGGGTCGAGGTTGTCGTGCACGAGCAGAACCGAGGTATCAGCGCGGCGCGCAACTCCGGGATACGGGCCGCGCTGGCGCCGATCGTCGCGTTCACCGACGACGATTGCGTGCCGACAGAGAGCTGGCTCGAGCAGCTCATCGCGGGATACGACCGCGACGACGTGGTCGCCGTCGGCGGGCCGATCGAGGTGCACCGCGTGACGAGTCTCGTCCACCGCTTCCTGGTCGACAACAACCCGCTCGCGCCGCTCGAGCTCGAGCTCGCCGACCGCACCTCGCTCCCCGACCGGCTCGTGCTGTACGCGCGCAGGATGTGGGGCTCACCCGCGCCGGTGGGCGAGCGGGCCGTCTACTCGTTCGCCGGAGCGAACATGTCGTTCCGGCGTGACGTGCTGGAACAGCTCGGCTGCTTCGACTCGCGGATGACCTTCGGCGCCGACGACGAGTACATCTGTCGACGAGCACGCGAGCGCTATCCCGACCGCCTGCTCTGGTTCACCCCCGAGGCCGTCGTCCGCCACGACTTCGTTGGGACCTTCCGGGACCTGTTCCGCCGCAACTTCGCATACGGTCGCGGGCACGCCCGCACGTACCGTCTCGAACCCGATCACCGGTGGCCGACCGTCTTCCCGGTTCCGATCGTCGTCACGGTTCTGGCCCTGGCCCTGGCCCTGGCGGGACGGCGCCGGCTCGGCGGGCTCCTGATCGCGCTCGGCGTCCCGGTCCTGCTCCCGCAGGGAGTCCTGGGCGCGATCCGTCACCGTCGACTTTCCTGCCTGCTCTTCTCCTACCTGCGCTTCGCCGAGGAGGGTGCCCACAACGCCGGAATGCTCGCGGGCCTGGTTCGCTACTGGCCAGACCGCTCGGGCTCACGGGGCCAGTAGTGCCGGACGTCGTCGCGTACGTGACGCCCCAGTTCCCGAGAGCTGACCGCGCGATTCGGCGTGTGCTCGCCGACCGCTGGCGCAACGCCGCGCCGCTGCTGGTCCTCACGCTCGCCTTCAACCTCTCCCTCCTCGCCGACACCGTGATCGCGGCGCGCCTGTTCGGGCTCGCGTTCCTGCTCCTCGCTCCCGGCGTCGTCCTTCTCGCGGCGACCGGGTTGCGCCCGCGCGAGACTTCGACCCGGCTCGCCTGGGCGGTAGGCGCGAGCATCCTCGTGCTGATCCTCTGCGGGCTCGTCTCCAGCTACGTCCTGCCGGCGATCGGCGTCGTACGGCCGCTCTCCCGGGCTCCGATGGTCGCGGAAGTGGACGTGATCGTGGTGGCCGCGCTCTTGCTCCAGGCACGACGCCGGGACCCACTCGAGTACCTCATGCGTGGACCGGCGCCCACGTCGCGCGAGGTCCGCGTGTTCCTCGGGATCACCGTCGTGCCGGTGATCGCCATGGCAGGCGCCGAGCGGCTCAACAACTCGCACAGCGGGAACGTCGCGATCGTCGCACTGCTCGCGATCGGGACGCTACTGGTCGGCGCCTTCGTAGGCGCGAAGCGCGCGCCGCGGTGGATGATCCGCACCGCCGTGTTCAGCGCGACGGCGGCGGTCCTTCTGATGGCATCGATGCGTTCGCACTATCCCTACGGGTTCGACATTCAGAAGGAGTTCCAGGTATTCGAAGCGACACTCCACGCGGGTGTATGGCACGTCCCGCGAAATGGGAATGCCTATGCGTCGATGCTTAGCATTACGATCTTCCCTACCGTCCTCACCCAGGTGACACACGTTTCGGGCACCTATCTATTCAAGGTGTTGTATCCGCTCGTGTTCAGCATGTTCCCGGTGATGGTGTTCGACATCGCGGAGAGATGGTTCTCGCGCAGAGCCGCACTGTTCGGTGCGGTTGTAGTCATCGTCCAAGGCCTCTATGCTGCCGATATCAATGGCCTTGCGCGCCAAGAGATCGCCTTGCTCTATTTTGGGCTATTCGTCGTGACCGCCTTCGACGACTATCTCTCGACTAGAACGCGACGCGCCGGTGTGGCGATCGCGGGGATCGCCATGGCGATCACCCACTATTCAACCGCGTATTTCGCCGCGACGGTTCTCGTCGGCGGGTACCTCGTCTACGCCGCGCTCCGTCTCGCGAACCGACGGGTGAGCGCGTATCCGGTGTTCAGCTTGCCTATCGTCGCGGCGATCGTCGGCGTGGTCCTGCTCTGGAACGTCGGGATCACGCACTCGGTCCAGAACGTGGGCAACCTCGTTTCGACGCTCAACACGACCGGCCTCAAGATCCTGTCGGGTCCACGCGGCACGTCGCTGCTTCAGCGGTTCCTCAACGCGGACGTGCGGCCGTCCGTCTCCGCACCGCACTTCGCCGCGAGCGCGGTCGCGTACTACCACGCGCACGCGCCATGGCTGCATCCGTACCCGGAGACGATCACGCGGGCGTACAAGATCGCCGCAGCACCGGCATCGGCGCCGGCGGGCACGACGCCGGCGATCTACGGAACGAGCATCGCGAACGCGACCACGGCTCTAGCCGAGCTACTGCTGCTCCTGACCGGCGTCGGCATCCTCATGCTCCTCTGGCATGAGCGTCGGATCCGGCACCCCGAGCGGACCGAGCTCGCGGCGTTCGCGCTCGCGTGTATCGGGCTTCTCGGTCTCCTCCGGTTGAGCGGCACGATCTCGACGTTGTACAACGCGCCTCGAGGGCAGGTACAGGGAGCACCCATCCTGTCGGTCGGGCTCGCGTTCGTGCTCGACGCGCTGTTCGCAAGGCGACGGGCGATCGCCACCAGCGCGGTCGTCGCGACGACGCTCGCGCTCGCGGTCCTCCTGTTCTCCGACTCGGGTCTCTCCGAACGCACGCTCAGCGGAGGCGGCGTCGACACGCTCCAGAACTATGGTGACGCGTACCAGATGTTCTATTACAGCGACGCCGATATGGCGTCGGCGAATTGGCTCGTGCGACATTACCGTGGTGGCGATGTGATCTACGCTGACGTGTACGGCAGCCTTCAGATCTATCATTTCGCTCCGCTACCAGGGATTGTGACGACACTGCTTCCGCAGGTCTTCGAGACGGGTGCGTATGTCTACGCGACGAGCGCCAATATCGTTAGTCAGACCGTGCGCTCGCAGGCAGGCAACGTAGGCGGCGTATATCGCTTTCCCGGCAAATTTCTCTCGGAGAAAAAGGACACTGTCTTCTCGACATCGACCACTCGCATTTACCGATGAATGCTGACAGTGGCTCGCCACGGTGGCCGGATTCTGATTCTGCGACCGCTTCCGTCGTCATCGTCTCCAAGGACGAGCCGGGCCTCGCCGGAACGCTCGACCGGCTCGCAGAGCAGGTGGACGCCGTGCCGGACGAGCTTCTGCGAAGCGTCGAGATCATCGTCGTCGACGCATCCGCAGGCCGAATGCAGCGGGTCCGCGACGCGCGCCCGAACGTCCGTTGGATCGACTTCGAGCAGCCCGATGGCCGCTCCACGACGATCGCCCACCAGCGCAACATCGGTGTGCGAGCCGCATGTGGCGACATCGTGGTGTTCACCGACTGCGGCTGTGTGCCGGACCCCCGATGGCTGGAGGAGATCACCCGCCCGATCGTGCGGGGCGAGGAGCAGATGACGTGCGGCCAGACAGGAGCGACGGGATCGTCGATCCCGTACAGCATGGAGCGCGCGAGTGCTCGCTCGCCCGTCTACCTCGCCGAGTGCCCGACGATCAATGTCGCGTTCCGCAGGGACGTCTACGACCGCGTGGGTGGCTTCGACGAGTCGTTCACCTACGGCTCGGACATCGACTTCTCCTGGCGGGTCGTGCACGCGGGGTTCCGGATCAGGTTCGTCCCGGACGCGCGTGTCGCGCACGACTGGGGAGGGGCCTCTCGTCAGATCCGGCGCTCCTACGCCTACGGTCGTGGCAGGGGCCATCTCTATCGCAAGCACGTGTTCGGCACCGGCGAACAGTCGATCCACAAGCGGTCGCTGAACGTCCACGACGCAGTCCCGCTCGCGTATCCGTTGTACCTGTTGGGACTCCCGGTCGCGCTCCGACGCCGTTCCTATCTGCTGCTCCTCGCGGTTCCCCTGTGGCGGAGCCGTTGGCAGCGCCCGTTCTGGACGCTGTTCGAGCACTTCGTGCTCGCGGCGGGTGTCCTCGCGGGCACGGTCGAGGGCACCGAGCTGGAGGGGTGGATCGACAACCTGCGTCGTCAGCTTCGCGGTAGGACATGAGCGGGCTCCCCCAGGATCTCGGCGCGGCGAGCGGTGTCGGGCGCGAGTCCGACGTGTCGGCACGATCGGGTGGCAGGTCGCGGCAGGGCCGGCGTGTGATGCACGTGATCGTCGGGCACGGCCTGCCGACCTACTTTCTCAACGCCGTGTCGTCCGTCCGTGCCCTTGCCCCCCACGACCCGTTGCTGGTCGTGGACAACGCGAGCAGGGACGTACGTCTCCGGCTGCGGCTGGAGGAGATCGGACGGGACGATCCGCTCGTCACCGTGATGTTGCGTGCCTCGAACGACCTGTCGCGCAACGCGAAGGTCGGCGGGCTGTACGACGCCTACCGCGACGCGTTCGCGTATGCGATGCGTGCCGGTGTCGAGTACGTCCACCTGCTGCAGGGTGACATGCAGCTGTTGTGGTGGGACGAGGAGCTCGTCGATCTCGCGGCCGAGATGTTCGCGGGCAATGCCCGGTGCGTGAACATATCGACCTGTTTGCTCACGAACCATCGGCAGCACACCGACGCGCTCGTCCACGCGGCAACCGGCGCTCCGTCGGCGCTTCGTCACTACGGCCTGACCGACACGGGACTCTTCGACCTCCCGCGTTGGCGCGAGCTCGGCATGACGTTCGACGACGACGAGTCGCTTCACGCGCACCGCTACCTCGACGCGGGCCATGTCGTGCTGTGCCACCCTTGGCCGTGTGACGCACAGATTCCCTGGCCCGCGGTCATCAGGCGGGGTGAGCAGATCGGGCGCGAGATCGTGAGGAGCGAACAGTTCCTGCTGCGCCCGCTCTCGCCCGACGAGGTCGCCGCGCTCAAGCGGCGCCCGTGGACCTGGCTCGAAGACGTCTGCGTGCCGTGGGGCTGGACATGTCTCACGCCGATGTGGACCACGGACCTCGAAGGAGCGGACTATCTCGCGTCACTGCGGAGCCGGGTCCGGACGGACGGTCTCCGGGCCGCGCTCCCGAGATGGGAACGTCGCGGGCTCGCGAGCCCCGGATCGCTCGCGCCGCTGTTCGCTCAGCGCCGGCCGCCTCTCGTCACGCTCGCGATCGTGATGCCGGTGCGGGAGCTCGCTCGTCGTCTCGCCGCTCGCGTCCGGTCCGTCGCGAGCGCACGGCGATGACCCGCGAGACGGCGGCCGGCGCTCGCGACGGACCGGTTGACGGGTCACCCGAAGTCTCGTTCGTCGTGATCGCGCACAACGAGGAGCGCCATATCGCGAAGACGGTCGAGTCGATCCTCGGCCAGGACACGGTCCAGCCGTTCGAGGTTCTCGTCGTCGACGACGGCTCCCTCGACCGCACTGCAGCGGTCGTGTCGCAACTCGCCGCGCACAACTCGGGCATCTGCCTCGTCTCGCACGAGCGCAATCTCGGCCGCGGTGCCGCACGCGCGACCGGTGTCCGCGCGGCGCGTGGCCGGTGGATCGCGATGGTCGATGCGGACATCGTGCTACCTCCGACGTGGTGGTCGACCTGCGAGAGCTGGCTCGACCGCTACGACGTGGTAGGCGGCACCGCGGTGCCCGACGGGGACGTCTCGTACTTGCACCGGCGCTTCCGGCTACGCCCGAAAGTGCGCTCCGGGACGACGACGGTCACGGGCAACAACGGTGCCTACCGGGCCGACGCGCTCGCTCGCGTCACGTTCGACGCGGAGCTGCGAGAGGGCGAAGACGTGGCGATCAACCACGCACTCGTCGAGGCAGGCTTTCGGCTGTCGGGGATCCCGGGGCTGACGGTCGACCACCAGGAGTCGAAGAGCTACGTGCAGTCGCTCCGATGGCTGTTCACGAGCGGTGTGGGTGCGACCAGGCAGCTCGCGCGATATCGCAAGCTTCGCGGTCCGGACCTCGCGTTCGTCGGTCTCGCCGTCGTCTCGTGTCTGCAGGTTCGCAGACGGTCGCGGCGTTCGGGTGTCATCGGACCCGTCGTCTACGTCTTCGCTGTGGCGACGGCCCACGTCTACCAGCGGTTCGAGCCCGACCTCCGGCGACCCGATCGCTTCGTCGGGGCGGTCGGCGCGGACGCGACTCTGCTGGTCGCGTACTTCTGCGGCCGCGTGTGGGGTGTCGTGCGTCTCCTCGTACCCGCACGATGATCGGATCAGGCCCGTGCCCGGCCGCAGCCCACACGTGACTCGTTCGGGACGCCGGTGGCGCGAGACCGTCCCCGCCGGGATGGGTTGGCGCGCCCGGTGGAGTCGCGAGGCGACCACGTGAGCCCGAGTCCGGACGGATCCCGGACGGACTCGACGAGCCGTCTCGGCGTCGTCGTCATCGCGCACGCTGACCCGGTTCAACTCGCGCGGCTGCTCTGGTCCCTCGCCCCCCTGCCCACTGTCGTCCACTGCGACCGCCGGACCCAGCCGGCCGTCTACAGCAGGATGCAGGAAGGTGCTCCGGGGAATGTCGAGTTCGCTCGCCGCTATGCGACGCCGTGGGGCAGCCTCGCGTCGGTCCGGGCCGAGCTCTGGGCGATACGCGAGATCATCCGTCGCCCGGGAATCCGCCACGTCGCCGTGCTCTCCGGAAGCGACTACCCGACGGCCCGAGCGCACGAGCTTTCAGGTGCGCTCCGCGAGTACGAGGGGCGTTCGCTCATCTACAGCTTTCGGCTCCCGTACGGGCCGTGGGGGGCGCACGGGGGTCTCGACAGGTTCGACCGGGTCCACTGGCGTGTCGGTCGACGAGACGTGTCGCTACCGATCGCTCGGCCGCTGCCCGCCGGTCTCGCGAAGGCTGGATCGGCTGTGCAGAAGATCCTCAGTCGCGAGCATGCGAGCCGCATCCTTCGCGCACTGGACGACCGGCCGGAGATCATGCGCCACTGGAGGCGGGTCTGGCTCCCGGACGAGACGCTCGTCGCGTCGCTGCTCCACGGAGACGACCTCGTGTGCGACGCACAGGTCGACCTCGTTCATGAGTCACCGTGGTACGTCGACTGGTCGGCGGGCGGACCGAGCCCGAAGTGGCTCGACCTCTCGGACCTGCCAGCTATTGCACACCAGCGCTCGGAGCGCGCCGCGCGCGGTGGCGCTCCTCTGCTCTTCGTCCGAAAGGTCGGCACCCGCGACAGCGGTCCGCTGCTCGACTTCATCGACCGCGAATGGGCGGGCCGGAGCGATTGAGCCGGGTGCTGGCGGCAAGCGGACGGAGAGCGGGCGGCGGATGGTCGTGCGCGGTCAATGGTGACGCGCAACGCGCGCTCGCGCCGGCGGCCGGTCGATGACGTCGGTGAATGCGAGCAACGTGTCCCGGCCGATCTGCTCCCAACTCGCGCTTGCGGCGTGCGCCCGCGCCGCAGCGCTCATGGATGCGAGCTCGTCAACCGCCCGGTCTGCTGCGCCGGCGAGCACGTCGACGAGCCGGTCAACTCCGGGTTCGTAGCGAATCGCGCCGGTGGCCGAGACATCCTCGAGGTTCTCGAGGTTGGGAATGATGACGGGCAGGCCGAAGGACTGGACGAGCGATATGGACGAGCTGTTCGACACCTCACGGAAGGGGTAGGCCGCAACGTCCGCGGCTCGAAGGTAGACGGCGACGTCGCCGTCCGGGATCCACTCGAGGGAGATGCGCACCCGCGCTCCAGCCGATGCCGCAAGGCCCAGCAACCTCTCCCGGTAGTGGGCGTCGCTGCACGATCCGGCGACGACCACGATGATCCGTGACTCCGCCGGCAGTTGCGCGGCGGCGTCGAGCAGGAGGTCGGCACCCTTGTAGGCCTCGATCCTGCCGATGTGTAGGACCACGAATTCGTCGTCCTGGAGGTTCAGGCGACGCCGTGCTTGGGCGCGCTCGACCGGCGACTCGTACGGGTCGTGGTACGGCCCGAGCGGGATGACGCGCACGTCCGCGCACCCGAGGGCGGTCAGCTGGCGTGCGGTCGACGGCGACAGCGCGATCACGAGGTCGCACCGGTCGAGCAGCACGGTGCGCGCCCGCTCGTCGTCATGGAACACCCGTCCATGGGGAACGAGGTCGTGTGCCGTCCAGACGACCCGGTAGCCGAGCGCACACGCGCATCGCAGGTACTGGCGAAACCACCACTCCATCAAACGTCGTGCCAGCTCGCTTCGCTGCGCCCAGGGAAGGCTGAACTGGAACACCCAGTGGATGTGGAGCACGTTGAAGCCGGCCAGACGGCGAGCAGCCAAGGACGCGGGTGCGAGCAGGAGGTTCAGCGAGTGCGAGCGTGTTGGCCCCGTCGTGTAGGCGACCGTCCCGCCGAGCGCGGTGAGCTGTCGGTAGAGGAGGGACTGGTAGGGGTTCGGATCCTCCGGGGTCGCCAGCACCTTGACCCTGGGCGCCTCGTCTCCCCTCGCACGCTGCGCCTCGATCATCTAGATCGCATCGGAGGCGACGACTCTCACCGGTAGAGACCCGACAGCTCGGCGAGAACGCCGACACCGAGCACGAGATGGTCGAGCACGATCCGCATCGGGAGCTCCTCGTTGCGGCTCCGCCACAGCGGCACCATCAACAGCAACGGGTACGCGCGGTACCGCAGGGTCAGCGGGAGCCCGAGGATGTACAGCGGGTACACGATCGGCACGGGGTCGTGCGAGAGGCCCGTCGCGAGCCGATTCGGGTGCTTGCGGTAGAGGCGGACCCAGCCGACGCCGTACAGGTACGAGCGACGGACCTGGCGCCGCCAGTCTCCCCAGTCGTGCTCGACGACGGCGTCGGGCACCCACCGGAGCTGGTAGCCACGGTCGGCGAGGCGCCAGGAGAAGTCGAGGTCCTCACCCGCTCCGAACGTCTCGTCGAATCCCTCTACGGCGTCGAACGCGGCGCGCGTGAACGCGAGGTTGATCGTCGAGCAGCCGGGAACGTAGCGCTCCTCCGTGCTCCCCCACCAGCGCGTCCCGGAGTACACGCTTGCTCCCGGCGCCTTGGCCGGACCGCACGTGACGCTCTCGCCCTCGTCCAGGATCGGCGCAAGCAGCCGAGGCAGCCACTCGTCGCCGAACACGCAGCCGGAGTCGGTGAACACGATGACGTCGCCGGTCGCGGTCGCGACACCGAGATTCCGCTGGTGCGGGATCGTGACGCGGATGCCGTCGGGTTGGCCGTAGTCCTTCCAGACGACGCTCGGGTGACTTGATCGGATGCCGTCGAGGCGTCCCTTCGACGCGTCGATCACGACGACTTCGTCGGCGAGCTCGCCGGCCTTCGACTCCAGCGCGTCGAGCGTCTGGGCGAGACTCGGCTCGTCTTTCGAGACGATGACAACGGAGATCTTCATAGTCCCGGAGAGTAATGGGTCGGGCCGGCGAACTGGGACGCGTCCGTCCGCCCCCCGGGGTGCGCAAGCGCGTCGACGGTCGCGCCATGTGGGTGGCGGGAAGCGTCGATCCCCTGCGATCCCGATGTCGCGATCAGGAGCTACCTCGACGGCTCGTGCTTCGAGGCCTCGTCATCCGAATGCGGCCGTGTACGCCGCGGTCGCGTTCGGCACGCTCGATCCGAGCATCGTGATGCCGTCACATCCGCAGTCGAAGTAGGACTGGTATGCGACCGAGGTGCTCGACTTCACGAGGGAGATGACGCCGTTCATGTACGTCGTGTCGTCACCTGACGAGCCGTTGAGCCCCCACTCGGGCAGGCTGACCGGCTTGCCGTTGGCCGCGGCGAAGGCCACGATGTTCGCCAGGCTCGTGCTGTCGTTGTTGCCCTCGGGTGCGTGGTACAGCTCAGTCCAGGTCTCGGTGGCGGCCGACGACGTGCTCCAGCAGTCGGCGTCGTAGAAGTCGGCGCCGATGATGTCCACGTACGCATTGCCCGGGTACGCCTGCGCGAGGGGAATCGCTGTCGTGCAGGTGTTCGGATTCCAGTCGAACAGGAAGTGTGCGCCCGGCACCGCCCGCATGGCTCCGACTTCCTGAGCGAAGCACTGCGCCCACGCCTGGAACTCCGCGGTCGTCGAGCCGATGTAGTCGTTCTCCCATGAACCGTTGAACTCCTTGCCGAGTCGAAGCACCGTGTTGCCGGCGCCTTCGGCGACCAGGTTCTGTGCGAGCTGTGTCGCGTAGCCGTTGTAGGCGCCCGAGGCGCACGCGGTCTCCCACGTGAGCGGGTCGGCGCAGACCGACGTGCACACGCTGTCAGGTATCAACTGCTGGCCGAGCACGAGCTGGTGCGCAGGATTCGCAGCCAGCCACGCGTCCCACCCGTCCGAGACCGTTCTTGTGGGCCACGGATTCACCCAGTCGGCCCAGGCCGGGTCCGCGTCTGCGAAGACCTCCAGGCAGTTGTACGTGACCCCCGTCGTGGCTTCGACCGCGCTGAGCTGACTCGTCGTCAGGACACCGTTGGTCGCGCTGAAGAAGAGGCAGTTGGCCTTGGAGTTGCCGGCCGTGATGACACCAGACGAGGTACTCGGCGGGTTCGTGGTCGTCGTGGTCGGTGTCGTCGTCGTGGCAAGCACGGTCGTCGTCGTGGCAAGGGCGGTCGTCGTCGTCGCGGCGGCCGTCGTCGTCGGGGCCGGGGCCGTCGTCGTCGTGGCGCCGCCGACGCCACCTCCTCCGGCCGATCCACCTCCTCCGGCCGATCCACCTCCTCCGGCCGGCACGCTCGTGGTGCTCGTGGTGCTCGTGGTCTGCGGTGCAGTGGTCGTCGCCGGGGTGGCCGTGGTCGATCCACCGCCGTGCCCGCCGGTCGGCGCACGGCGTGGTCCCGACCCGGTCGAGCCCGCGCGCTGGATGCTTTGCACCTGGCCGGACACGGCCGTATCCACGCTGTGCAAGGTTACGGAAAGCACGCTCCAGAGCCCCGCGAGCGGCCCGTTTCCGGTGCGGGCGGGCCGGTGGCCTTGACCCGCGGCCGCCGTGGCGACCGTCGTCCCGGCGAGCACCACCACGAGCAGCGCGACCACGGTACGTGGCAATCGCCGGGGGGCTGAAGCAGCCCGTCGCCAAGCGAGCTTCATCGAAAGCACCTCTCCCGGTCGTAAGACTGCGTAGAGAGACTAACGCACCACGAACCGTGAGCTTTAGCGAGCCGCCGATCTCTCCGGCACTCTTCCGCAGAGGCGGTGCACAGTGACCAGTGACCAGGTCAGAAGGTCCTCGCCGCTCGTGGAGTTCGAGCCGGCTCGTCCGGCTGCCGGGCGCCATGGGAGCGACACTGCGTGCGGCGGTGGCACGCGAGAACCGCGATGACACCTCGCGCGGAGCCTCGCCGGCCGGTTGCCAGGGGCGAGCGGCGGGCGATGGTAGGTTGTGCGTTCTCCGGCGCGCCGGCACCGATGCCGGATCCGATGCCGCGGTGCGAGGAGTGCAGGCCGTGCCCGACGTGACCGATCCCGGCTCGCCAGCCGTGCATCAGATCTGGTTCTCCGACGGGCCCGATCCGGAGACGCTTCCCGCGAACAGCAGAGCGCTGCGGTCGATGGTCGGTCCCGGGCGGTTCCACCTCTGGACGATGGGCCCGACACGCCAGCTGATCGCCGACAACTTCGGGGCCGACGTCACGCGTGCGTTCGACCGCCTTCGCCCGTACGCGTACAAGGCCGATCTCGCCCGCTACTGCATCGTGATGCACCACGGCGGCTACTACATGGACCTCTCGGTGTCGGACGTCACCCTGACCGAGACCCGTGACTGGGACTTCATCGGCTTTCGGGACCTCAACTCCGACGCGACGAGCTGGAAGGTCGCGAACAACTACTTCTTCGCGCGGCAGGGCTCGATCCTGTTGGCCGACTGCCTCGAACAGGTCCTCGAGAACTGCTCGCGGGACTACTACGGGAAGGATCCCCACTTCCCGACAGGTCCGAGCGTCCTCGGTCGCGCGGTCGCGAAGCTCGGACCGGATCTGCAGATCCTGGTGGGCGAGTACATCTGGCTCGCGCACCGGCGGAACAAGTACGTCATCCCGCACAAGCGGATCGTCGGCAGGGGCAAGGTGGGCGGCCGACCCAACGGTGGAGTGTCGAACGTTCCCGGTGGCAACAACTACAACGATCTCTGGCGCGCACGCACGGTCTACGGTCCCGAGGGAGGGGTGGCCGCGGGGCGCGGCTAGCCCACGGTGTCGCGGTGCGTGGGCGCTACGAGCGCGCGGTGTCGAGGCGCTGCTGGTAGCGGGCGATCACCGAACCGGGCCCGAACGCCGTCACGTACGCGGCGAGCGATCGAGGGGCGGTGTTGGGGTCGAGCTGGAGCACTCCGTTCGAAGGCGTGTCGAACCACGCCTGGTACGCGACGTTGTGGGTCGCGACGAACCGGCCGATGTGCGCGACGTACGCGCCGTCGTCACCGCCCTCGGGAGGGGTCACCGATCCCCACTCGGGCAAGCTGAGCGGCTTGCCGTGTCGCGCCGCGAAGCGGTAGACGTACGCGAGGCCGTATGGTTCGTTGACCAGCTCCGTCCAACGGAGAGGTGACGACATCGGCGGAAGCGCGCCGGTCGGTCGCGAGTCGTATGCGTCGATCCCGACGATGTCGACGTAGCGGTCCCCCGGGTAGTAGGCCGCGAGCGGGATCGGGCGGTAGCCGGCGTTCACGTTCCAGTCGAACAAGAAGTGACCGCCTCGCACCGACCGCATCGCGTCGACCGTCTGCGCGAAGCACTTGGCCCAGTCGTGCCACGACTCCGGCGTGGTGCCGAGCGAGTCGTAGTACCACGTACCGTTCATCTCGGGACCCAAGCGGACGACCGAGTACCCGAACCCATTGCGAATAAGGTGTGCTGCCAGTTGCCGGCCGTAGCCACGAAATGCGCCGCTCGCGCATTGCGCCTCCCAACCGGCCTGATGGTCGACATTGTCCGGAACGAGATTCTGGGTGATCACTATGGTCCGCCGGAGCCTGTCCGCCGCCAGCCATTGCTTGAACCCGTACTGCGGTCCGAAGATCCACGGCGACACCCAGGCCGCCCAGGAGACGTCGGCGTTCGAGTAGGTCACCAGACAGTTGAAGCGGATGTGCGTCGCTCGCTGCACCGGTGCCAGCGAGGCCGGCAGGTCGTAGTTCTTCAGTGCCACGTCGATGCAGGTCGTCTTCGAGTCGCCCGCCCGGACAAGCGCGGGGGGCCGTGTCGACGGCGTGCCGGTCGGGGCAGGCGTTCCCCCGGAGGCCGCGCTCGTGGGCACGGGGAGCGACGTGCCAACGGCGACCAGGCCCGCCGCGAGCGTCACGACGGTCACGACCGCCACGATCCGGGTCCGCAGTCCCGTCATGGCCGAGCTCCGAGCATTCGTGGCATCCTAGCCAGCACCTATGCGCGATTTGCCGCGGTCCCGTGTCACCCGCGAGACCCGCCTGGTCAGCCGGTGCTGTTCTCGCGGCGGAGACCGCGCACCGCGAGAGCGAGCTCACGCGCGCCGCGAACGCTCCTCTCCCTCCCCAGGGTCGTGAGCGCGTACGTGCCCAGACCGATACACGCGGGGACGGCACACGTCATGAGCCCGAGGGCGCCGCGCGGTGCGATCTCGAAGGCCCCGACCTCGAAGAGCGCGGTCACACCGATCGCGAGCAGGACGGGGACGACCGGGAAATCGGGTACGAAGCTGGGCAGGTCGGGATCGATCTGACGGCGCGCGATGCGCAGGAAGTAGATGCTGCTCGTGATCTGACCGAGGGCGGTGCCGATCGGGACACCGAGCATCCCGATGAGAAGCGCGAGTGGGATGGTGAATGCGACGTTCACGATCATGCCGACCCCGAGATATCTGGATTCGAGGCCGGGGAGGTTGGCCGCCTTACCGAGCACGTCCATGACACCGCTCATGAGCAGCGGGCTCTGGCCCACGAGCAGGATGGCGGCCACGACGCCCGCGAGGCGATTCTGGGGTCCGAGCCATCGATCGACGCCGACAAGCACCGCGACGGCTCCGACGAGGGGGAACGCGGCGATCGTCCGAACCCACACCCGCTGGATGACTGCGAACTCCTCCAAAGTCTTCGAGAGGTTGAACCGGCCGAAGGTCCGCGACAGTGTGACGCCTATGGGATTCAACGCGTTGCTCGGAATACCTGACAGCTGCGACGAGATGTTCGACCCGATGCTGTAGAAGGTCACATATCTAACGGGAAATATGAGCGCCACCAAGAGCCCGTCGATCTCGAAGTTGAACGCGCTACCTACTTCGGCGATTTGGACACGCACGGCGTAGCGAATGATCGGCCGGAGCTCCGACCGAGACATCAGCCGGCAGTCGCGAAGGTCGACGTACTTGCGCGCCGCGTACAGGACGCTCACGACCATGACGAGCTCGTCGCATGCACTCGCCATGACGAGACCTGTCAGTGACAGACCATCTGCGACGAAGGCGAACGAGGCGGCGACATACACCGCCTGCGCGATCGTGCCCGACGCGTTGAGATACGCCCACCGATGGTGCCCGATGAGAATGCGCTGGAAGACGGCGCGCAGCGTGCCGACGAGAAGGAGCGGCATGAACTCGCGCAACAGCCGCGCCGCCTCCCGATGGAGCTCCGGCGATGTGTGCGCGTACGACGTGAGCTGTGGAGCGACGAGCGCGACGATGCCGCAGAGCGCGCCGACGACGAGGAGCGACAGCGCGAGCAGGGTGACAAGGAGGGACGAGGTGGAGCGCCGATCGCCGGAGCCCGCATGGACGGCGAAGTACCGGTTGCCGGTGGGCCCGAGTCCGCCGTCGATGTTCGACAGCAGGCCGCGGAGGGTCGCGACCAGCGCGAACACGCCGTAGCGGTCGACGCCGAGGCGAGCCAGCAGGAACGGCGTCAGCGCGAGGTTGAGGAGGACCGCGGCGAACTGCCCCCCAGTGTTCCAGCTGAGTCCGCTGACGATGTTCCCGAACATCGGCGTGCCGGACGCAACGACGTCGGTCTCTTCCGGCTCGCGCCCGCCGGGGTCGACGGTGGTCAAATCTCGCCTTCGAGATCCGCGACCAGCTGCGGCACCGGACGACGCCGGGGTCGCGCGTGACGCAGGGACCGGGCGGCGCGATCGGCGGGCGTGGTCGCGGCACCCTCGGTCACCTGGTCTCCTGCATCGTCGTCCGGTCGAGCACGTGACCCGGAGCGCTCACGCGCCAAACGTATCCTCTGAGCGCACCATCACCAGCACGTAGGGCGGGGCTTCGGATGATCTAGCGGGTTCACGCCCGACGGTCGCCGCCTGGAGTGATTTGACCGTGCGACCTGCGTTCGCGCCACGCGCGCAGTCGTCGAGCGAGCTCGCGCGCCGGGACTGCGAGCAGCAGCTGCACGGGCGACGGCCGGACGCCGACGAGCTGGCGGTGGCGGAGCGCATCACGCCAGTCGACCCCGCGTGTCTCGAGGCGCGGAACGAGCCCCCGCAGTCCGTTGCGCCGCGCGTCTCGGTAGCGGCAGACCCAGTAGTCGATCGTGTCGAGGCTCGTGGTCCACATCGGTGTCAGGCATGCCCACCCCCAGGGGACGCAGACGTCCTCGAGCCATGTGTCGCTTCCAGGGCTCTTGACGGCCGCGACCTCGGTGGGATCCAGGGGCTTGAGCAGATAGGGCATGGTCGAGCGCACTTCGTGACCGCGGGTGGTACCACGGCGGACCACGGCGGGCCACGGGATCGGCGCGTCGGTCGGCCACGGGTGGCACAAGACCTCCAGTCCGGCGTCTCGCGCCGACGCTGCGTGCAAAGACTCGTCCTCGTCGAACGCGAGGCCGAGCTCGCGCCAGCGCGCCAGATGGAATAGCCCCGTGTCGGTGAGCCCGTAGTGAAGAAGCATCCGATTGGCGTCTTCGCCCGAGGTCCCGAGGCCGTCCCCGAAGCGCTTGTCCGACGACAGGAGCGCGGTGTAGATGTTGACGCACCGTGGGTGGCGTCGGTAGATCTCCATCGCCTTCGCGACGACGTCCGCATCCCACCACAGGACCTGGAAGTCGGCTTGGACGAGGTGCAGGAGGTCGTAGTTCCGCGCGTTCGCCTCGGCGAACGCGACCGCGTACGCGTCGTACAGGCTCCCGACCTTGCCGTTGCGGTCGACGTCGTTCACGTCGAGAAGCCTTAGCCACGTGCCTTCTCGCTCCGCGGAGAAGCGCTCGAGCTCGGCCCGCAGGAAGGGTTGTGGGCTCGCGTTGTCGATGATCAACAGGTCGTCGCCCCCGGCGACGTCACGAACGGATCGCACCGCGTTCAGGAAGTACGTGGGAAGGCCGTGGCCGACGACGACGTGGAGAACGCGTGCGGTCGTGCGGGGGGCATCGTCCGGGGAGGTCAAGTTGAAGTCCGGGAGAGCGCCCAGCGCCGCTCCGTCGCACGGACCGCCCGCCGTGCTCGGCGCCCGAGGGATCGACGCTGCGAGCGGTGAGCGCGCACCGCCTCGCGCTTGTGCGCCGACGACCCTTCGGGCTTGGTCGGCGTCTTCTCGACGAGCGCGAATCCTCGCTGGGCGAGCGAGTGGAGACGCTCGAGGACTTCGTCCTCGCGCTCCGCGCAGTACGGCAGGTCGCCGTAGACGTACGTCACGAGGTCGGTCCGCTGCGCCAGCGCGAGACAGACGTCAGAGGTTAGACGATGATCGCTGTGCCCGAGCCCGAGCGGCACGAGCCACGCGTCGACCGGATCGGACGCGGCGAGCCGCTCGAGCCGGAGGGAGATCGCCGCTTCGAGCGCGGCATCGGCCGGCCCCGTGTAGCCGTACGCGGCCGACCGGTACTGGCCGTCCCAGAAGTCGAGATGCTCGGGGATCGCCTCGAGGATCTCGCATGCCGCTCGGTCCTCTGCGCGCCGGATCGCGGTCACGTCGTCTCCGTCCCGGAAGAATCGCGCGGCACGGTCCCAGGGAGGGAGCGGGTCGACGCGCGCCGGGCCGCCCGCGAACACCGTAAGCAAGCGAGCGTGCGGGTGCGCGACGGCAAATCGCGAACAGCTGAGGGCCGCGTCGTCGAGGTGGGGGGACACGACTCGGAACTGTTGACCCACGTTTGCAGTGTACGTCGCACCGGCGAGCGGAGGCGTTTCCGTGCCGCCGCGCAACGGTACTGCGATCGCGCGGTGCACCGTACAATCGGAGCATGCGAAGCGCGAGGGGCCCCGCCTCGAGCCGCCGGGCGCGCGAGCCCGGCAGCTCGAAGGATCGCTAGTGCCGAACCGACGATTCGCGGCTGTTGTGCTCCTCGCGTCGCTCGCGGTCTTCGCGCTCGGCGCGTCGGGCGCTGGCGCCGCGGCACGGGTCGGCCGCACCGCCCACGCGGTCCGACCAGGTGGACTCGTCCAGGCGGGCAACTCCAAGACCACGTGCATATACGCAACGCTCGGGAGCCAGATGCGAGCGGCCGAGCGCGCGACAGGCGTCACGTACCGCTGCGTCGAGGTGTTCAACACCGCGGACCCGAACTGGACCACGTGGGCGTCCCCGTGGCTCACCCAGCCGCAGTTCGGCTACACGAGGTGGGTCGCAGCGGATTCGACGCGCCGCACGATCGTCCTCACGCAGAACCTCGTCCCGAACAACGTGGCGAAGCTCGCGAACTGGCGCTCGAAGGGCGCGTCCGGGGCGTACGACACCTACTCCCGTCGCCTCGCGCGCAACCTCGTGTCCGCCGGGCTCGGATACGCGGTCGTGCGTCTCGGTCCGGAGATGAACGGCCCCTGGGAGTCCGATTGGATCGGCTCTACGGTGACACAGGAGCGGCAGTGGGCCCTCTACTTCGCACGGATCGTCCGGATCATGCGTGCCGTTCCCGGCGCGCACTTCCTGTTCGACTGGAACGTGAACGCCGGCTACCAGAACATCCCGCTCGCCCGGTACTACCCAGGCGACGCCTACGTCGACATCGTCGGGATCGATGCCTACGACGAGTCGCCGATCCCGCTCCCGCCCGTCGGCAGCTCGACGCGCTGGCGCACGCTCACGACGGAGCCGCTCGGTCTGCTCGAGATCTACAACTTCGCACGCGCGCATCACAAGCCCGCGAGCATCCCGGAATGGGGCACCGTGAGCACGTTCGGCGACGACGGCGCGTATGTGGCGGCCATGGCGCAGTTCGTGAAGGCACACGTCGTCGCGTACGAGTCGTGGTTCGATGCGGGCCACGACCACATCCTGCAGCTCGATCCCGTGGCCGCCCCAAAGACGCTCAGCGCATACGTGTCGGGATTCGGACCGCGATCCGTGATCGGCAAATATCAGCGCTAGGCGCCGGGGTACCCGACGGGCGACCGGTCGTCTGACCGGCCGACCCGGGCCGCGGCAGCCGGCGGCGCTAGGCCGGGAGGACCGCCCATGCGACGGTGGCCAGGACGTGCCACTCGGCCCACGTGATCGGCTGGACGAACCCCCAGGTCGCGACGAGGACCCCGACCGGGTCGTAACCGACGACGGCGACGACGTGTGGCCCGCGCGCCGTGTAGCCCGCTGGGGCGCTGGACGCGGACCAGGCGGTGAGCGCGACGCCGTGAGCATCGACCCAGGTCGCGGCTGTCGAAGCGGGGGGCGGCAGTTCGAGCACGGAATACAGCGGGCCGACGGAGAGGGCACGCTCGACCGTTGCGACGTCAAGCGCCGCGAGCCGACGTGTGTTTGCGTGTGTCCCGGCGATCCCACGGGTGCGCCATGTCGCGAGCACGTCGCTCGGTCGCAGTCCGGCTGTCGGACCCGGCGTCTCGCCGGAGGCCCGAGCGAGCGCGCCGTACGCCGCGAGGTACGGCGCCGGGTCGGCAGGTTCCGGACGTCGAAGGAGGACCTGCTCGATGTCCGCGACCGCGGCCACCGCGCAGTCGGCCACCGCGCCAGCACCCACGTTCCCCACGGGTCCGAAGCTCAGCCCCTGCGCCCAGTCGACCGAGGCCGGCAACGGAGAGGTGGCTGCCCGGGCCGAGGTTCCCGGCAGCAACGCAGCCGCCGCGACGACGAGGAGGGCGACCGAGCCGATCGCAGCTCGTCCACCGACCAATCCCTTCGTCCAGCTGCGATTCATACCCGCATTCCGACCCTATTGTCCGATAATCCGCCAGCGCCATATGTGCTCGCGATCGCGTGTCCGACGTCCGAGGACACCGATCGGTCGAAAGGCGAACCGCTGTGCGGACACCTCACGGTGTGGTGCTGTTACCAAGCGTGGCAGGACGGCGTGCAGGTCGCAATGGCTGAAGCAGAGAGTTCGCGGCTATCGGAACACGCATTGTGTATGTCCGACCGCGATCAGTGACTGACAACGCATTGTGCGCGAATGCGGTCACGTAGTGTGACGTTCATCGCGCAGTGGGTATATGGCGTATCGAGCAGCGGCGCGACAGACGCAGGGGCTCGACGCCGCTCGCGTCGTCGGCGTCCGAGGAGGCACCGCCGCTCGCGCGACCGTCTGACGCTCGGGAGCGGATGACACGCCGGCGCGGATCTGTCACACTGGCTCCTATGGTCGCGGCTCCGGGTCATCGCTGTCGCGCCGTCGGCGGGCGGACGCGCTCCGTCGCCGGCCGGGTCGCGACAACTCGCCGCCGTCGTCGGGACCCGTCCGTCTCGTAGATCGGCGACGTCGCGATCCCCGACCCGCGCGCGCGCCGGCGCGCCGCACGTGCGCTCGGTGGCGCGCTCGTCGTAGTCGCCGCGGTCGCCGCAGGCTTCGCTCTGTACATGCCGTTCGCGACACGTGCGCCTGCGCTTCGGGCCCAACGCGCCCTGTCGCGGACCTTGACGCGTGTCGTCGCGCGTTCCGTCCGGGTCGTGGCCGCTCCGTCGGTGCCGCACGTCGAGTGGCCGCGAGCGATCGCCCTCGGCACGCCGATCGGGACGATCACGATCCCCGCGGCCAACGTGCGAGGCGACGTGGTCGTCGAAGGCGTGGACCCGCAGCGCCTCGCGCTCGGTCCCGGCCACTACCCCGGCACCGCGCTGCCCGGCGAGCCGGGGAACCTCGTGGTCTCCGGGCACCGCACGACCTGGCTGCGGCCGTTCTACGACCTCCAGGCGGTCCACCCGGGCGACCACGTCATCGTCGCGGTGCGACACTTGACCTGGATATACACGGTCACCTCCGTGAGGAGCGTCCTACCCACCGACGTCTCCGTGCTCGACCGGCGACGCGGGTGGACCGTGACCCTCACGACCTGCACGCCGCGCTACTCGGCTGCCCGGCGCCTCGTCGTGCTCGCACGCCTCGATCGGGCCGCGACGCTCGCGTCCGTCGCGAGACGGGCGCCGGCGCGCAGCTACGTGTACGAAGAGCGCGTCGCGTCGCTTCCCGCGGCCCCTGACCCGATCAGGCGTCCGCCGCTGGCCGCGCTCGCAGGATGGGTCGCCGGCACCGCGCTCTCCGCCGCGGTCGCGCTCACTCGCCGCCGCCTGGGACGCGTCCTTCCGCTCCTCGCGGCCGGGTGGTGCTGTCTCGAGGCCTATAGCGCCGCCGCCCTGTGGCTACCTCAGGTGCGGTGAGGGTCGTGGCACGTCGGTGCCGTTCACCGCTCCGGCGGGCGGTCCGCGTCGAGCCGGTCGGGCGCGCCGTGCCCCGTGGCGCCGGCATCCGGCTCCGCGAACTGTGTCCGGTAGAGCTCCGCGTACACGCCACCGCGTGCGAGAAGGTCGCCGTGGCGGCCTCGCTCGACGATCCTTCCTGCCTCGAGCACGACGATCTGGTCGGCGTTGCGGATCGTCGACAGCCGGTGCGCGATCACGATCGACGTGCGGCCGGCGAGCGCGACTTCGAGCGCCCGCTGCACCGCTGCCTCCGACTCCGAGTCGAGGTGTGCGGTCGCCTCGTTGAGCACGACGACGTCGGGCGCCTTCAGGAGAAGTCGTGCGATCGCTATCCGCTGCTTCTCCCCTCCCGACAGCCGATATCCGCGGTCACCGACGAGCGTGTCGAGGCCGTCCGGGAGGGTGTCGACGAGTTCGAGGATCTGCGCCCGCGCGAGCGCCTCGCGCATTTCGGCGTCGGACGCACCCGGCTTCGCGTAGGCCAGGTTGGCGCGCACGGTGTCGTGGAACATGTGGGCGTCCTGGGTCACGATGCCGACGACCGCCTGCAGTGACTCGAGCGTCGCGTCGCGCACGTCGATGCCGTCGATGCGCACCACCCCGGCACTCGCGTCGTAGAGCCGTGCGACGAGGTGGCTGATCGTCGTCTTGCCCGCCCCGGAGGGTCCCACGAGCGCGAGCAGCTGGCCCGGCTCGACCGTGAGCGAGACGTCGTGGAGGACCTCGACGCGGGCCGAGCGCTCGAGGACGGCGACGGACTCCAGCGAGGCCAGGGAGACCTCGTCCGCGCCCGGGTACGCGAAGTCCACGTGCTCGAGCTCGACCCGCGCCGGGCCTCGCGGAACCGGTACCGCGCCCGGCCGCTCCGCGATCATCGGCGGAAGGTCGAGGACCTCGAAGACGCGGTCGAACGAGACGAGCGCGGTCATCACGTCGACCTGGACGTTCGAGAGCTGGGTGAGCGGGCCGTAGAGGCGCGCGAGGTATGCGGTGAGCGCGACGACCGTGCCGACGGGCAGGACGTTGTGGACGGCGAGGACTCCGCCCCAGCCGTAGACGAGCGCGGTCGCGAGCGACGCGGTGAGCATCAGCGACGCGAAGAGGATCCGGGCGTAGAGGGCTTGGGTGATCCCGATGTCGCGTACCCTCGCAGCGCGCGCGTCGAATGACTCGCGCTCCGCGTGCGGGCGCCCGAAGATCTTCACGAGGAGCGCTCCCGACACGTTGAAGCGCTCGCTCATCATCGTGGTCATCTCCGCGTTCAGCCCGTACGCCTCGCGCGTGATGACCTGGAGCCTCCGGCCCATGCGTCGCGCCGGCAACACGAACAGCGGGAGGATCGCGAGCGCGACGAGGGTGATCGGCCACGAGAGCACGAGCATGGTCGCCACGACGAGCGCGACGCTCACGACGTTGCCCACGACGTTCGAGAAGACGTCGGTGAAGGCCTGCTGCGCACCGAGCACGTCGTTGTTCAAGCGCGACACGAGCGCACCCGTCTGGGTCCTCGTGAAGAACGCCAACGGCATCGAGCTCACGTGCCCGAAGACCCGAGACCGCATGTCGAAGATGAGGCCCTCGCCGATGCGGGCCGACAGTCCGCGCTCGGCGACGCCGAGTGCGACGTCGACGACCGCGAGACCGGCCACCGCCGCCGCGAGCGCCACGACCACGCCCGTGTCGTGCCCGAGGATCCCGCGGTCGATGATCTCGCGGTAAAGCAGCGGGCTCGCGACGCCCACGACGGCATCGAGGACGATGAGGACGAGGAAGACTCCGAGCAACGCCCGGTAGGGTCGCGCGAACTCGAGAACCCGCTTCCAGGTTCCGGGCGCGAGCTGCTGGCCCTTCACCGAGTCGTCGCGTCGAAGCGAGCGCACCACGCGGAACGCGCCGGCGTTCGCACCGCCGCCGCCCATGCCGTGCATCATCGGACCCATACCTGCTCGACCACCCCCCGCGCGCGGGCGCACCCGCCGCGAAGCCGCGGCCGCCAGGCGCTGCGCGGTGGAGCGTAACGTCGCCCCGCATGCCCGCGTCCGGCCGGCCGTACGCACCGGTCGTTCAGAGGCGGTAGCTTGACGCTCGACATGGCGCGCCGCATGGAAGTCGAACTGACCTCGAACCGGGACGACGGCACCTGGACCTGGCGCGCCGCGGGCGCGAAAGAGCCGCGCGGCGTGGTGCCGGAGCACGTCCTGCCCTCCGGGAGCAGTGTCGGTGACGTCCTTCGCGTCGAGGCGGACTTCGAGCTCGACGGCATCACGATCACGTCGGTGCTGCCGCCCAAGCAGAAGCCCGAGCGTGCCGGCATGATCGAGATCGCGTCGCGACCCGCGGTCGGTGCGGTCACGACCTCGCTCGTCGGACGCGGCGCCCGCGGCTCGCGTCCCGGGGGCGACCGCGATCGCGGCCGTTCGGATGCGACGGGCCGCCCGACGACCGGGTCGCGTCGCGAGGGGCCCCGGCGCGACGGCGCCCGCCCGGACGGGACGCGCCCCGAGCGCCATGGAGCCGCAGGGCCGATCGGCCGCGACACGGATCGCAGGCCCGGTCCCGCGCGCGGTCGGCCGCGGAGCGCAGGCGCGCGCGACGACGCGTCGCGAGCGGGCAGGACACCGGCCGCCGGCACGCCGACCGGCACCCGCTCGCTGGCCGCGGAAGCCGCAGGAGCGCGCCACGCCAAGGCGAGACCGCAACGGCTCGTACCCGGGACCGCGCATCGCAGCGCGTACCTCGAGACGCTCCCCCCCGAGCAGCGGCCGGTCGCGGAGCAGCTCGCCGCTGGCGGCCTTCCTGCCGTCCGGCGCGCGCTCGACGAAGCCCGTGCCGCAGCTCGTGCCGAGGGCCGCGCACATGAACCGGGTGACGCGATCCTCGGGCTCGCCGAGCAGCTCCTCCCAGGCGTGCGGGAGGCCGCGTGGCTGGACCGTGCCGAGGCGACGGTCGCCCGGATCGACACCGTGTCGCTCCGTGACCTTCGCACCGCGGTGGTCGGTGGAGCGCCGCGTGACGAGTCCGGTCGCACGCTGCTCCAGCGGCTCCGGGAGGCGCTCGACGAGCGGGTGACGAAGCTTCGCAGCACGTGGGAAGCCGACGTCGTCCGCGCGCTCGACGAGGGTCGGATCCTTCAGGCGCTCCGCCTGTCGTCGCGTCCGCCGGAACCGACCGCCCGCTTCCCCGCGGCGCTCGTCACCCGGCTCGCCGAGTCGGCTGGGAGCGCGATGACCGCCGCCACACCGCCGGATCGGTGGCTCGCCATCCTCGAGGCCGCCGTGTCGTCGCCGATTCGCAGGTCGATCAAGCCCGAGGGGATGCCCGAAGACCCTGCAGGCGCGGTGCGCCGCGCCGCACAGGCGGAGGCCGGGAGGATCCCCGCGCTCGCGCGCCTGCTCGGGCTCACGATGCCGCCGCCGCCCCGACCGCTGCCACCGCCGCCGGCACGCGCTGCGGTCCCGGCGCGCCACGCGCCTCCGGCGACCGGTGCGCCCCGCGGCTCCCCGTCGACGTCGGTCGAGCTCGACACGCGCCCCGCCGAGGCGACGCCCGAGCCCGAGACGGCAGCGGTCGACGTCGCGCCCGAGCCCGAGACGGCAGCGCCTCCGGCGCATGCACCCGCTGCCTCTGACGATCGTGACGCCGGCGGACCCGGAGAGGCTCGAGCCGCGACCGACGCCTGATCGGGGGAGGCGCGCCGAATGCCGGCGCGTCAGGCGCGCAGTGACCGGTGCATGACGACGCTTCGCGCGGCGAAACCCGCACGCTCGAGGAGCGACTTGGTCCCGCGATCTCCGGGCAGCGTCGTGATGTCGACGCCAAGGCACCCCCGGGTGGCGCACCAGGCCACGAGCGCGTCGAGCACGGCTTCGCCGACGCCGACGCCTCTGGCGCCGGGCTCGACGTAGAGCGTCCGGACCTGACCCGTCGGCACGGGCGCCGTCCCTCGCCGCGCTACGCCGACGCCGATGCCCACTACGACGCCTTCGTAGACGCCCGCGACGACGACGGCGTCGCGGTCGTCGAGCATTGCCCTCAGCGCGGCGTCGTGGGGGGGACCGAGCCCCTCCTCGATCGCGCAGCGACCGCCACGTGCGGCGTCCATCGCACGGCGCGCGTCGGCGGCCAACCGGGCGAGCTCTGTCAGGTCGGCACGCCGAGCGAGTCGGGCGCCGTGCCGGACGTCTCGACCGTCGCCCTCAGCCTCCGGCACCGTCGTCGCCCCGAAGCTGCGCGATGCGCCCGAGGATCGTCCGGCGGCCGCGAGTGGCCTCCTCGTACCGCCTGATCGCGTCGAGCTCCTCGGGAGACAGCGCACCGAGGCGCTGTACGACCTGGGACGCCGCGAGGGAGTCGTAGCCCGGGATCGCGAGCTCATCGACGGCTGGGGCCGGACCTGCCGACGTAGCGCCCGGAGACGGCGAGGATGGGTCGGCCAGGTCGGTCGCGACCGTGGGCTCGTCCCGCTGTGTCACGGCTCCGGCGCGGGCGACCTCGCGCTCGACGCGCCGGCGAGCCTCGCCGACGGCGAACCTGCCGACCATTCGGGCGACCGTGACCCGCGACTCGAGGCGCGTGCGACCCTTCGCGACGACTCCGGGAAGCTGCTCTGCCATGGTCGTGAGCACGCCGACGGGCGCGTAGAGCACGACGTCGAGGAGCTGCTCCACGAGGGGTCGGTCGTCAGGCACGTCGTCTCTTCCCGAGCAGTCCGCCGGCGGGCCGCGGCCGCGCCGGCGCCCGCGGCTCTCGCGGCGTGCCCGTCACACGCAGTCGCGACAGAGCATCCGGACCCGATCGGCCAGCTGGATCTCGCTCTTGACCAGGAAACAGGACTGGCAGACGAACTCGCCGGGCTGCTTCGGGAGCACACGCTGGGTCCCGTCCGCGCGGTCCTCCGCGTCCGGGACCTCTTCCTCCTCCTCTTCCTCGTCGTCCTCGACGACGAGCCGCTCCTTCAAGATGACGTCGAGACTCGCCTCCACGTCGTCGTCGTCCTCTTCGTCGTCGTCGTCGTCCGAGCTCGCGTCCTCCACGTCGGCCACAAGTGGCACGACGACCGGCAGGTCGCCCTCGACGACGTCGAGGACGTCGTCGCCGCTCGCTTCGATCAGCTCGTCGTCGTCGTCCCCGAGCGCGTCGTCGTCGAGCGCGTCCTCGTCGAGGTCCTCGTCGAGCGCCGCGTCGTCGCCGAGGTCCTCGAGCTCGTCCTCCTCCTCCAGGTCGACGTCGGCGTCTTCACCCATATCGCTTGGCATGCACTTCCTCGTCGTCGTCAGGATCGTTCGCCGGGTGCCGTCGCGCCGGGCGCAGACCGCCCGACGCTCGCGCGTCGGAGCCGTCCGCAGGCGCGGTCACTATACGGCAAGCGCACCGGACATGAACCACGAAGATGCGACGGCGATTCCCCGCGGGGTGACGGGAGCGGATCGGGCCGCGGGCGCTCGCGCCGCGCGCACGGGTCCAGGGAGCCTTTGGGGCCGCCCGGCGACGCTCGTGCGGCGGAGCCGCGTGCGATGCCGGACGTTTGCTACTCGGCCCCCCGGACCACGTCGTGCGCAACTGCCCCACCGAGATCTCCCGGAGCGACTGACGGAAGCTCCACGAACGGGTGACCCGAATGCGGGGTAGGTCTATTCATGCCCATGGGAGACGGCCGCGTCAAGGGGCGAGCCGCCGAGCTCGCCGCGCCGCGCCGCTGCGCGCTCCTCCGACTCGAGCCGACCGAGCTCTGCGTCGGAGTGGTCCACGAACGACATCGCGGCCGCGAGCGCACGATGGCCGGCCCGATCCGCGATCTGGCGGTGCATCTCCTGGGCGATCCGGCGGTAGGAAGGATGGCCCTGGGGCCCGCTCCTCAGCTCGAGCACGTGCATCGCCTCGCGTGCGGACATCTGGAGCACGTAGCGGATGTTGAACGCGAGCGCGACCGCGTAGCCGGCCTGCTCGGGGAATGTGTCGCGCATCGACATGTGCAGCTCCCCGGAGCGCTCGATCGACTCGGCGAACGCGCGCTCGAGCCCGGCCTCGGCGACGGTCTCGGGCACGCCCCACCCGAGCGACGTCCCGAGCGGCTGCCACTCGACCGTGAGCATCCGGTGACGTTGCAGGTCGCGAAATGCCCCGTAGTCGGAGACCACGTCGAAGCGGTACGAGGTGCGCTCGAGCGCACGACCCGGCCGGTGCCGGCGGTTCCGTCGATCGCCGACGTACGCACCCACGAGCTCCGCGCGCTCGCGCGCCCCGAGCCGGAGCACGCGCTCGGCGATCGCGTGCTCCGGCTCCGACGAGTACGGGTAGCACATCGCGGCGAGCACCTTCTCCTCGCCCCGGGGATCGAAGTCGACGAGCTCGACCGACGTCTCCGTCGACGCGGCGCCGTCGTCCGGCTCGGCACCGGGCCAGAGCCGGGTGACCAGGGAGCCCATCGCATCCTCCCGCCGGGACAGGTAGTCAACCCACTCGCCACCGCGGTCGGGCCGGTCGAGCCGGGTGAGGAACGACGGGATCACCTTGCGGAGCTCGTCGAGAATCAGCTCCGCGTACCGACGCGCCTCGGGCAGCCGGTCCGCGCGCATCCGCAGGATGAGCTGCTCGAACGACTGCCCCGACCCGTAGACGCCGACGTTCGAGAGCGAGCCCGCGGGCAAAAGGCCGCGCAGCGCGTCGAGGGCCTTCGCGCGGACCGACTGGCGGTACGCGAGGTCGGAAACCTGTCCGGGCTGCGGGTGCGCCCGGCGTAGGTGGGCCTCGAGACTCGGGAGCAGCTCGGCGTACGTGTCGAACATCCGGTCCATCTCGCCCACGTAGCGTGCGCCGAGCGGGGACTCGAGCACGGCGGGGTCGCGGTGGTACCGGTAGTGCCCGGTCTGCAGCCGGCTGTCGTACGGGATGTACCGCGTCGACTGCTCCAGGTACGACATGAGCCGGCCACGCTCGAGCACCTTCGTGAGCAGGTTCGACGCCTGCTCGCACGCGAGGTGGACGCCACCGAGCTGGGCGACCGAGTCGTCGCCGTAGTCGCCGAACACCCGCGCGTACAGCTCCTCCGCGCGCCGCAGGCCGATCGTCGCGTCGACGGTCGCGTCCCCGCGCACGTCGAGGTCCGCGACGAACTCGTCGAGGAACAGACGCCGCAGGCTCTTCGAGGAGCGCGAGTAGCGGGCGAAGAGGGCACCCTTCACGACCTCGGGAAGGTTCACGAGCGCGAAGACCGGGCCGTCGAGGTTCGTGACGTAGTGGCGCAGCAGCTCGCGCTCCTGCTCGTCGAAGGTCTCCGTGGCGTAACCGAACATGCCCCGCAGAGACTACGGGAAGCGGTCAGCACCCACGCGGATCGTCCCCGACCTCGGCTTCGCCCGCGAGGGCCACGACCGGGACGCCCGAGGATGCCGCGACGACCCCGCGCACGAGTTGCTCGGCGACCTGGCGTGCGACCGTCCCCGCGGTGCCGGAGGAGTCGACCGTGCCGATCTGGCGGAGCAGGTCGACGAGCTGTTTCACGTTCCGGACGAAGTCGCCACCGGTCATGGCCTGAGCTATGGCCGGGCCATCGTGACGGTGGCTCCTCGTGGGGAGCGCGAGCAACCGGCGCAGGTCCGACCCTTTCGCCCAGTCGTACGCGAGTGCCGCGAACCCTCCGTCCAGCTGCCTCGTGCGGGGGAGACCCGCGGCACGCTCTTCGGCACGCAGCTCCTGCGCGAGCCCGTCGAGCTCCGCGAACCGCTGGAGGAGCTGCCCGGTCGGGAGCGTCGGCGCGCCCGACGCACGCCGCGCCTCGAATGTGAATCCGGACACGAGCGCGGCGAGGCTGGGTCCGTCCAGGCCGTCGAGCAGCCCGGTCGAGAGCGCCTCCGCGACGAGCAGATCGCAGTCGTGGTAGACGCCCGCGAGCCGGGTCCCGGCCGTCGTGACCCTCCACCCGGACAGGTACCCCCGCCTCGTGAGGACGCCGAGCACCGCGTCGAGCTGGCGCGTGAGCGGGGCCTCGCTGAGGTACTGGGCGAACGACGAGCGCACGAGGCGGTACGCGTCGTCGCGCGAGTAGCGGCGCACGAGGTTGACCGCCATGTTGTACGTCGGGCGGAACGACGAGCGGAGCGCGCGGCTGCGGGCGGAGGCGAGTGACGCGACCTCGCCGAAGGTGTGGAACGGCGACCACAGCACGGCCGCGTAGCCCACCTCGTCGATGCCGCGCCGGCCCGCGCGCCCGGTGAGCTGCGTGTACTCGCCGGGGGTGAGGTCTGCGTGCCCGTTTCCCGAGAACTTCGAGAGGCTCTCGATGACGACGGTGCGCGCCGGCATGTTGATGCCGAGCGCGAGCGTCTCGGTCGCGAAGACGACTCGCACGAGCGCGTCCGCGAACAGCTCCTCGACGATCTCGCGAAACGGCGGGACCAGGCCGGCATGGTGTGAGGCGATTCCAGCCTCGAGCCCGGTGAGGAACCGAGCGAAGCCGAGGACGGCCAGGTCGGCGTCCGACAGCCGCTCCACGTGGCGCTCCGCGACCTCGCGGATGTGCGCACGCTCCTCGATCGAGGTCAGCCGTAGCCCGGCCTCGACGCACTGGCGGGCCGCGTCGTCGCATCCCTGCCGGGAGAAGACGAAGAAGATCGCCGGAAGGAGGTCCTCGTCGTCGAGCCGCTCGACGACCTCGACGCGCCGGGGACGGTAGAGACGCTGCCGACCGGCGCGCGGCGGCGGCCGTCGCGCGGGGCCCCGCTCCCGGCTCACGCGGTGCGACCGCTCGTCGAGCGCGATCGCCTCGCGGTTCGGCGCCCCGTCGACGAACGTCGCAAGCAGGTGAAGCTCCTCGGAGTAGCGGTCTCCGACGAGGTAGAGGTGGCGGAGCTCGACCGGGCGCCGCTCCTCGATCACCGCGCCGGTCGCGCCACGCACCCGGTGGATCCACCCGGCGAGCTCCTCGGCGTTGGACACCGTCGCCGAGAGGCAGACGAGCACGACCGACGGGGGGGCCGAGAGGATGATCTCCTCCCACACCGCGCCGCGGTAGCGATCCTCGAGGTAGTGGACCTCGTCGAGCACGACACAGCGCAGCCGCGCGAGCTGCTGAGGCCCCGCGTAGATCATGTTCCGGAGCACCTCGGTGGTCATCACGACGACGTCCGCCCCACCGTTCAGCGACACGTCGCCTGTCAGCAGCCCGACGCGCCGCTCGCCGTAAATGCGGGCGAGGTCGCTGTACTTCTGGTTCGACAGCGCCTTGAGCGGCGTCGTGTAGAACGCGCGCCCGCCCTCGGCGAGCGCACGAGCGATCGCGTACTCGGCGACGAGGGTCTTGCCCGAGCCCGTCGGTGCGGCGACGAGAACCGACCTCCCGGCGTCGAGCAGGTCGAGCGCGTCGACCTGGAACGCGTCGAGCGGGAAGGGGTGGTCGCCGAGGAAGCGCGAGCGCAGCGCCGCGGTGTCTGATCCCCCGTCGCGAGGAGGTTCCCCGGCGAGGTCACCCGCCGGCAGGCTCACTTGCCGAGCAGCTTGCCGATGACGATCGACACCTCGTAGAACACGAGCATCGGAACCGCGAGCGCGAGCATCGAGAACGGGTCCGAGCTCGGGGTGACGACGGCCGCGACGAGCACCATGATGACGATCGCCGGCCGGCGCCACTTGCGCAGGCGTGCGGGTGTGAGCACCCCCGCGAGCTCGAGCGCGATGAGCACGACCGGGAACTCGAACGTGAGCCCGAAGATCGCCATGAGGGCCATGATCAAGGTCAGGTACTTCGACGGCGAGAAGATGTCCTTGATGCCCGGCCCGCCGACCGCATGGAGGAAGCCCAGGGCGTGCGGGAACGTGAGCCAGGCGACGAACGCTCCGAAGCAGAAGAGGGCGACCGTGGCCACCGTGAACGGCACGGCGTAGCGCTTCTCGTTCGCCCGAAGGCCCGGGGTGACGAACCGCCAGAGCTGGAAGAGCAGGACGGGCGACGCGAGCACGAGCCCGCCGTACGCCGTGACGTTCAGCCGGATGCCGAACGCCTCGAGCGGACCGGTCACGTAGAGCGCGCACGAGCTGCCTCGCGGCAGCGTCGCACAGTACGGGCGCTCGAAGGCGAGCAGGATGTGCGGGTAGAAGACGTACGCGACGACCGCCGCGACGACGAACGCGACGACGCAGACCACGAGCCGCCGGCGAAGCTCGCCGAGGTGCTCGCTGAGCGTCATCGCGTCCGGCGACGGACGCGGCCCGCTCCGCCTTCTGATCAAGGTCGCCATGTCCCTACTTCGGTGCCGGCGCGCGCGCCGGGCTCAGTTCATGCTCGGGTCGTCGGCGAGCAGCGGCACGTGCTCGTTGCCCGCGCGCGGAGCTCGTGACGCTCCGGTTCGCGCCGCGAGCGGGTCGGTGCGCCGCGCCGAACCTCCGGTGTCGGATCGCACCACCGGCGCCGCAACGGGCCCCGACGGCGTGCCCGTCGCCGACTCGTCGCCGACGAGGCCCGTCGCGGACGTCGACAGCACCTCGTCGTGCAGGTCGTCGACCTCGGCGGTGACACCCTCGTCGCCGGCTGCATCGCCCCCGACCCCGGACACGGACGGCTTGGTCAGGTCGGCGATGAACCCGGACACCATGTTGGTCGGCAGCCGCGGGATGTTCGGAAGGTCGAGGTCCGGGATCGCGGAACGGATCTCCTCCGTCACCTGGTCGCGGACCCTCGTGAGCTCGCGCCACGCTGCGCCGAGCTGGCGCGCCGCTTTCGGCAGTCGCTCGGGTCCGAGGACGATGAGCGCCAAGACGAGCACGACGAGGATCTTCGCCGGGTCGAGGAATCCCACGGCCGGAGTCTACAAGGGGGTCGTGGCGCCGGCGCGGCGGCCGGTCCCGCGGCTCCGGAGCTCACACGCCGTCGAGGGAGGGACGGCCGTGGCGCCACACGACCGCGACGACACGCCCTACGATCGTCGAGCCCCGGATCGTTCCCCAGTAGCGGCTGTCGCACGACTGGGACCGGTTGTCGCCCATGACGTAGTAGCGCCCCGGAGGGACGCGCTGGCGCCGCACGGGCTTGCCGAGGACCGTGTGTGGCGGCAGGTAGCGTTCGGGCTGCGGGCGGCCGTCGACGTAGACCGTGTTCCCACGCGAGTAGATCGTCTGGCCCGGCGAGGCGACCACGCGCTTCACGAGGTCCTTCGCGGTCGGGTCCTCGCAGACCCCTGCCACGTCGCCGGGCGGGCGGGCGAAGACGACGACGTCGCCGTCGCGGAGCGAGGACGCCGAGAAGGCGAGCTTGTCGACGAGGATGCGGTCCCCGACCTGCAGTGTCGGCTCCATTGACCCCGACGGCACGTAGAACGCCTGGACGACGAAGGTGCGGAGAAGAACCGCGAGAACCGCCGCCGCGACCAAGATCGCACCCCACTCGACGGCGACCTGCCGCGCGCGCCCACCCGGGCCGCGCCGCTGGGCGCGACCCGACGACCGGGTCGCCGTGGCCGCGTCCCGGTCGCTCCTCGGCGAGGCCTCGGCGCTCGGGTCGAGGATCGAGCGGCTCACATCGACTCGATTAGCCGCTCGACGCGCTCGTCGTGGGCCCGGAAGGGGTCCTTGAGCAGCACCGTCCGCTGGGTCTGGTCGTTCAGCTTCAGGTGGACCCAGTCGACCGTGAAGTCCCGGCGGCGCTCCTTCGCCCGGCGGATGAACTCGCCCCGCAGCCGCGCCCGCGTCGTGGCCGGCGCATGCTCCATCGCGTCGTCGATCGCCGCGTCCGTGACCATCCGCTCCACTGCACCCTTCGCCTGCATCCGGTAGAAGATCCCCCGCTCGCGCGAGACATCGTGGTACTGGAGGTCGAGCAGGGCGACCTGGGGTGCGCCGAGCGGCAGGTCGTGGCGCGCGCGGTAGCCCTCGACGAGCCGGTGCTTTATGACCCAGTCGCACTCGCGGTCGAGGCCGAGCGGGTCCTTCTCGATCCCGTCCATGCAGTGCTGCCACATCGCGAGCGCGCGGCCCTCCATCGGCGAGAGCCCCCGTGTCTCCGCGTACCGGACGGCGCGCGACAGGTACTCCTGCTGGATGTCGAAGGCGCTCGCCTCGCGGCCGTTCGCGAGGCGGACGCGCCGGCGGCATGTGAGGTCGTGGCTGATCTCGCGGATCGCGCGGATCGGGTCCTCGAGCGTCATGTCACGCAGCACCACCCCGGGATCCTCGAGCATGCGGAGCAGGATGCTCATGACCCCGACCTTCAGATAGGTCGCGTACTCGCTCATGTTCGAGTCGCCGACGATCACGTGGAGCCGGCGGAACCGCTCGGCGTCCGCATGGGGCTCGTCGCGCGTGTTGATGATCGGTCGCGAGCGCGTCGTCGCCGAGGACACCCCTTCCCAGATGTGCTCCGCTCGCTGCGACATGCAGTAGACCGCGCCGCGCGCCGTCTGGAGCACCTTGCCCGCGCCGGAGTAGATCTGCCGGGTCACGAGGAACGGGATGAGCACCTGCGCGTAGTGGGCGAAGTCGTCCCGCCGGCTCGTAAGGTAGTTCTCGTGGCACCCGTACGAGTTGCCCGCCGAGTCCGTGTTGTTCTTGAACAGGTAGACGACGCCGCGGATGCCTTCGTCGCGTAGTCGCGCCTCGGCGGACGCGACGAGCCCGTCGAGGATCCGCTCCCCCGCCTTGTCGTGAGCGACGAGGTCCTCGATCGCGTCGCACTCGGGGGTCGCGTACTCGGGGTGGCTACCGACGTCCAGGTAGAGGCGCGCGCCGTTCTCGAGGAACACGTTCGAGGAGCGACCCCAGCTCACGACGCGTCGGAACAGGTAGCGCGCTACCTCGTCCGGGCTCAGGCGGCGCTGCCCGCGAAGCGTGCAGGTGACGCCGTACTCGTTCTCGAGCCCGAAGATCCGGCGGTCCACGGGGTCAAGCTACTTCCGTCTGGCCCGTGCGGGGAGCAGGCAGGTGGCGCGGACGTGGCCGCGCGCGCACGCCGTCAGCTCCCGAGCAGCTCGACCAGCTCGGTGCCCTCGAGCCGGCGGAAGGTCCGGCGGCCGTTCCCGCGGCTGAGCGCCGCGACCTCGATCTCCGCCGCGCGAAGGGTTCGCTCCGGACCCGCGAGGCAGGAGACGCACGCGCGCAGCGCGTCGCGAAGCGACCAGCCGGCCGAGTAGGCCCGGTCGAGTCGGGCCGCGATCGCGTCCGCGTCGCCTCCGAGGACCGTCGAGCGCTGCTCGTCCACGACCGTCCCGTCGTACGCGATGTGGTACAGGCGGTTGCCCTGCTCGTTCGTGCCGAGCTCCGCGACGAGGATCTCCACCTCGAGCGGCTTCATCTCGTGCGTGAACACCTGGCCGAGGTACTGCGCGTACAGGTTCGCGAGCGAGCGGGCGTCGACGTCGTCCCGGGAGTACGCGTAGCCCTTGGTGTCCGCGTGACGGATGCCCGCGACCCGGAGCTGGTCGAACTCGTTGTACTTGCCGACCCCGGCGAAGCAGACGCGGTCGTAGATCTCGCTGATCTTGTGGAGGGTGCGCGACGGATTCTCCGCGACGACGAGGATGCCGTCGTCGTAGGTCACGGCGACGAGCGACCGGCCGCGCGCGATCCCCTTCTGCGCGTACTCGGCACGGTCCTTCATGACCTGCTCGGGCGCGACGTAGTACGGCATCGTCATGACGGGTCGCCCCCGCCGCGGACCGCGCCCCGGCGCCGATCGAGGAAGGCGGCGAACCGTGCGGCCACCTCGTCGTCGGGCACCCGCGCAAAGCCCGTGACGTCGACGGTCGCGACGATCGGGAAGATCCCGCGCACGAGGTCCGGCCCGCCGGTCGCGGCGTCCTCGTCCGCGGCCTGGAACAGCGCCTCGAGCGCGAGCTCGACCGCGTCGTCCCGGCTCATCGCGTCCCGGTAGCCGAGCTTGATCGTCGTCTTCGCGTCCCGCCCGCCCGAACCGGTCGCGTGGAAGTCCGTCTCCTCGTACCGTCCGCCTGTGACGTCGTAGGTGAAGATCCGTCCCGTCTCGCGCAGCGCGTCCCAGCCGGCGAATAGCGGGACCACCGCGAGACCCTGCATCGCCATCGGAAGGTGGGAGCGGACCATCTGCGCGAGCTGGTTCGCCTTGCCCTCGAGGCTGAGGACTGTGCCCTCGACCTTCTCGTAGTGCTCGAGCTGGGTCTGGAACAGCCGGACCATCTCGATGGCCGGTCCGGCGGCGCCCGCGATCGCGACCGCCGAGTACCGGTCCGCCGGGAAGACCTTCTCGATCGAGCGGTGCGCGATGCTCACGCCCTCGGTCGCCCTGCGGTCGCCCGCCATGATCACGCCGCCCGCGTAGCGCAGCGCAGCGATGGTCGTCGCGTGCCGAATCTCGCCGGGAAGGCCCGCGGTGGCCGGCTGAGGCGCGTCCGGGTGGGCTGCGCTCGGTTGAACCCTTCGGAGAAGGTCCGCGAAGCTCGGCCCGGGGTCGTCGCCCGGGGCGAACAGGTAGAGGCTCATCGGGCACGCACCCTAGCGGTGCGGCTGCGGCCCGTGCTCGACCTCACTCACCGCCCTTTTGCACGTAGTTCCGGACGAACTCCTCGGCGTTGTCTTCGAGCACCTCGTCGATCTCGTCGAGCAGATCGTCGATCTCGGCCTTCAGGCGGTCGCCGCGATCGGTCGACGGCGGCGCTTCCTCGACGACCTCCGGCGCCTCCTTCGGGGGCGCCGTGCGCTTCTTCAGCTCCCGCTCAGTCATCGGTCCACGTCCTCCTAGGCGCCGAGCCGACGGAGCAGCTCGGCTGCGCTGTCACAACCATCGAAGAGCGTATCGACATGCGCCGCGCTCCCCCGCAGCGGCTCCATCATCGGGACCCGGCGCAACGGGTCGCCGCCGAGGTCGAAGACGATCGAGTCCCAGTTCGCGGCCACGATCGACGGTCCGAAGCGCTTGAGGCACTCCCCACGGAAGTACGCGCGGGTGTCGGTCGGCGGCGAGGTGACCGCCGCCTCCACGGCGGCGTCGTCGACGAGCCGCTCCATCTTCAGCCGGCGGAACAGGGACCGCTCGGGACGGATGTCGTGGTACTGGAGGTCGAGCGCGGCGACACGGTGATCGTCGAGGCCGCAGCCGTGGCGCGCGCAGTACGCGTCGATGAGCTCGCGCTTCGCGACCCAGTCGAGCTGGTGGCGCAGCGCCGCGGGCTCGGCCTCGAGCCCCGCGAGGACGGACTCCCACCGGTCGAGGACCTGTCGGCCGGCGCCGTCCGGGCCGATCTCCTCGAGGCCGCGCTCCTCGGAGTACTTGCGTGCCGCGCCGTACAGCTCCCACTGGACGTCGAGCGCGGTCATGGTCTCCCCGTTCACGAGCTCGAGCGGCTCGTCGAGCGTGAGGTCGTGCGAGACCGCCCGCATCGCAGGAACTGGTCGGGCGAGGACGAGCTCGCGCCCTTCGAGAACACCGTCCTCGATGAGCAGCAGCACGAGCGCGGTGACGCCGACCTTGAGGAACGTGGCGACCTCCGAGAGGTTGGCATCGCCGGTGATCACGTGGAGGCGGCGGTACTTCGTCGCGTCGGCGTGCGGCTCGTCGCGGGTGTTCACGATCGGGCGCTTGAGCGTCGTCTCGAGGCCGATCTCCTCCTCGAAGAAGTCCGCGCGCTGCGTGATCTCGAACGCCGGCGCCGATCCGGGCTCGGCCTCACAGCCGACCTTGCCCGCGCCCGTGTAGACCTGCCGGGTCACGAGGTGCGCCGTCACCTCGCGCGCGAGCCGGGCGAACGGCACCGCGCGATCCATCAGGTAGTTCTCGTGGCAGCCGTACGAGTTCCCCTTGCCGTCCGAGTTGTTCTTGTAGACGACGATCTCCTCGCCGGGCGGGAGCGCCCGGCGCGCCGCGGCCATCGCCCGCTCGAGCACGACCTCCCCGGCGCGGTCCTGGATCACGAGCTCGAGCGGCGTCGCACACTCGGGCGAGGAGTACTCGGGGTGCGCGTGGTCCACGTAGAAGCGCGCGCCGTTCGTGAGGACCGTGTTCACGAGATGGGTCTCGACCTCGGGGGGCATCGCCCCCTCGCGCACGTAGCCGCGCGCGTCCCGCCCAGGTGACTCGTCCTCGAAGTCCCAGCCGACCCGACCGGCGAGCTGGGCGACGTAGGAGTTGATGAGCACGGAGGAGGCCGTGGTCGGGTTGCCGTCAGCACCCCCGACGACCTGGACGCCGTACTCGGTCTCGATGCCGTAGACCTTGGCGATGGCCACGTGGGCGACGCTACCGCAAGACCTGTTGCGCGCCGGCTACAGGTACTGGCCCGTGCCGACGCGCTCGATCGCCCGTCCGCCGCGGGTGTCGTCGCCGTGGTCGAAGATCGTGCGCACGTACACGATCCGCTCGCCCTTCTTGCCGGAGATCTTCGCCCAGTCGTCGGGGTTCGTCGTGTTCGGCAGGTCCTCGTTCTCCTTGTACTCCTGCTTGATGGACTCGAGAAGGTCCGCGAGCCTGATCCCGCGCCCGTCGCCGGCGAGGACCCGCTTGATCGCGAGCTTCTTCGCCCGCCGCACGATGTTCTCGATCATCGCCCCGGACGAGAAGTCCTTGAAGTACAGGACCTCCTTGTCGCCGTTCTGGTAGGTGACCTCGAGGAAGCGGTTCTCGTCGTCGGCCCGGTACATCTCGGCGACGGTCTTCTCGATGATCGCCTGCACCGCCTTGTGCGGGTCGCCGCCGCCGAGGGTCGCGACGTCCCCGGGGTCGAGCGGCAGCCGTGTCGTGAAGTAGCGCGCGAAGATCTGCTGCGCCGCGGCCTCGTTGGGCCGCTCGATCTTGATCTTCACGTCGAGGCGGCCCGGGCGGAGGATCGCGGGGTCGATGAGGTCCTCGCGGTTCGAGGCGCCGATGACGATGACGTCGCGGAGGGCCTCGACGCCGTCGATCTCGGCGAGCAGCTGCGGCACGATGGTCGACTCAATGTCCGAGCTGATCCCGGTGCCGCGCGTGCGGAACAGCGAGTCCATCTCGTCGAAGAAGACGATGACCGGTACGCCCTCCTCGGCCTTCTCTCGCGCCCGCTGGAAGACGAGGCGGATCTGGCGCTCGGTCTCGCCGACGTACTTGTTCAGGAGCTCCGGGCCCTTGATGTTCAAGAAGTAGCTCCGGACGTTCTCGTTGCCCGTGATCTGGGCGACCTTCTTCGCGAGCGAGTTCGCGACGGCCTTCGCGATGAGCGTCTTGCCGCATCCGGGCGGGCCGTAGAGCAGGATGCCCTTAGGCGCCGGCAGCTCGTGCTCGGCGAACAGCTCGCGGTGCATGTACGGCAGCTCGACCGCGTCGGTGATGGCCTCGATCTGGCTGTCGAGCCCGCCGATGTCCGCGTACGTGATGTCCGGGACCTCCTCGAGCACGACCTCCTCGATCTCCTGACGCGGCAGCTTCTCGAGGAGCAGCTGCGTGCGGCTGTCCATCAGCACGCTGTCACCCGCCCGCAGGCGCACGCCCGCGAGCTCGTCGGAGAGCTCGGCGACCCGCTGCTCGTCCGCTCGTCCCACGATGAGCGCCCGGCGACCGTCGTCGAGCATCTCCTGGATCGTGACGACTTCGCCCGACTGCTCGTAGTGGCGCGCGAGCACCACGTTGAGCGATTCGTTCAGCACGATCTCCTGGCCGCGGCGTAGGTCGCGCGCGTCGAGCGCGGGGTGGAGCGCGACCCGCATCTTCCGGCCGCTCGCGAACACGTCCACGCTGCCGTCGTCGTTGGCCTGCAGGAACGTGCCGTACGCGCTGGGGGGCTGGGTCAGCTTGTCGACCTCCTCCCGGAGGGCGGCGATGTTCTCCTTGGCCTGCTGGAGCGTGAAGGTCAGCTTCTCGTTCTGCGACAGCGCGTGGCTCAGCTGACCGGTCACCTCGAGGAGCCGCTCCTCGAGGACGCGCACGCGTTGCGGCGCCTCCTGCAGGCGGTGGCGCAGCTCCGCCACCTCGGACTCCGCGGCTTCGAGCTCCGTCCGGAGCCCCGCAAGCGTCTCGTCGTCCATCGCCAGGACCACCTCCTCGCCGAGCACGTCCCCCGACACGCGGACCCTACACCGGCACGCACCCCGAAGCGGCCGTCGTCGCGCCACGCCGGACTGCGCCGTGACGGTCGTGCCCCAGCTCCTCGGCGTGCACGACGCGTCCACGCGCGGGCCGCGAGCCCCTACACTTCCTTGACACCCTCGGGGCGGCGGTTTACCGTCGCGCACCCAGGTGCGGACGGGCGCGCGGCGCGCCACGACGGACCCCCGGGACGACGAAGGAGCGCCGAGCGGCATGAAGGTCTGGATCGACCAGGATCTGTGCACGGGTGACGGTCTCTGCGAGGAGATCTGCCCGTCGGTCTTCACCCTGCTCGACGACGGGCTCGCGTACGTGAAGGACGGCGACACCGTGATGAGCGACCCGGGTGGAGCCCAGGGCATGGTCGCGGTCCCCGGCGGCCTCGAGGACGCGGTCACCGAAGCCGCCGAGGAGTGCCCCGGCGAGTGCATCTTCATCGAGCAGAGCTGACCCCCGTCCGGCCACCGGCCGTGGGCACCAGGCCGCCCCCGCCGCCGGGCCGCGACGGGGCGCGGCGACGTGCGGCGCCCGATCAGCTCGGGCGCACGCCGACCTCGTACAGCCGATCGAGCAGGTCCGCGGGATCTTCGTAGACGCGGTACGCGCCCGCGCGCTCGAGCTCGCCGGCCCCGTACCCGCCGGTCATGACACCGAGCCCGAGGATCCCGGCGCGCCGCGACGCGAGCAGGTCCCACACCGAGTCCCCCACGACCAGGCAGTGCGACGGGTCCGCGCCGATCGCGGTGGCTGCGGCGAGGAACAGGTCGGGATCTGGCTTCGCGTGCCGCACGTCGTCGCGCGTCACGAGCACCGCGTCGGGCACCCCGAGCAGCGCGAGCGCGGGCCTCGCCGATGCGTCCAGCCCGCTCGTCGCGATCGCCCACGGCACCTCGCGCTCGCTCAGGTGAGCGAGCAGCTCCCTCGCCCCCGGGAGTGGACGGACCGATGCGCGCATGCGCTCGAACGCCGCGGCGTGCGCCGCGGTCAGGCGGCCCACGTCGTGCTCGTCGAACGCCCGTCCCGTCTCGTGGGCGAGCGCGCCGAGGAAGAGTCCCCCGCTCATCCCGATCCTGCGGTGCACGCTCCACGCGGGCACCGCGATCCCGGCGTCGAGCAGCGCCTCGTGCCACGCGACGACGTGCTGGTAGACGCTGTCGAGCAGCGTGCCGTCGAGGTCGAACAGGAACGCGGGGCCGTGCGCCCGGCCCCCCGGACCGGACGTCACGTGGTCGCACCCGTGCCGTGGTCCTCGCCGGCGATCACCGCGGCCGCGACGCTCGGCGCGAGACGGTAGGCGGGTAGCACGCACGCCTGGAGCACGTGGTACAGGTCAGGCTTTCCGTACCAGGGATGCACCTTGCGCCGGTTCTCGCGGTCCAGCTGCGCGTACCAGCCCGCGCGGTCGTGGTCCACGAGGTGCGCGGCCGCGAAGTCCCAGAAGCGCCGGTACCACGCCTCGTAGGACGCGTCGCCGGTCACCCGCGCGAGATAGCTGCTCGTCCCGATCCCCTCGGCGACGGGCCACCAGTAGTGGTCGTCGTTCACCGGTGCGCCGTCCCAGCCGACGGTGTAGACGAGCCCGCCGTTCACCGCGTCCCAGCCGCTCGCGACGGCCCGTGCGAACAGCGCCTGCGCTGCGTCCGGCAGCCAGGCGTCGTGCGCTCCTTCGAGCAGCCACGCGCCGATCAGAAGCCGCGACCACTCGACGAGATGCCCGATCGTCGCCCCGTAGGGTCGGAACGGGTCGTCCGGCTTGTCGGCGTTGTACTCGAACAGCGCCCGCCAGTCGCGGTCGTAGTGCTCGGGGAGAAGCCAGCCGTTGCTCCGCGCGTAGCCGTCGATCAGACGTTCCGCGATGCGCACCGAGCGGTGGCCGATTGCGGCGTCGCCGGTCAGCGCACCGGCCGCGAGGAAGCTCTCGCACAGGTGCATGTTCGAGTTCGCGCCCCGGTACGGCTCGGTCTCGTCCCAGGAGCGGCTGAACGTCTCCGCCGTCGCACCGTCGCGCTCGGACCAGAAGTGCTCGTCGATGACGCCGAGGACGTCCTCGAAGAGCGGGCCGGCCGCGTCGTGCCCGGCACTCGTCGCGCTCGACGCCGCGAGCAGGACGAAGGCGTGGTCGTACGCGCTCTTCGTGTCGAGCAGCGGGCCGGAGGAGGTCACCGATGCGAAGTACCCACCGGCGCGGTCGTCCCGGTGTCGCTCCACGATCTCTGCGAGCCCGCGTTCGACGATCGACCCGCAGCCCGGGACGCCGAGGAGCTCGCCGATCGCGTAGCTGTGCACCGCCCGCGCGACGGTGAGGAGCTGCTGGCGGGGAGAGGTCGCCGGCGGGCATCCGGTGGGCATCGGTCGGCCGTCGTCGTCGAGCTCGACGAAGCGCCCGTCGGGGGCGACCGTCGCCCGGAAGAACCTGAGCAGGCGCCGCGCCTCGTCTCCGAGCGCGGCCCGGTGCGAGCTCGATCGGAGCCAGTGCGGGGGCTCGCGGTCGGGACACGAGCTCACCGGCACGCGTCGATCACCCCCTGGAGGTACCCGACCGCGTGCGCGCGCCCCCGGCTGCAGTACGCGGTCGTGTCGACGCGCACCCACGTGTCTGCGTCGAAAAGCATGGCCGGGACGTGGTCGTCGATCACGAAGCCGTCGAAACCGGCGTCGGCGAGCCGCTTGACCACGCGCTCGGGGCGCAGGTTGCCCTCGCCGAGAAAGCACTCGCGAAACGACGGCACGGTGCCGAGGACGTCCCTGAAGTGCACGTAGCACACACGGCCCGACGCGGCGAGCGTGTCGATCACCGCGTCGACCGCTTCCTCGCCCCCCATCTCCGACACGGTCCCGAGGCACAGGTCCAGCCCCCACGCGGGGCTCCCTCCCGCCAGGTCGGACGCGGCCACGAGCGATTCCGGTGAGGTGAAGATGCGAGCGGCGCCGCCGATCGGCTCCTCCACGGGCGGGTCGTCCGGGTGGAGCGCGAGGCGCACCCCGGCCCGCTCCGCAACCGGTAGCACCGCGTCGAGGAAGTACCCGTAGTTGGCCCAGAGCTTCTCCGCCGTGACCGGCGCCGCGAGCTCCCCGGTCGGGGAGAGCTTGTAGCCGGCGAGCGCGTTCCCCGCGGCGACCTGTGCGAGGTCGAACGCCGTGACGCGCGCTCCCCCACGCCCGCTCGCCGCGACGTCCGTCCGCCAGACGTAGGTGACGATGAAGTTGTAGCCGAGCACCGGGATCCCGGCCGCGCCCATGTTCTCGACGGTCTTGCAGAAGTTCTCGAGCTGCTCGTCGCGGCCGGGCAGCCCCTGTTGGACCCGGTCGAAGTGCGCGCGCGGCACGTTCTCGAGCCCTTCGAGCACGAGGCCGTGCGACTCGACGCGCCGGCAGAGCGCGACGAGCTCGTCGAGGCGCCAGTGCCCGGCGTCGGTCGACAGGTTCGTCGGCGTGTGGAGCTGCACGCCACGCAACCCGAGCTGGCGGGCAAACGTCGCGACGTCGTCGTCGAATGTCTCGACGTGCCCGAGGGCGACGCGCATCACCGCGGCGCCTCGGGCTCGCCGCCGGACCGACCCGGCTCCGGGAGGAGCACCGGGATCCCGGCGAGCAGTCCGCCGTCGACTCGCACGTCCTCGCCGGTGACGAACGCGGCATCCTCGCTCGCGAGGAAGGCGACGACTGACGCGACCTCGTCCGGGGTGGCGAGGCGGCCCAGCGGGTGCGCCCGTCCCCACCGGTCGAGCAGCTCGTCCGCGCCGGCCGCTCCGCCGAAGCGCTCCGCGGATGCCCGGAGCATCGGCGTCTCGACCGAGCCCGGGCTCACGCTGTTCACGCGCACCCCGTGTCGCGCCTCGTCGAGGGCCATGGCGCGTGCGAACGCGCCGAGCGCGCCCTTGCTCGCCGCGTATGCGACGACTCCGGTCTGGCTCGCGGCGCCCTGGACGGACGAGACGACGACGACAGCCCCCCGCCGCGAGCGCCGGAGCGCGGGCAGGCACGCGCGAGCCGCGAGGAACGTGCCGGTGACGTTCACCGCGAGCACCTCGTCCCAGAGCGCCCGCGAGGTCTCGAGGACGTCGCCGTAGCGCTGGATCCCGGCGCTCGTCACGAGCACGTCGAGTCGGCCCGTCCGACCGGTGAACTCGTCGACCGCGCGCTCGAGCGCCTCGGCGTCGGTCACGTCCACGCAGAACGCGGCGGCCCGCTCCCCGCGCGTCGAGATCCGGTCGACGACCCGTCGCAGGGCGACCTCGTCCCGGTCGAGCAGCGCGACCTCCGCGCCGTGCGAGGCGAGTCGCTCGGCAACCGCGGCGCCGATCCCGCTCGCTCCTCCGGTCACGACCACCGCACGACGTCCCCCCGCGGTCGCGTCGACTCCCGGCACCTCTCCGTCGGGGCTCGGCATGCGCGCGTCAGCCAGCCACGGGGTGGACGACGGCTGCGAGGCGCTCGAGGAGCGCCGCCGCTTCCTGGAGCGGCCGCTGCCACACCCTGCGACCGATCGTGATGCCGCGGGAGCCGGCGGACATCGCGTCGCCGACCATCTCGACGAGCTCGTCCGCACTCCCCCCCGCGGGACCACCGAGAACGACGACCGGGACCCCGAGCTCGCGGCACCAGGTCTCGAGCAGCTCCCGACGACCGGGGTACGCCACTTTCACGATGTCCGCGCCGAGCTCCACGGCCATGCGGCAACCGTCCGCCTCGATCGCGACCGCCTCGTCGCCGCGAGGCAGGCGCAGGCAGATCGGCTCCAGCATCACCGGGATGCCGTGGTGCTCCGCGGCCCCGACGACCTCGCCGACGAGTGCGGCCGTCGCGGCGCGCTCCGCGGGTGGGACGTCCCAGGGCATGAGCATCTTCACGGCGTCCACGCCGAGCGCGCAGGCGCGCTCGAGCGACGTCATGAGCACGCTCCTGCCCGCGTCCCCCTCCCGCCAGTGCGTGTCGACGGTGAGCAGGCGCGCAGGCGCGCCGCGGTAGGCGAAGAGACCGGCGGTCCGACGCGCGATCCCCGGACCGAGCAGGAAGGCGTCGCACCCGAGTGGGAGCATCGCCTCGATCATCGCGACCGGGTCCTCGAGTCCGGCGACCCGACCGAGCATCGTCCCGTGGTCGACGGGGAGCACGACCGTGCGGCCGTCGGCGGCGAAGATGCGGCCGAGGCGGACGTGCTTGCCGGCCGACGCCGACGTGGCGGTCCCCACGGCGAGCTCCGCGTGCCCAGGCGGGTCCGTCGCGCCGGGCGCGTACGCGCTCACGGCGTCACCAGATCGCCCGCGACGGCCGGCTCGGGGAGGTCGTCCACGCTGGTGAAGCACTCCGCGGCGAGCCCGGCGAGCAGCGCCGCGCCGCGGATGCCCGCTTCGGCCACCCGGGGGTACACCGGGTTGACGAACGCCGCGGACTTGAGCTCTCGCAGCAGCGGGTTCGTGGACCAGCCGCCGCTCAGCCGGACCTCGGTGACCGGCCCTCCGAGCTGCTCGAGGCCGTCGAGCAGCTCGCGGGAACCCGCAACCGCCCGACCGAGGGCACGCCGCCAGGTGAGCGCCGGGAGCTCGCCCGGGCGCGGCACGGGCCACCCCGCGGAGCCGTCGGTCACGCGCAACGCGCCGACCGGCGGCACCGGGCCGTCGGCGTCGCTCAGCTCGGCGATGCCGTCGAAGTCGACCAGCAACGCCTCGGCGTCGAGCGAGGTGCACCCGTGCTCGGTCCGGGCGCCGAGCTTCGCGAGCAGCGGGATGAGCACGAGCCCGAGCGCGAGACCGCCCACGAGGGCGTAGCTGTCCGGGAGCACGTGGCAGCCGGTCTCGATCCCGAGCGCGAGACCGGCCGAGGGGTCGGGGGCGTCGTGCACGGCCACCGAGCGTATGAGCGCCTCCGCCGTGCCGCACGAGTCCATGACCTGCGACGGGCGCGTCACGCCGTTGCCGACCGACGCGCACAGGTGGTCGTGTCCGCCGACGGTGAGCACTGCGCCCCGCAGGCGCTCGAGACCGTCCGTCACCGCGCCGCCCGACACGCGGCCGAACGACGTCCCGGCCTGACGCACCGGCGGGAAGAGCGAGTCGCGCGCGCCGGCCCAGCGGATCGCGTCGGACCACCAGGTGCGGCGCACGACGGAGAAGCCGCCGGTGCGGGACGCGATCGACGCCTCCGCCGCGTCCTCACCCCCGAGCCGGTGGGCGATCCATTCGGCGACGCCGAGCGCTCTCGCCGCGGCTCGGGTCCCGGGGACATTGCGCACGAGCCAGCGGAGCGTCGCGATCGTGGGGATCTGCGAGGTCCCGAGCCCCGTCGTGCGGCCGAACGCGCCGCCGAACTCCGCGAGCAGCTCGTCGCGCTCGGCCGCGGCCCTCGTGTCGTACCACGCGACCGCGGGCTCGATCGGGACGCCCGAGGCGTCGAGGAGCACGACGGTCTCCGCCATGCTCGTGATCCCACACCCGACGATGTCGCCCGCCGGTGCCGCCTCGAGCAGCTCGGCGAGCGCCGCGCGCACGGACGAGAACAGCACCTCCGGGTGCGCGTTCCCGCCGGTCGGCGCCGCCTCCCAGCAGGTCGGCACGGCGGTGCGCGCGAGCTCGCGCCCGCGGTCGTCGACGAGGCCGGCCTTCGTCACGGTCGTCCCGACGTCGATGCCGACGAGCAGCACGCTGCGCCCGCTCACCGGCCCGAGCCGGCCTGCACGCTCGCCCACGGTCGGGCACGGCCCTCCATCGCGGCGAGGGACTGGTCGAGCCGCTCGCGTGCCGGGCCGGCGAGGAACGCGCGCCGCTCCGCGCCCGCGAGCGCGACCGCCTCCTTCCAGTAGACCCGGCCGGCGATGAAGCCGGATGCGCCGCCCTCGTCGCACGAGGTGCGCACCGCGTCGAGGAACTCCGAGAGCGGCATTCCCGCCGAGAGCATCGCCCACGGAACGGTCACGGCCGCCGCGACCGCCCTGCACGCCGCCGCGTCCCCCGGATACTCGAGCTTCAACAGGTCCGGCTGGGTCTCGGTGAGGATCCGAGCGGACTCGACGATGAGCTCCGCGCGCCGTCCGGGGTCGAGCCCTTCCTCGCCGGGGAGCGCGTAGAGGAGCGTCTCGACGACCGATGGCACACCCGCCGCGGCACAGTCCTCGACGACCGCCCGCACGACGGTGACGACCTCCTCGACGAGATCCGGCTCGCCTGGCCCGTGCACACGGTCCGGACGAAGCTGCACGAGCAGCTTCACGGCGTCGCCGCCCATCTCCGTCACCCAGGCGGCCGTGCGCTCCGGGTCGCTCCGCGCGCGCGGTTCCCCCTGCCACGTGTCGCGTTCCGGCGGCTCCACCGCCACGAGTGTCGCGCAGCCCGGGGCCATCGCCTTCGCCTCGCGAACGGCGGGGACTCCGAACTCCGGATCGAGGAGGACCGCGCTCGCGGCCGGGCTGAGCGCCACGGTCACGTCGACCTTGAACGCGCGCAGCTCCTCCGGACCGGTCGGGCGGCCCACGGCCGCGAGCATCCTGCGCAACGTGTTCCGCTGGTCCATCGCGACGATCGCGAGCGTGCCGTCCGGCCGTGCGATCGGTCCGAGCCCGGCGCGGGTGCTCGTCGTGGGTCTCGTGTCCGCCATGTCGTGTCTCCCTGGTCTCGTCGAGGTCGTGCGGTCAGCGCGGGCCCGGAGGCGGGATCTCGCCCGAGCCCCGTTCGAGGAACGTGGTCGGCAGCACGACGTGGCGGGGCGGTCCCTCCTCGCCGCGCAACCTGCGCAGCAGGAGCTCGGTCGCGGTCCGACCCATGAGCGTCGGGTCCTGACGGTGCACGGTGACCGGCGGCGTCAGCGAGTCGGCGATCGGGAAGTCGTCGAAGCTCACGAACGCGACATCCGTGCGCCCCGTGCCGTGAAGCTCGCGGACGACGTCGAGCGCGGCGACCGCGTTCGCGGACAGCACGGCCGTCGCGGGGTCGGGGGGTGCGAGGACGCCGTCGAGGATCGCACCGCCGCCGTCCGGGGCACGGGTGTGCGAGATGACGAGTCGCGGGTCGAAGTCGATGCCGGCGTCGACGAGCGCGAGCCGGTACCCGTCGACGCGGTGCCGGAGCGGGACGCGCTCGAGCGCCGTGCCGACGAACGCGATCCGCCGGTGACCCCGGGCCACGAGGTGCGCGGTGGCCCGACGCGCGCTGTCCTCGTTGTCGACGACCACCGTGTCCGCGTCGACGCCCTCCGGGGTGCGGTCGATGAACACGACCGGGACCGCACCGGGGCCGATCGGGAGCTGCTCGTGCGCGTAGTCGAGCAGGCACGGAACGACGATCAGCCCCGAGACCGACCGGTGGAGCAGCCCGAGCACGACCGCGCGCTCCTCGGCGACCGTCGCGCCAGCGCTCGCGATGATGAGGAACAGCCCGGCCTCGCGTGCGGCCTCCTCGACGGCCTCGGTCACCGCGGCAAAGAACGGGTCGCCGATCGTCTCGACGACGAGGCCGATCGCCTCGTCCCGTCCGGTGCGCAGCGAGCGGGCGAGAGGGTTCGGGCGGTAGCCGAGCGAGCCGATCGCCTCGCGGACGCGTCCCGCGGTCGACTCGGCGACTTCCGCGTCGCCGTTCACGACGCGCGAGACCGTCTTGATGCTCACGCCGGCGAGCCGTGCGACGTCGCGCAGCGTCGGGGTCGTCACGGCTTCAGCCCGGTCCCGCGCCGACGGGCTCGGACGCCCCGAGCGAGCCGAGCAGCTCGTGGACTCGCGCGGCGTCGACGCCGCCGGCGAGGGGCTCCTCGCAGGAGGCCGACGCGACCGCGAGCGCGAATCGGACGGCCGTGTCGAACGCCTCCCCCGCCTCGAGCGAGTGGACCAGGCCGCCGACGAGGGAGTCGCCCGCGCCGATCGGGTTCACGACCCGGACCTCGGGCGCGGCGCACCAGGCGACGGACGCACCCGCCGAGAACGCCGCTCCATGGCTCCCGGCGCTCACGATCGCCCGCCGCGCCCCTCGCAGCACGAGCTCGGACGCCGCCCGTGCGGCGCGTTCGACCACGTCCGGCCCGGTCGGCTCCACGATCTCGTCCGTCCGGCCGAAGAGCACGGCCTCGGCTTCGGAGAGGTTCGGGCTGACCACGTCGGGCCCTTCGCCGAGAGCCGCCTCGAGCACCGGACCCGTCGCGTCCACCACCGTCGCGACGCCGAGCGACCGGCCGAGGCTGACCGCGCGCGCGTAGGCGTCGACCGGCGAGCCGGGTGGCAGGCTCCCCGAGCACACGAGGGTCGCGTGCCCTTCCCGCCGGGCGCGAACCTGCTCGAGCAGCGCGTCCCAACCGCTGGAGTCGACACTGACGCCCGGCTCGTTGAGCACGGTCACGCGGCCGGAGGACTCGAGGAGGATCGTCGCGACGCGAGCGTCCCCGCCGACCTCGACGCCGACGAGCTCCGCACCCTCGCCGCGCGCGAGCGCCTCGAGCCGCGCCGCGTCGACGCGGGGCAGGAAGCCGACGATGCACGCACGGTCGGCGAGCGCCCGCGCGACACGAGCGACGTTCACGCCCTTTCCTCCGAGGGTCGTCGCAGCGCGCCCGGTCCGGTGCACGTTGCCGGGAACGAGCTCGCCGAGCGCGACCGTGCGGTCGACGCATACGTTCGGGTTGAGGATCAGCACGGCGCCACGGCCGTTCCGCCCGGCCACGCGCCACGTTCGTCGCGTGCGAGACCGAGCACACGGCGGACCCGGACGACCTCGTCCTCGACGGGGCGCGTGCCGTCGACGCGGACGTGGTCGACCGCGGGTCGCACTGCAGCACGGCTGGCCGCGAAGACGTCCGGCGCGGCGAGCTTCGCCGCGTCCCGAGGCGCGCCGCGGCGCGCGAGGCGCGCGAGCAGCAGCTCGTCCGGCACGTCCACGTAGCAGAGCGCGGTCCGCGCTGCGAGCCGGCTCGTGAGCGCCGACCAGGCGACCCGGTCGCGCACCTCGTCGCTGAACGGCGCGACCAGCACGACGCCGAGCCCGACACCCAGGTTCGCAACTGCGGTCGCAACGAGCGACGCGTAGCGCCCGTGACGCAGCGCCGGCCCGTGTCGCGCGTCGTCGAGTGCGTCCACGCCCACGCCCGCGAGCGCGAGCGCCGCGGTCGTGAGCGCACCCGCGACGTCGTCGAGGTCCAGCAGCGCGAACCCGGTAGCGCGGGCCAAGGCGGTCCCGAAGGTCGTCTTGCCCGAACCCGGCGAGCCCGCGACGACGACGGCGCCGACGCCTCCGGGCCCCTCGACGCGACTCGGGCTCACGCCGGACCGCCCGCGCGGCTTCGCCCGCCGCGAAGCCGCGGACCGGCGCGTCAGCACGATGCCACGCGCGCACGGCCCACGGCTCCGCCCATCTCCTCGCGCTCGCTCAGCCCGAGAACGACGAGAGGTAGTAGTACTTCGAGATGCTCGGGCTCGAGGCGTTCGCGGTCGTCCCGACCACGTTCTGCACCAGCGTCGACTTCGGCACCGCCGACTTGTGCCCGGTGAGGATGTCGTACGCGTACTTCACGCCGTCGGCACCCTCGAGCGCGGGCTGCTGGATCACGAGGACGTTGATCACGCCCTGCTTGAGCAGCTTCACGGTCGCCGGCTCGGCGTCGTAGGCCGCGACGAACACCTTGCCCTTCTTGCCGGCCGCGGCGATCGCCTCACCCGCGCCCTGCGCCCCGTAGATGTTCGTGCCGAAGATCCCGACGAGCTTCGGGAACTTGAGGACCATGTCCTTCGTCTGGCTCGCCGCGAGCGTCGGGCTGTCGTTGTTGTACTCGATCGCCGCGACCGACATCTTCGGGTACTTCTTGATCTGGGCGATGAAGCCCGCCTGGCGGGCGTCGGTCGTAGAGATCCCCGGGTTGACGTTGTCGACCGCGACCTGGCCCTTGAAGTGCGCGAGCTTCGCGATGGTCTCCGCCGCCTGCTCGCCGCCCTGGAAGTTGTTCGACGTGATCCGGGACGCGAGGATCGAGGTGTCCGTCAACGTCGTGTCCACCGTGATGACCGGGATGCCGGCCTTGATGAACTTCTGGATCGGCGCTTTCAGCGCGACGACGTCGGTCGGCGCGATCAGAAGCGCGCTCGGGTGCTCTGCGAGGAGCGCGTTCACGACCGGCAGCTGCGTCGTCGGGCTGAAGGTCGTGCCGCCCTGCCACGTGAGCTTCACTCCGAGCTTCTTCGCCTCGGCCGCCGCCCCCGCGTGCATCGTGATGTAGAACGGGTCCGTCGTGAGCCCCGGCACGAGCGCGATCGTGATGTTCTTCGCCGCGACCTTCGGCGCCTTCGCTGCGTGGTCCGCCGCGGACGACGCACCGGCGAGCACGAGCGACGCGGCCGTGGCGCCGGCCGCGACCACCGCCGCCGATCCGACGATGCGTGCCTTGCGGCCCACCCTCGCAGCCCCCTTCGACCTGTGCATGTTGGACATCGCTACCCCCTCGTTAGTCATCTAGCTGCCTGCTCATCTAGTTGCCTCTTATCTAGAGGTCCGTGTGCGCCGCCCGGCACGGTGCCGGGAGGCTCGATCGTGCGCGTCAGTCGGTGCCGGCCCGCGTCCGCACCCGGTCGACGGCGACCGCGCCGATGACGACCGCACCGATCGCGACCTGCTGCCAGAACGGCTGGACGTTCGCGAGGACGAGGCCGGTCGTGAGCACCGCGATGATGCCGGTCCCGATCACGGTCCCGAACATCGTCCCCCTGCCGCCGAAGATGCTCGCCCCGCCGATGACGACGGCGGCGATCGCGTAGAGCTCGTCGTTCGCACCGGCGATCGGCGAGGCCGCGGAGAAGTTGGCGGTCACGAGGAGTCCCGCGACTCCTGCGAGCACGCCCGAGATCATGTAGACGCGCACGAGATGGCGGTCGACGTCAACGCCGGCCCGCCGCGCCGCGATCTCGTTCGATCCGATCGCGTACGTCCGCATCCCGAAGCGGGTCCGCGAGAGCCCCAGACCGAACAGGACGGCGAGCGCCAGCGCGATGAGCACGGGGACCGGCAGCCAGCCCGAGAGAACGTTCGCCGTGCCGAGGGTCGTGACGAACCCGGGAAGGTTCGTGATCTCGGTTCCGTTGTTCAACAGGTCGGTCGCGCCCGTGACGGCGGTGAGGGTACCGAGCGTCACGATGAACGGCGGGAGCTTGACCCGCGTGATGATCAGCCCGTTGACGAGCCCGATCCCGGCGCCCGTCGCGAGCATGAGCAGGATGCCGACGAAGGATGCGACGCCGCCCGACACGTGGGAAGCGAGCAGGTTCTCCATGAGCAGCGATCCGGCCATTGCCGAGAAGCCGAGGGTCGCGCCGTCGGCGAGGTCGATCCCCGACGTCACGATCACGTACGTCTGGCCGATCGCGAGGATCAGGTACTCGACTGCGAAGCTCGACGTCGCGAGCCACGCCGCCTTCGTGTATAGCGTCGGAGCCGCGATGCCGAACGCGACGATGAGGACCGCGAGCACCCCGAGCGTCCAGAACGCCCCGATACGCTCCATGAATCGCTGGAACACCGGGACGGAGTCCCGACCGGCTTCGAGCTCACCTTCCGCGACGTGCGCGTCCAGCGCGGCGGCGGGTGGCTGCGGAGCGCTCACCGGGTGGACCCGCCCGACAGCATCGCAGCCCCGGTGATCCAGCCGACGATGCCGTCCATGTCGGTCTCCTCCGGGCGGAGGTCCGCGATCAGGCGACCGTGGAACAGCACGAGGATGCGATCGCAGACGTCGTAGACCTGGGGGAGGTTGTGGCTGATGAGCAGCACCGGCAGCCCGTGGGACGCGACGGTCTTGATCAGCTCGCCGACCTTCTGCTGCTGCTCGACGCCGAGTGCTGCGGTCGGCTCGTCCATCAGGATGACCTTCGAGCCCCACGCCGCGGCGCGCCCCACCGCGACGGCCTGGCGCTGTCCGCCGGAAAGCCGGCCGACCCGGCTCGACACCGAGGAGATCCTGATCCGGGTGCGCTCGAGGTCCGTGACGCTCTGCTGGGCCATGGCACGGCGGTCGAGCCAGCCGATCCAGCCGAGCGGCCCGCGCACCGTGAGCTCCCGGCCGAGGAACAGGTTCTGCCAGACGCTCAGGTCGGGCGCGAGCGCGAGGTCCTGGTACACGGTCTCGATCCCCGCGTCGCGCGCGTCCGTCGGGGACTTGAAGCCCACCCGCTCCCCGTCCACGAGGATCTCCCCGGACGTCGGCGCGAGCGCGCCCGCGATGATGTTGACGAGCGTCGACTTGCCCGCTCCGTTGTCGCCGACCAGCCCGACGACCTCGCCGGGACAGATCGCCATGTCGACGTCGCGCAGCGCGTGAATGCTCCCGTAGCGCTTCGAGACCCCACGCACCTCGACGACGGGCCGGGCGGGCGCCCCGCCGTGCCCGCCCGTCGGCCGTTGCACTGTGGTCACGGCATCCCCCCCGCACTGCGTGACACCGCATCCGGCGCGGCTGACATCGATGTCAGATCGGGCGACGCGACCGAGTCGATCGCGTGCACAGATCCCCCCGAACTCCCTCGGCGATTGAACACCCCGCTGACAAGGTTGTCAAGGCCGCGGCTGCAACGAGTACGCAATGCAGCCGTCATCTGCCGGTCACAACCTGATCGCCGGGCGTACCCGGCGTCGCTCAGCCTGCGGATTCCTCGTCCCAGCGCGACGACACCCGCCGAGCGGTCGTGAGGAAGCCCGTGTGCGCGACCATCCGGTGGTCCGGGCGCACCGAGCGACCCTCGACGTGCCAGGTGCGCCGCAGGATCTCGAAGGTCTCCGCGAACGCGAAGCGGCAGCGCGCGAGCCGCTCGCGCAACTCGGCCGTCTGGTTGATCGTCGGCAGGTACGCGAGCAGGATCCCGCCCGGGGTGAGCGCGTCCTGCGCGTGCCCGACGACCCGCCACGGCTCGGGAAGGTCGAGCAGCACCCGGTCGAGCTCGCGCACCTCGATCCCCTCGTAGACGTCCCGCTCCTCGACGCGGTACGCAGCGGCACCACCGAGCAGATCGGTGACGTTCGCACGGGCCCGCGCGGCGAAGTCGGGACGGACCTCGTACCCGAGCACGTCCGCGCCCGCGCTGAGCAGCGTCATCGAGAGCGCGCCGGAGCCGACCCCGGCCTCGAGGACGCGGACGCCGGGATGGATGTCCGCGGCCATCAGGATCGCGCCGAGGTCCTTCGGGTAGATCACCTGCGCCCCGCGCGGCATCTTGACGACGAGATCCGCGAGTGTCGGGCGAAGGACGAGGAATCGGCGCGCCGGTCCGGTGCCACCGTCGCGCCGGCGCGCCACCACCTCGCAGCCGTCCCGCGCGCCGATGATCTCGTCGTGCTCGACGACGCCGGCGTGGCTCTGGAACGAGCCCGCGACGACGAGGCGGACGAGATAGCGCCGGTCCTTGCGGTCGACGAGGAGCACCCGCTCGCCCGCGGTGAGCGGCCCGCGGGGCCGCGCCTCGCCGGCGAAGCCCGCGCTCACGCCTCCCCGGCGGTCGCGCCCGCGGCCCGGCGCGTCGCGCGGCGCGCCACCCGCGCGCTCGGTGGGGCGGGCAGATGCGTCACGACGATCGACTCGCCCACCGCGATGCGCTCGCGCACGACGCGCGGCGACTCGGGAGTCGTCAGCAGGCGGAACAGCCACGCGACCGCTCCGGCGACGAGCCATAGGGAGCTCCCCTCGAGCAGTCCCTGGCGCAGGCCCCGCCGGACGATACGGCGCGAGATCCGGTCGAGCAGTGCGAACACGGAGTCAGACCCGACGGATCTCGAGCACGGTCGAACGGCGCCGCCCGCGCCGACGGCCGAGGAAGTATACCGACGCGACCGCGAGCGCCCCGCCGGCGACGGCCGCCGCGAGCGCGGTGGTCCGCGACTCGGCGACCACCGATTGGGCCGTACCCCCGAGCGAGCGGAGCTGGCCCTCGATGTCGTCGAGCGAGATCCGCTCGCCCGGGCCCCTGATCGGTGTCACGACGTGCCTCCTTGTCCGCGGCGCGGGCCGCGGGCCCCTCGCAGCCCGACGAAGGCCGCACCTCCGGCGAAAAGGAGCGCCGCGACCCCGCTCAGGAGGTACGGCGCGAACGACCAGGTGCCGGCGAAGGTGCTCCCCGTCTCGCTCTGCAGGACCCGTAGCACCGCGAGGAGCAGTACGACGCCTCCGACGCCGAGCAGCAGCGAGCCCGCCACGCCGAACGCGAGCGCGCGGGCGACGTTGCGGAGCGGTCCGACTGTCTCCTGCACGAAGTAACGGCGGAGCATCGTGACCGTCTCGCCGATGGCCGCGCGGGCGGGCTCGCTCTCCCGTCGCCCTCGTAGCCCGCGCATCGCCCTCCTCGTCCCCCTCGCCGCACGTACGATCGGGCGTGCCCCGCGGGGCGTTCGCCGGCTCCGCGGCAGGCTAGCGCACCCGTCGCCTGCCGCGACCACCCGCGACCGCCTGCGACCGACCGCGCGCTCGCAGCGCTCGCCGTCCGCGAGGCGGAGCAGCACCTCGGCCATGATCTGCGGCTGCGCACGGCCCCCCATGGTCCCGAGCACCGCGCGCAGCGCCCCGCCGTCCGCGGCGACCTGGACGATCGTGGGCCTCGCCGCCCGTTTCGTGTTCCGGCCGCTCACGGGCTCCGCCCCTTCCGCGCTGCGAGGCCGCGGGCCGTCGACGAACGTCTCGACGCCGCCGTGCGGCTGCCGGCCCCACCCGGGGCGCACAGGCCCGCTGCTATCTTGACCGTGTGACCCAGCGCTCGCTCGCGGCCACGACCGGCGGACCGAGCGCCCGCGATTCGTTGCAGGGAGCGCCCCGAGCTGCGCTCCCGCGCCGTAGGCTCGCCTGGGGGCCCGAGCGGCGGACCACCGCGACGCCGGGCCCGCCGCGGACGGGATCGCGCGCGGCACACGAGAGGAGCGGCTGGTGACCAAGGTGCACGACCTCTACGACGTGGGTGGGCAGAGCCCGTGGGTCGACGACCTGAAGCGCTCGTACCTCGCGCCGGGTGGGCTCGACGTGCTCCTCGAGCTCGGCGTGCGCGGGCTCACGTCGAACCCCACGATCCTCGCGAAGTCGATCGAGGCGGGCCACGACTACGACGAGCAGTTCGCGGACGCGGTCGCGGGCGGCGAGTCGGTCGACGAGGCCTACTGGGACCTCGTGCTCCACGACGCCGGAGGAGCGCTCGCGCTCTTCCGCCCCCTCTACGACTCGAGCTCCGGGGGAGACGGCTTCGTGTCCGTCGAGGTGTCCCCGACCCTCGCCCACGACACCGCAGGCACGATCGCCGCCGCGCGGGCGCTCTCCAGCAGGGTCGACGCGCCGAACCTGCTCGTGAAGATCCCCGCGACGCTCGAGGGGCTGCCCGCGATCGAAGAGATGATCGCGGAAGGACGCAGCGTCAACGTGACGCTGATCTTCTCGCTCGGCCGCTACGCGGCGGTCATCGACGCCTACGAGCGCGGGCTCGAGCGCCTCGTCGACGCCGGAGGCGATCCGTCGGGCGTGGCCTCGGTCGCCTCGTTCTTCGTGAGCCGGGTGGACACCGAGGTCGACCGCAGGCTCGAGGCGATCGCCGCGGCCGACCCGGGCTCCACCCGGGCCGAGCGGGCGCTCGAGCTCCGCGGGACCGCGGCCGTCGCGCAGGCGAGACTCGCGTACGCGCTGTTCCACGAGCGCTTCTCCGCACCGGGCCTCGCGTCGCTCGTCGCCGCCGGCGCGCACGTCCAGCGCCCGCTGTGGGCCTCGACCTCCACGAAGAACCCTTCCTACCCCGACCTCCTGTACGTCGACTCGCTCATCGGGCCCGAGACGGTGAACACGATGCCGCCGGCGACGATCGACGCGTTCGCGGACCACGGTGCCGTCGCCCGCACGGTGGACGGCGACGTGGACGGCGCGCGCGCGGCGATCGCCGGGATCACCGAGGTGGGGGTCGACCTCGACGACGTCACGTCGCTCCTCGAAGTCGAGGGTGTCGCGTCGTTCGCGAAGTCCTTCGAGGAGCTCCTCGACGAGCTGCGCCAGAAGGCCGCGACCCTCGGCGTCGACCGATGAGCCCGTCCCCGACGGGTGCGGAGGAGCTCGCGGAGCGCATCTCGGCGCGCGACTCGACGCTCTGGCCCGACGGCAACGTGTCGGGCAACCGGCTCGGCTGGCTCGACGAGCCGCGGGAGATGGAGCGCGCGGCGCGTGAGCTCGAGCGGTGGGCGGCGACCATCGACCAGGAGGTCGTCGTCCTGCTCGGGATGGGCGGGTCCTCGCTCGGTCCGGCGGTCCTCGCTTCCATACGCGACGCATTCGGCTCGCCCGCCGGCCGGCGAATCGTCGTGTGCGACACGACCGATCCGACGACGGTCGCCGCGGCACCCATCGAGGACGCGTTCGTGCTCGTCTCGTCGAAGTCCGGGACGACCCTCGAGCCGAACGTGCTCTTCGCGCACGCGCTCGGTCGCTGCCGTGACCCGAAGCGGTTCGCGATCGTCACGGACCCGGGTACGCCGCTCGCGTCGCAGGGCGACGAGCTCGGCGTGAACCGCATCTTCCTCAACCGCCCGGACATCGGCGGCCGCTACTCGGTGCTCTCGCACTTCGGCCTCGTGCCCGCCGCGCTCGCCGGCTACGACGTCGCCGAGCTGTGCGGGCGCGCGCTGGAGGTCGATCGCCGTGAGGCGGCGGAGATCGGCATCGACATGGCGAGCGCAGCGCTCGAGGGCCGCGACAAGACGACGATCCGCGTGCAGGACGCGCACCGCGATTTCGGCCTGTGGGCCGAGCAGCTCCTCGCCGAGTCGACGGGCAAGCTCGGACGCGGCTGCATTCCCGTGCCGACGACGGAGCCCGAGCCGGGAGCCGACCGCCACGAGCTCGCGATCTCGCTCGCGAGTGCGCACCAGCTCGGCGCGGAGTTCTACCGGCTCGAGATCGCGACCGCCGCGGCGGGCCACGTGCTCGACATCGACCCGTTCGACGAGCCGAACGTCGCCGAGTCGAAGGCGAACACCGCGCGCGTCCTCGACGAGCTGCCGCTCCCCGCGGTCACGTCCGGCGAGCCGGACGCGGTGCCCGCGTGGCTCGAGGAGCACGTGCGGCCCGGGGACTACGTGAGCATCCAGGCGTACCTGCCGTACGGGAGCGAGCAGCGGCTCGAGGCGCTTCGGCGCAAGATCCGCGACGCACACGGCGGTATGGCGGTGACCGCCGGGTACGGGCCGCGGTTTCTCCACTCGACCGGGCAGCTCCACAAGGGTGGACCGGCCTCGGTCGTCGCCCTGCAGCTCGTGCGTCGATCCCCGTCACCGGCCGTGCCGATCCCCGGCAAGCCCTACGACTTCGCCACACTGATCGCCGCCCAGGCGATCGGCGACCACGAGAGCCTCCAGGCGCACGAGCGCCGAGTGCTGCGTGTCGCGGTCGACGACCCGGGCGAGCTCGTCTGAGATGGCCGGTCTCGCGAGCGTGGGCTCGGGAGGCGACACGTCGCCGTCCACCGGGTTCACCGCGACCGTGCACGACATCGACCCCGACCTGGGTCGCCGCCCGGAGCCCCTCGCGCTCGTGATATTCGGTGCCTCCGGCGACCTCGCGCACCGCAAGATCCTCCCCGCGCTCGCCCAGCTCGTCGAGCGCGGCTCGCTCAACGACCAGTTCGCGCTCGTCGGCGTCGCACGGAGCGACTGGACCGACGAGGAGTTCCGCGAGATGTGCCGCAAGCTCGCCCCCCCGAGTTCAAACGGAGCCTGGAACCGTCTGGTCGACCGCTTTCGCTACGTCGCCGGCGACTACGGCGACGACGCGACCTTCGGCCGCCTCGCGGAGATCCTCGACGGGTTCGACGCGGAGAGCGGCACGGCGGGCAACCGCGTCTACTACCTCGCGACGATCCCCGCGCTGTTCGGCGCGGTCGCCGGCTCCCTCGCGAAGCACGGGTGCAACCGCCCGGCACCCGGCGGCGACTTCGCGCGTCTCGTCGTCGAGAAGCCCTTCGGCTCGGACCTCGCGAGCGCGAAGGACCTCGACGCGAGTCTCCACGAGGCGTTTCGAGAGGACCAGATCTTCCGCATCGACCACTACATGGGCAAGGAGACGGTGCAGAACGTCCTCGCCCTCCGGTTCGCGAACTCGATCTTCGAGCCGATCTGGAACCGGCGCTACGTCGACCACGTCCAGGTCACGGTCGCGGAGAGCCTGGGGGTCGAGCACCGCGGCGGCTTCTACGAGACCGCCGGCGCGCTGCGCGACATCGTGCAGAACCACGTGATGCAAGTGCTCTCGCTCACCTTGATGGAGCCTCCGTCGTCGATGGACGCGGACGGCATCCGCGACGAGAAGGTGAAGCTGCTGCGGTCCGTGCTCATCCCCGACACGGACGAAGCCGTGAACAACGTGGTGCGCGGGCAGTACCAGCGCGGGACGCTGCACGGCGAGGACGTGCCCGGCTACCGCGAGGAGGACGGCGTCTCACCGTCCTCCCAGACCGAGACGTACGTGGCCATGCACCTCCTCGTCGACAACTGGCGCTGGGCGGGCGTGCCGATCTACGTCCGCACGGGCAAGCGGCTGGCGGATCGCGCGACCGAGGTCTCGATGGTATTCCAACGCCCGCCGCACCTGCCCTTCGCCGGAAAGCTTGCGCGCGACCTCCGTCCCGACACCTTGACGCTGCGCATCCAGCCCGACGAGGGCATCGCGCTGAGCTTCGGCGCGAAGGTGCCCGGACCCGCGTTCCGGGTGCGCAGCGTCGCGATGGACTTCTCCTACGCAGAGGCCTTCCCGGGCGGGACCGCGGACGCGTACGAGCGCCTCCTGCTCGACGCGATGTCCGGGGACGCGACCCTCTTCATCCGCAGCGACGAGGTCGACCAGGCGTGGGAGATCGTGGCGCCGATCCAGCAGGCGTTCCTCGAGGGGGAGCCACCGCTCGCGCACTACCGCGCCGGCGGGTGGGGACCCATCGAGGCCGACCGCCTCATCGAAGGCGGCGGACGCCAGTGGCGCAACCCGTGACCGGAGTCGCGCGACCAGCCCGCGCACGCGCCCTCGCGTGAACGCCGTCGTCGGAGCCCTGCGGTGATCGGCGAGATGCGCGTCGTCGACGACGTCGCCGAGAGCTTCGCCGAGCTCGCGGCCGGGGAGATCGTCGGGCACCTGCGCGCGCGCGGCCGCGACGGGGCGCCCTTCCGCCTCGCGTGCTCCGGCGGGGCGTCCGGCGCCCGGTGCGCTTCTGCCCTCGCCGCACGCGACGACGTCGCGTGGTCGTCACTCGTCTGCTACTTCGTCGACGAGCGGTGCGTCGCACCCGACGCTCCCGAGTCGAACGCGCGCGCGATCAGGTCCGCTCTCGGCGCGCGCGTCGGGCAGCTCGCGGGCTTCCACCCGATGTCGTGCACCGACGGCGCCGCCGCCTACGAGCGGATGCTGCGCGCCGCGGGCGGTCTCGACCTCGTGCAGCTCGGCTTCGGGCCCGACGGCCACACCGCGTCGCTCTTCCCCGGCTCCGAGGCGCTCGACGCGCCCGCGGACAGGCTCGTCGTGACGAGCTTCGACCCTTCCGGTCGCAACGCGCTCCCACGGCTCACCCTCACCTACGCCGGGATCTCGAGCGCGCGTCTCGCGGTGTTCACGGTCACCGGCGCAGAGAAGCGGCACGCGCTCGCGAGCGTCGCGGCCGGCGGCGACCTGCCTGCGGCCCGCGTGCGCGCGCAGCGGATCGTGTGGCTGTGCGACCGGCCCGCGATCGGCGACGTCCTCGGATGAGCGACGTCCCGCAGGCAGGCGAGGTGCGCGCGCCGGACGCCGCGCCGGACACGCCGACCGACGCCGGTCCGGGCGACTCCGCGGACATCGACGCGCTCGTCGAGACGCTGCTCGACGCCGCGGGTGCAAGGCGCAACCGTGACCTGCATCGCGCCGTGATCACGAGCGCGCTCGACTTGGCGCGACACGGCGCGTCGCGCCTCGACCTCAAGATCGCGCGCTCGGCGATCGCCGAGATGGCCGACGCGTTCGCGATGTTCGCGCCGTACCGGGAGACGCCGAAGGTCACGATCTTCGGCTCGGCTCGCACCGCGCCCTCCGACAACCTCTACGTGCTCACCCGCGAGCTCGCGAGGCGCCTCGCGAGCGCGGGCTGGATGGTCGTGACCGGCGCCGGCCCGGGCATCATGGCCGCCGGCAACGAGGGCGCGGGTGCCGAAAAGGCGATCGGGGTGAACATCCGGCTGCCGTTCGAGGCGGCGGCGAACCCCTGGATCGCGGAGAACGAGAAGCTCGTCGAGATGAAGTACTTCTTCACGCGCAAGCTCATGCTGATGAAGGAGTCCAGCGGCTTCCTCGTCCTTCCGGGCGGGTTCGGCACGCTCGACGAGGCGTTCGAGCTCCTCACGCTGGTCCAGACGGGAAAGGCCGAGCCCGCGCCGATCGTCCTCGTCGACACACCTGGGGACGCGTACTGGGAGGCCTGGGAGCGCTTCGTCACCGAGCAGGTCTACGGCAGGGGCCTCGCCGACCCCCTCGACGCAGCGCTCTACACGATCACGGCCGACGTCGACACCGCGATCGGCGAGCTGCTCGGCTTCCACCGCAACTACCACTCGCTGCGCTACGTCGGGTCCACGCTCGTCATCCGGCTCCTGCACGCGCCGAGCGAGGAGGAGGTCACGATGCTGTCGGCGGCGTTTGCCGACATCTGCTCGGGGCGCGGCATCTGGCGCACCGGCCCGCTCCCACCCGAGCGTGCGACCGACGACCACCTCGCGCTCCCACGCGTCGCGCTGGACTTCGACCGCGTGCACAACGGCCGCCTCCGCCAGCTCATCGACGCGCTGAACGCGCTCGTCCCGGGGCTCGATCGGTCAACTCCCCCCGCTCCCCTGCCGTAATTCCGCGATCGGGCGCGTCCGGGCGAGCGCCGCCCCGGCCCGACACCGCAGACGAGGGAGCGAGATGCCAGTTCCGAACATCGGCGACCGGGAGGGCATCCCCACGGCGCTGCGCCCGTTCGCCCTGCGCGACCGGGACGTGATCGCACAGCGCGGCGGGTCCAGCGACACCGCCGAGATCGCCGCGACGACCGGGCAGCGGCGCCCGGGTCTCGAGCCCCCCTCCCACGGTGCCCTCCACGCCCCGGGCACCTCCGGCACGCCGCGGGGCGCGCGCAACGAAGCGCGCGCCCCGCGTGCCGGTGCCGGCGGTGGCGCAGGGGCCCGTACGGCGCGCTCGCGCCTGTCGGACCTCTCGGTGTCGCGGCGCCTCGTCGGGCTCGTCGCGGTGCTCGGTGTCGTCTGGGCCGCGTGTACGGGCCTGTCCGTCCAGGGCCTCATCTCCTCGAAGCAGAAGGCCGTGACTGCGAGCGAGGTCACGAACGCCCTCCTCGCCGAGCGCAACGCCTACGAGGGATGGCTCACCGACGACGGCCAGTCGAACATGGCGGCGGCCGTCGCCGCGCTGCCGAGAACCGCGGCGAACGTCAACCTCGCGCAGGTGACCTCCGAGCAGGTCCGCCAGGGCTACGCGCAGGCGCGCGCCTCGTTCGCGACGCTCGACCGGCTCGCGGGCGAGCTCTCCCTGCCCGCGTCGTTCCGCGCGACCGTGCGCCGGACCGAAGCCGACCTCGCCGCCTACAACCGGTTCACGGACGTCGTGCTCGCGGACGTCGCCGCGTGGGAGCCGAAGAGCGCGATCAAGGTTATGACCGTGTCGAATCTTCGGATCTCGAATACGACGCAGGCGGACTTCAACGCGTTGAACTCGCGCATCGTCGTGCTCACCGCGGCGGTGAAGGCATCCGTCGTCTCGAACGTCAACGCAGCGCTCCTCGAGCTCCTCGTGCTCGCGCTCATCGGCATCGCGCTCGCGGCGGTCGCGACGCGCCTCGTCGTCCGCTCGATCACCCGCCCCCTCGGCCGCATCGGCGCGGCCCTCGACCGGGTCTTCGCGGGCGACCTCGCGGCCCGCACGGGGATCGACACCGCCGACGAGCTCGGTGACCTCGCGCGCGGCCTCGACGCGGCGATCGCGTCGCAGGAGCGGAGCAGAGACGAGATCGCGCGGCGTGGCGACGAGGATGCGGCAGCCGCGCGCGACGCCCACGGCATCACCGCCGTGCTCGACGCGGTCGCGGCGTGCACGAGTCCGAGCGAGGCCCTCGAGGTCGCGGCGCGGACCGCCCGCGAGCGGTGCGACCTCGAGGCCGCTCGGGTCGCCGCGCCCGACGGCCAGGACGCGTCCCTCGCCGAGATCGCGCTCGACGACACGCCGCGGGGCGGATCGCTCGTGAGGCTGCCGATCCACCTCGACGGCGCCGTGCTCGCGGTCCTCGAGCTCGCGTGCGCCGAGCGCGTCGGGCCGGGCTCGCGCCGCGCGGCGAGCTTCGCGGCGCTCCGCACGAACCTGCAGGTCGCGCTCGAGCGGCTCGCGACTCGGGTCCGTGAGCATGCGGCCGAGGCCGAGCTGCGCGAGAAGGTGAACGAGATCCTCGAGGTCGTGAACGCGGCAGGAGCGGGCGACCTCACGGTCACGGTCCCGGTCGCTGGCACGGACCCGGTCGGCCAGGTCGGCGAGAGCCTCGCGCGATTCCTCGCGGACCTCCGTGCGCGCCTCGGCGCGATCGGCGCGAACTCCGAGAGCCTCGCGGGGGCGGCCGAGGAGCTCACTGCGACGTCGGCGCAGATGTCGGCCGGGGCCGAGGAGACCTCCGCCCAGGCGGGGGTGGTGTCCGAGACCTCCGAGGTCGTCTCGTCCTCGGTGCAGAGCGTCGCGACCGCGGCCGAAGAGCTCACCGCGTCGATCCGCGAGATTGCGAAGAACGCTGCCGAGGCCGCGCGCGTCGCGACCCTCGCTGCGGACGTCGCGACCTCGACGAACGGGACCGTCGCGAAGCTCGGTGCCTCCTCCGAGGAGATCGGCAAGGTCGTGAAGGTCATCACGGGCATCGCCCAGCAGACGAACCTCCTGGCGCTCAATGCGACGATCGAGGCCGCGCGCGCGGGCGAAGCCGGCAAGGGCTTCGCGGTCGTCGCGAACGAGGTGAAGGACCTCGCGCGCGAGACTGCGATCGCGACCGAGGACATCTCCGCGAAGATCGAGGCCATCCAGGCCGACACCGAAGGTGCGGTCGAGGCGATCGGGCGGATCTCAGAGATCATCGGGGACATCAACGACCTCCAGGCGACGATTGCGTCCGCCGTCGAACAGCAAACCGCCACGACGAACGAGATCGCACGCAGCGTCTCCGGCGCGGCCGCGGGCGCCGCGCAGATCACCGAGCGCATCGGCGGCGTCGCGACCGTCGCGCAGACGACCTCGGCGGGAACCGCGGACAGCGAGCGCGCCGCAGGAGATCTCGCCCGCATGGCCTCTGAGCTCAAGGGTCTCGTCGGGAGGTTCCGGGTGTAGGGGGCGGCGCGGTAGCGCCGTCCGGCCGCGGCCGCCCGGGCGCTAGGGAACCCAGGCGATCCCGGTCCGGATCACCTTCGCCGGGACGCCGCCGACCAACGTGTGCGCCTCCACGGGCCCGGTTACCACCGCTCCGGCCGCGACGATCGCCCCCGTGCCGATCGTGACGCCGCGAAGCACGACCGCCGACGAGCCGATCCAGACCCCGTCGGCGAGGTGAACCGGTGACTGGATCGCCCGGTCGTCGCGACGTGACGTGACGTGGCCGGCGGGGACGACCTGGTGCTCGTCGGTGTCCGTCAGGCGCACGCCGGGCCCGATCATGCACCCGCGGCCGATGTGGACCTCGAGATCGCAGGTGATCCGACTTCCCTCGTTCACCACGACTCCCGAATCGAGGTGGAGGCGGCCGCCCTTGCCCACCTGGGTGGCCGTATCCCGCAGCAGCGACACGGTGCCCTCGATCTCGATGACGCCACCCGGATCGACCGTGATGCTCGTGCTCGAACGGTGGTAGGGCTCGAACCCGACGAACAGGGCTGCGTGCGCGCCCAGCCTGATCGTGCCGGAGTCGATCGTGCGCAGCCGTGCGCCCCGCTCGAGCACGACGATGCCTCGGAACTTGGCCGAGTACCACAGGCTTCGCAGCAGCGACAGCCGCGTGACGTAGTCGAGGATCACGTGACGCCGATAGGGGTAGTGCGTCCGGACGAACCGCGTCGCGACGGCGAACACCCAGCGCTCTGCTCGCTCGACGAGCGACATCCTCCACCTCTCCTCGGAGCGCGGACAGCCGACTCCACGCAGTTCCCCCTGGGGCATCTCCGGGAGCAGGCTACGCGAGCAGGATGCGACCGAGGTCTTCCTCGCTCGCGCGCTCGATCCGCTGCTCGCGGACGAACCCGCGCTGCTCGCCGTCGCTTCCCCAGCGCTCGACGCGCACGGAGCCGACCGAGATCGGTCGACCGTACCGCTCGACGATGGTGCGGTGGGCCTTCGCGACGAATCCCAGGCCCCCGTCGATCACGATCCGGTCGCCCATCACGCGTCCGGCGGGCATCTCGGTCGGTGCGTCCCGGGCGAGCCAGTACGCAGCCTCTGCCATCGCGAGCGTCGACCGTCGCGGCAACAGGTACTCGATCCGCCAGTCCGACAGGGACATGTCGTACTCGAGGAGCATCGGCTCCGCGGCCGACTCGAAGTTCACGCGCACCGCCTGCTGCCCGAACTCCTTCGCGATGCTGATCGCGGTGTTCCGCGCTTCCTGGAGGTCACCCGTGATCTTGAACGCAGCGGTCGGCTCGGCTCCACCCGGCCAGTAGCCGACGCCGACGACGAAGGACCCCGCGATGTAGGTGGCCAGGCCGGTCACCGACGTCTCGAACTCCGACCACGCGAGCGATGTCGTGCTCTCCTTCATCAACGTGCGCAGCCGACCGGCGCTCCGCAGGGGCACGTTCCGCCGGAAGCACGAAGCGACGACGGTCGCCGTGGGGAACTCCATATGACAAGTCTAGAGCAGCAGTCAGCCAAATTGCGCACGTGTGCTGGTGTTTTGCACGAAGTGCCACCCCTGTGCGCGGTGCGACGCCCACGGTGCGCGGTGCGCGGTGCCGGTAACCGGACCGGCCGATCGCATCGTCCGTTCCTGCCCGTTCTCCTCTAGCACCGGGCCGCTCGCGACGTCGTCGCCGCGCTCGGCCTCGACGGCCTGTCCAACATGGACGTCATCCGCGACGGCGCAGGCCGCGTCTCGGTGCACGACGTCAATGCGCGCGTGTGGGGTTCGTCCGCCGTGTACGCCGTGGCAGGCACCGACTTCGTGCGCGCGTACGTCGACTCCCTCGCCGCGAACAACCTCGGACCGGCCGCCGGGGCGCTCCTCGGACGACCTGCGACGCCTCGTACGTCGCCCGGGAGACGTTCCCCCGTCTCGGCGCGGATCACCTCGGGGACGGGTCGGCGCGCCGCCCGATCCCGACGTACGTGAAGCCCGCCGCGACGGCCGCTCCCCGGTCCAGGGCGTTGCGGCCGTCGACCACGAGCGTTCCGGCAGCCAGCCGCCGCAGGTCCGAGTAGTCGAGGTCGAGGTAGTCGGGCCACGCGGTCGCGAGCACGAGTGCGTCCGCACCGGCGGCGACCTCACGCGGCCCCGCACACACGCGAACCTCGGGGTAGCCGGGGAGCGCGCTCACGGTCGGGTCGCAGGCCACCACCACCGCTCCGCGCTCGACGAGGGCTGCCACGACCTGAAGCGCCGCCGAGTCCCGAAGGTCGTCCGTCCCGGGTTTGAACGTGAGCCCGAGCACGCCGATGCGCCGGGACTCGAGCGGTCCGAGGTGGCGCTCGAGCTGGTCGACGACGAGGTCTCGCTGGGCGTCGTTGACGCGCACCGCCGCGTCGACGATTCGCGGGGAGAACCCTCGTGCGCGTGCGGTCGTCGTGAGCGCCACGATGTCCTTGCCGAAGCAGGAGCCCCCCCACCCCAGACCTGCGTCGAGGTAGTCGCCCGCGATCCGGGAGTCCGCGCCCATGACCGCCGTGACCTCGGTGATGTCCGCTCCGACCAGGTCGCAGATTCGCGCCATCTCGTTCGCGAAGCTGATCTTCGTCGCGAGGAACGCGTTCGAGGCGTACTTCGCCATCTCCGCCGTGACGAGCTCGGTGACGAACACGGGGATCTCACGCCCGATCGCGCGCTCCGCCGCGAGAAGCGGCTCGTACGCCTCGAGGACGACCTCGCGGGCCCGTGCGCCGTCGGCGCCCACGACGATCCGGTCCGGATGGAGGAAGTCGTCGACCGACGATCCTTCGCGCAGGAACTCGGGGTTCGACACGACCTCGACCAGCCCCGGCACGAGCGGGACCTCGAGTGACTTCTCGATCTCCGGCTTCAACCACTCCCCGGTCCCGACCGGCACGGTGCTCTTCGTGACCACGACCTGGGGTGTCCGGATGCTCGCGCCGATCGATCGTGCAGCGCCCCGCACGGCCTCCATGCTCGGGCTGCCGTCGGGACCCGCGGGCGTACCGACGCACACGAACACCACCGTGCTCGACCGCACCGCACGCTCCACGTCGTCCGTGAAGAAAAGCGCGCCCGACTCGAGCGCGCTGCGCAACATCGAGTCGAGGCCGGGCTCGGCGAACGGCGCGCGCCCGCGCTCGAGCTCCGCCCGGCGCGCCGGGTCGATCTCGACCGCGACGACGTGGTGGCCGAGCTGCGCGAAACAGGCCGCGACCACCGCGCCGACGCGACCGGAGCCGACTACAGACAGATTCACCTGCGTGCATCTCCTCGGACGCGCGTCACGCTCTCGTGGAGCGATGCACCTACCGGCCGAAGTCGTCCTCGATGCGCACGATGTCGTCCTCGCCGAAGTACTCCCCGTGCTGAACCTCGACGAAGAGGAGCTCGCCGACACCCGTGTTCGCCATCCGGTGCGCGGCCTCGCGCGGCACGTCGACCGTCGAGCCCGGCCCCACGGACGTCTCCACGCCGTCCAAGGTGACCGTGCCGACCCCGCGCACGACGAACCAGTGCTCCGCTCGCTTGTAGTGCCGCTGGTAGGAGAGCCGCTTTCCCGGGTGGACGACGATCTGCTTCACCTTGTGGTCCACAGCGTCGCTCAGCACCGTGTAGCTCCCCCACGGTCGCTCGTCGTGCTCGAGATCCATCCCGCCATCATGCACGACATCTCGAGGCGGTGCGCGCCGTCGCGCGCCCGCCCGCGCTCCCTCACGAACCGCACCCGCGACGCTGTGCACCGCTGGCGCCCGGCGCGTCAGGCCCCGCCGGCCCCCACGTCGCGCGCGGACAGGATCGCGGCTGCGCGCTCAACCGCCCGCCGCGCTCTCGTGAGCCGCCGCTCGAGCTCCGGCCTCACCTGCTCGCCCGCTGCGACCGCACGCCGCAGCTCCTCGTACGCGAGGTCCCCGAGCCGCTCCGCAAGGCCAGCGAGCTCCTCGCGGACCTCGTCCACCGAGTCGTCGCCCATCCTCCCCCTCGCGCGCCGTGTCGCCTACGCGAGCGCGACCGCGCCCGGCGCGAGCGGCGCCGGAAGGTCCGACGAGCCCTCGAGGTAGCGGTCGACGGCGGCGGCGGCCGAGCGGCCCTCCGCGATCGCCCACACCACCAGGCTCTGCCCGCGCGCCGCGTCGCCGCATGCGAACACGCCGTCGACGCTCGTCATGAACGACCCGTCGACCGCGACGTTTCCGCGCCCGTCGAGCGCGCACCCGAGCTCGGCGACGGCACCCGTCGGTTCGGGACCCGTGAATCCGAGCGCGAGCAGGACGAGCTGGCAGTCGATCTCGAGCGGCTCGCCAGCGACCGGCTTGAACGTCGGTCGCCCGTCCTCGAGCACCTGCGCGACCCGGTGCGCGCGAAGCGCTCGCACCGAGCCTGAGAGGTCGCCGACGACGTCGCTCGTCGAGAGCGAGTAGAGCCGCTCGCCTCCCTCCTCGTGCGCGGCGGCGCTGCGCAGGACGAGCGGCCACGTCGGCCACGGGTTGCCGGCCGGGCGCGTCGCGGGCGGCTCCGGGAGGATCTCGAGCTGGCGGACCGAGCGCGCACCCTGACGGTGCACCGTGCCGAGGCAGTCCGCGCCGGTGTCGCCGCCGCCGATGATCACGACGTCCTTGCCCGCCGCCGAGATCGGGGCCGCCGCGATGGTCCCTTCGCAGGCGAGGTTCGCTCCCTTCAGGTACTCCATCGCGAAGTGCACACCGGCGAGCTCGCGCCCGGGGACCTCGAGGTCGCGGGGACGCGTCGACCCGACGGCGAGGACGACCGCGTCGAACTCGTCGAGCAGGTGCTCGGTCGGGAGGACGACGTGGTCGGGCGCGGCCGCACCGCCGACCGCGTGCTTCGACGAGCCGACGTGGGTGTGGGTGCGCAGCTCGGTGCCCTCGGCGACCATCTGCGCGAGCCGGCGGTCGACGACCGCCTTCTCGAGCTTGAACTCGGGGACGCCGTAGCGGAGCAGCCCGCCGATCCGCTCGGCGCGCTCGAACACGACGACGTCGTGGCCCGCGCGCGTGAGCTGCTGAGCCGCGGCGAGACCAGCCGGGCCCGAGCCGACGACCGCAACGCGCTTGCCAGTCGCCGGCGACGGCGTGACCGGGGTGAGCCCCTCACACGCCGCCCACTCCGCGATCTCGAGCTCGACCTGCTTGATGAGCACCGGCTCGTCGCCGATCCCGAGCACGCACGACCCCTCGCAGGGCGCGGGGCAGAGGCGGCCCGTGAACTCCGGGAAGTTGTTCGTCGCGTGAAGGCGGTGGCTTGCGCCCGCGAAGTCGCCGCGCCAGACGAGGTCGTTCCACTCGGGGATGAGGTTCCCGAGCGGGCACCCCTCGTGGCAGAACGGGATGCCGCAGTCCATGCAGCGCGCGGCCTGGTCATGTAGCTCGCCGCGCGAGAAGGGCTCGTAGACCTCGCGCCAGTCGTGGATCCGCAGCTCCACCGGCCGCCGCGTCGGGCCGTGGCGCTCGTAGCGGAGGAAGCCGCGCGGGTCAGCCATGAGCCGACGCCATGATCGCGTCCTCCACCGAGACGCCACGCCGCTGCGCGTCGCGCGTGGCCTCGAGCACGCGTCTGTAGTCGACCGGCATCACCTTCACGCACTCGTCGAGCGCGACCTCGAGGCGCGCGAGCATGCGCTCGGCGATCGCGGAGCCGGTGAGCTCGTGGTGGCGCGCGATCAGGGCGCCGACCTCAGCCCGGTCCGATTCGTCGAGCTCCTCGAGCCCGACCATCGCCGGGTTGACACGCAGCTCGAGCCGGCCGGCGGGATCGTGCACGTAGGCGACGCCGCCCGACATCCCCGCGGCGAAGTTCCGTCCCGTGTCGCCGAGCACGAGCACGATGCCGCCGGTCATGTACTCACAGCCGTGGTCCCCGACGCCTTCGACCACCGCGGTCGCGCCCGAGTTCCGCACGCAGAAGCGCTCGCCCACCTGACCGCGGACGAACACCTCGCCTGCCGTCGCGCCGTAGCAGAGCACGTTGCCCGCGATGATGTTCTCCTCCGCGGCGAACGGCGACGTCTCGGGCGGGCGCACGACGATCCTGCCGCCCGAGAGCCCCTTGCCGAGGTAGTCGTTCGCATCGCCCACCAGGGTGAGCTCGACTCCCGGCGGGAGGAACGCCCCGAAGCTCTGACCCGCCGAGCCGCGCAGCACGCAGCGAATCGTCCCGTCCGCGAGGCCGGCTGCGCCGTAGCGGCGCGTGACCTCCGAGCCGAGCATCGTGCCGACCGTGCGGTGAACGTTGCGGATTTCGAGCTCGACCTCGACGGGCCGCCCGTGGGCCAGCGCGGGCGCGCAGGTCTCGATGAGCCGGCGGTCGAGCGCCGCATCGAGCCCGTGGTCCTGCGCGACCACCTGGTGGAGCGCACACTCGCCGTGCACGGAGGTCTCGGGAGCGAGCAGAGGCGTGAGGTCGAGCCCCCGCGCCTTGTGGTGGTCGACCGCGGGCGTCACGTCGAGGCACTCGACGTGACCGACGGCCTCCTCGATCGAGCGGAACCCGAGCGCTGCCAGGTGCTCGCGCACTTCCTCGGCGACGAATCGGAAGAAGGTCTCCACGAACTCCGGCCGCCCGGTGAAGCGCTTGCGCAGCTCGGGGTTTTGCGTCGCGATGCCGACGGGGCAGGTGTCGAGGTGGCAGACCCGCATCATCACGCAGCCCGAGACCACGAGTGGGGCGGTCGCGAAACCGAACTCCTCCGCGCCCAGCAGGGCGGCGACCACTACGTCGCGCCCGGTCTTCATCTGGCCGTCGACCTGGACGACGATACGGTCGCGAAGCCCGTTGCGCACGAGCGTCTGCTGGGTCTCGGCGAGGCCGAGCTCCCAGGGCGCGCCGGCGTGCTTGAGCGACGTGAGCGGCGCCGCTCCCGTGCCACCGTCGTCGCCCGAGATGAGCACGACGTCCGCGTGGGCCTTCGCGACCCCCGCGGCGACCGTGCCGACGCCATGCTCCGCGACGAGCTTCACGTTGATGCGCGCGCTCGGGTTCGCGTTCTTCAGGTCGTGGATCAGCTGGGCGAGGTCCTCGATGGAGTAGATGTCGTGGTGCGGAGGCGGCGAGATCAGCCCGACACCGGGCGTCGAGTGCCGGGTCCGGGCGATCCACGGGTAGACCTTGCCGCCGGGGAGCTGGCCGCCCTCGCCGGGCTTCGCTCCCTGCGCCATCTTGATCTGGATGTCGTCCGCGTTCACGAGGTACTCGCTCGTGACCCCGAAGCGCCCGGACGCGACCTGCTTGATCGCGCTGCGCCGCGAGTCGCCGTTCGGGTCCGGCGTGAAGCGGTCGGGATCCTCGCCGCCCTCGCCCGTGTTCGACTTCCCGCCGAGCCGGTTCATCGCGACCGCGAGGGTCTCGTGGGCCTCGGCCGAGATCGAGCCGTAGGACATGGCACCGGTCGCGAACCGCCGGAAGATCGACTCGACGGGCTCGACCTGCTCGATCGGCACGGCAGGGCGCGGCGCGCCCTCCCCCGTGCGCAGTCGCAGCAGGCCGCGAAGCGTCGCGAGCTGCCTCGACTGGTCGTCGACGAGCGTCGAGTACTGCTTGAAGATCTCGTAGCGCTTCGCGCGTGTCGCGTGCTGGAGCTTGAAGACGGTGCGCGGGTTGAACAGGTGGTGCTCGCCCTCACGGCGCCACTGGTACTCGCCGCCCACCGGGATCTCCCGATGCGCGAGCTCGCCCTCGCGCTCCTCCCACGCGAGGTGGTGGCGGGCCGCGACCTCACGTGCGATCGCGTCCAGGTCCGAGCCGCCGATCCGGCTCGCAGTCCCGGTGAAGTACTGCTCGACCAGGTCGTTGTCGAGGCCGACCGCCTCGAACACCTGGGCACCGGTGTACGACGCGATCGTCGAGATCCCCATCTTCGACATCACCTTCAGCACGCCCTTGCCGGCGGCCTTCACGTAGTTCCGGGTCGCCTTGCGCTCGGAGACGCCGCCGAGCTCGCCCCGCTGCGCCATCTCACCGATCGACTCGATCGCGAGGTAGGGATTGACCGCGGCCGCGCCATAGCCGACGAGCAGCGCCATGTGGTGGACCTCGCGGGCCTCACCGGTCTCGACGACGAGGCCGGTGCGCGTGCGCGCGCGCTCACGCACGAGGTGGTGGTGGACGGCCGCGGTGAGCAGGAGCGACGGGATCGGCGCGAGCTCGCGGCTCGAGTGCCGGTCGGACAGCACCACGACGTTCGCCCCGTTGCCGATCGCCTCGAGCACCTCGTCGCAGACGCGCTCGATCGCTTCGCGAAGTGCGGCGCCGCCGCCCGCGACCGGGTAGAGCCCGTCGATCGCGAAGCACCTGAACCCCGGCGTCTCCCCGTGCTCGTCGACGTAGAGCAGCTTCGCGAGGTCGTCGTTGTCGATCACCGGGAACTCGAGGACGATCTGGCGGCACGAGTCGGGCTCGGGCTCGAGCAGGTTCCGCTCCGGGCCGATCGTCGCCGCGAGGGACGTCACGAGCTCCTCGCGGATCGCGTCGAGCGGCGGGTTCGTGACCTGCGCGAACAGCTGGCTGAAGTAGTCGAAGAGCAGGCGCGGCCGCGACGACAGGACCGCGAGCGGCGTGTCCGAGCCCATCGACCCGATCGGCTCGGCACCGGTCGCCGCCATCGGCCCGACGACGATCCGGAGCTCCTCCGTCGTGAAGCCGAAGAGCCGCTGGTGGCGCACGACCGAGCCGTGCTGGGGTACGAGCATGTCGCGGCGGGGCATCTCCGACAGGCGCACCAGCCCCTTGTCGAGCCACTCCTTGTACGGGTGCTCGGCCGCGAGCGTCGCCTTGACCTCGGCATCGTCGACGATCCGTCCCTCGGCCGTGTCGACGAGGAACATCCGCCCCGGCTGGAGCCGACCCTTGCGCACGACGCGTGCGGGGTCGATGTCGAGCACGCCGACCTCGGAGGCGAGCACGACGAGGCCGTCCCCCGTGACCCAGTAACGCGCCGGGCGGAGCCCGTTGCGGTCGAGCACCGCGCCGATCATCGTGCCGTCCGTGAACGCCACCGCGGCCGGGCCGTCCCACGGCTCCATCAAGCAGGCGTGGTACTGGTAGAAGGCGCGGCGCGCCTCGTCGATCTCCCGATGGTTCTCGTGGGCCTCCGGGATCATCATGAGCACCGCGTGGGGCAGCGAGCGCCCGCCGAGATGCAGGAGCTCGAGCACCTCGTCGAACGAGGCCGAGTCGCTCGCGCCGTCGGTGAGGACCGGCAGGATCCGTCCGATGTCGCCGGGGATCAGGTCGCTGTGCAGGAGCGCCTCGCGAGCGCGCATCCAGTTGCGGTTGCCGCCGACGGTGTTGATCTCCCCGTTGTGCGCGACGAGACGGTACGGGTGCGCGAGAGGCCAGGACGGGAACGTGTTCGTGGAGAAGCGCGAGTGGACGAGCGCGAGCGGGGTTGCGCACCGTGTATCCGTGAGGTCGGCGAAGAACCGCCGGAGCTGCTCGGTCGACAGCATGCCCTTGTAGACGAACGTGCGGGTCGAGAGCGAGGGGAAGTAGCAGGAATCGACCGAGTGCTCGACGCGCTTGCGCACGACGTACGCGAGCCGCTCGAGGCGGTCGCCCGATGCGCCCTCGGCTCCGCCACCCGGCGCCCCGGCGAGGAACACCTGGCGGAACGCGGGCGCGACGCTGCGTGCGGCGGTCCCGGCGACCTCGAGGTCCACCGGCACGTCACGCCATCCGAGGACCACGAGCCCCTCTTCGGACGCGATCGCCCCGATCTGCCGCTCCGCGCGCGCCGCAGCCGGAGCGTCGGGCGGGAGGAACGCGATCCCCGACGCGTAGCTCCCCCGCGGCGGCAGCGGTACGCCCGCGACCGCTCGGAAGAGCTCGTCGGGCATCTGGATCAGGATCCCCGCGCCGTCGCCCGTCTCCGGGTCGGCGCCGAAGGCGCCGCGGTGCGCGAGGTTCTCGAGCGCCTGGAGCGCGAGGTCCACGATCTCGTGGCTCGGCCCCCGGACCATGTCCGCGACGAACGCGACACCGCACGCGTCGTGCTCGCTGCGCGCGTCGTAGAGCCCGCGCCTCTCACGTCGAACCGCCATCACGTCCCTCGCCTGCTAGGTGCCCGACCCACCCGGGGTCGCGCGGCTCCGATGCCCACGACAATCGTCGGAAACAGCGCGCTGGGACACCTTTGGCCCGGCGAAGCCCACACTTTACACGACGTTCACACTCGGGCCGGTTGGCGGGCGAGTCACGCGTCGCCTCCCACGCGGGCGGTGCGCTGGAGGACGAGGATGTTGTTCTCCGGGGTCCGGATCCGCCGGTCGTGCTTCGTCCGCTGGAGGCTCACGATGCGCAGTCCCATGCGCTCCGCGGTCGAGCGCCACCTGCGGATCGAGCGGATGCGCTTGTTCACGAGCACGACCGGGGAGTGCGTCGAGCGCAGCTCGTCGAAGTCCGAGAAGTCGTCGGTCTCGTGGAACTGGACGTTCTGGGTGATATGGCCGAACTGCCCGCCGACGACGAGCAGGCCGTCGTCGGCGAGGTGGTGCCGGAGATTGCGCAGCGCCTGCTCCCAGCGAGCGTCGTCGACGATGTGGAAGAGCACACCGATCGCGTTCACGATGTCGAAGTCCGCGCCGAGCTCGAAGGAGTCCTGCGACACGTCCGCTTCGACGACCTTGACGCCCTTCACGGACTTGTACCTGGTCCGAAGGTTCCGGACGTCGGTGGGCGAGATGTCGACCGACGTGACGGCGGATGCCCCGAGCACCTCGCGGTAGAAGTCGATCCAGTGACCGGCACCGGAGCCCACGTCGAGGACGCGTGGCGCATCGGGAACCGCGCGCCCGGCGAGGGACAGGATGATCGAGTTCTCGACGGAGTTGTAGTGGAACGTCGACTCGAGCCTGCTCGTGTAGGGCGAGATCGTCGCGCGGTCGGACAGGCCCGCGGAGCCGGTCGCGCGGTAGTAGGAGTCGAAGAACCGCTTCGCGTCGTAGGGCCGGTGGGCGCGGCGCTTGACCACCGGCACGACGTAGTGGTCGAGCACCCTCCCGGGCAACAGGATCGACAGCACGCGGTGGATCCGCGCCTTCAGCCGTGCGAGGCGGCTCGCCGCGAGGTCGTCCAACACTGCCCCCGATCCACAGAGCGGCGCACCCGACGGGTGCCGCCAGAGGCACGCTATCCGAGCCGGCGCGCGGCGAGCGGCGGCCGGCGCGCCGCGTCGGCCGCCTCCGGGAACTACCGTCAGCCACGTGGTCAGGCACGCAGCAGGAGCCGTGGTCACGCCCGGCCCGGGGACTGCGCGGTGAGCGCCGGCCGGGCGTCGGAGTCGGCGGACCGCAACGCGGAGTCGGGCGACGACCGTGGCCCGGGCCGGGCGACGCCGCCGGTCGCGCTCACGATCGCCGGGACCGACTCCGGGGGAGGCGCGGGGATCGCCGCAGACCTCAAGACGTTCGCCGCCCACCAGGTGTTCGGGACGCTCGCCGTCACCGCCGTCACCGCGCAGGACACGCGCAAGGTCCACGGCGTCCTCGCGCTCGAGCCGCACCTCGTGGAGATGCAGATCGACGCGGTGCTCGGCGACTTCGATGTCGCGGCCGCGAAGACCGGCATGCTCGCGACCCTCGCGAACGTCGAGGCGCTCGCCGCGAGAGCGTCCGTCGGACGTCTGCCGCCGCTCGTGGTGGACCCCGTGATGGTCGCATCCTCGGGCTCGGCGCTCATCGAGGGCGACGCGGTCGGCGCGTACCGCCGGCTCCTCTCGCACGCGCTCGTCGCGACCCCGAACCTCGCCGAGGCGGAGGCACTTCTCGGGCGACAGATCCGTTCGATCCCCGCGATGGCGGAGGCCGCGCGCGAGCTGTGCGACCTCGGCGTCGCGTTCGCGGTCGTGAAGGGCGGGCACCTCGGAGGCGGGCACGCGACCGACGTCGTGTGCGACGGCACGTCGGTCACGACGCTGACCGCGCCGATGGTCCCGACCGAGAACGTGCACGGGACCGGGTGCACGCTCTCCGCGGCCGTGTGCGCCTGCATCGCGCGTGGCCTGGCGCCGCTCGACGCGATCGCGCACGCGAAACAGTACGTGAGCGCCGCGATCGCGTCCGCCCGCGCCTGGCGGCTCGGGTCCGGTCACGGCCCCCTCGACCACTTTCCGGAGGCGTGGTCGCCGTGCTCCTAGCGGACCCGGATCGAGGACCGCGCGCGCTCGCACCGGCTCGCGCGGCGTCCGAGGCCCGTGCGGCGTGCGGGCGTGGCCGCGCCCGCCCCGTGCCCCGCGGCCGTGCGCGATGGTTGAGATCCGGCGGCGACAGTCGTTAGAGTTCCTGAACACCGACGTCCACCGACCTTGCGAGGGGACCGGGTGCCCGCGACTGCACGTAACGGATCGAAGGGCGCGACCCGCCGCGGCCGGCTCGCCGCGATGCTCCTCGCGACCGCGAGCAGCTTCGCCGTCGCGGTCGCGCTGCCCCAGGGGGGCGCGGTCGCCGCCCGTCGGATCTCGGCGCGTGACCTGGGGGCGAGCGGCGGCGTGGTCCGGTTCAGGGCCGTCGTGCGCAACGCACGTCGGTGCACGTGGACCTCGAAGCCGCCGCTCGCCGGGTTCGACGCGACCGTGCGCTGCCATTCGGGCCTCGTCGCGCGGGCCGCTCGCATCTCCGCAAACCCGTCGACCGCGTCGCGCACGGTCGTCGTCGCGTTGGCCGTGCGCGGCGTGAGACCGACCGCGCACCGGTGGCAGGTCGAGCAGTCGGGCACGCCGCCGCGCGCGGGATCGACCGCTCCGGCCGTCGCGCCGGCGCGCGGCGGCCCGGTGAGTGGCGGGGACTCGAAGACCCCGTGCGTCTACGCCGGCTCCTCGGACTGGCTGGCGCGGCTCGCGTCGGCCGATCTCGTGACCGGTCTCACGTTCGGGTGCGTCGAGGCATTCGCCACGGGTGCCGCCTCGTGGTCCGACTGGGTCGACCCGTGGGTCATCCAGCCGAGCGCCGGGTACGGGCGCTGGCTCGCGGCCGATCCGGGCGGGCGCACGGTCGTGCTCACGTTGGACCTCGCGCCAACCGGCGAGATCACGACCGATCCCTCCTGGCGGAGCGCGTGCGCGCAAGGTGCGTTCGCCGGCTACGCCACCCAGCTCGCCCAGAACCTCGTCGCGGCCGGGTTCGGCGGATCGGTGATCCGCCTCGGAGCCGAGATGAACGGCGCATGGGTCACCGACTTCATCGGGACGACGAGCGCCGACCAGCGTTCGTGGGCGCAGTGCTTCGCAGCCACGGTGTCCACCATGCGGGCGGTGCCCGGAGCGCACTTCCTGTTCGACTGGAACGTCGCGGCGTGCGGCGACGTGGCGCCGCTCGCGAGCTACTACCCCGGCAACGCGGCCGTCGACATCGTCGGCGTCGACGCCTACGACTCCGGCTGCCCCTCGGCCCCACCGCCGGCGTCGACCGCCACCTTCGCGTCGATCGCCGCGAACCCCGAGGGGCTCGACGCGGTCGCGGCGTTCGCCGCTGCCAACGGCAAGCCGATGAGCATCCCGGAGTGGGCGACGACGGCGTCGAACGGTGCGCCGGCCGGCTACGGCGACGACCCGTTCTACGTGGCAGGAATCGGCCGCTTCGTCGCGGCCTCTCCGGACTTCGCGTTCCAGTCCTGGTACGACGCCGGCGACAAGGGCGTGCTGCAGCTCGGCCCCGCGAACCCGCAGTCGCTCGCGGCCTACGTGCAGGCGTTCGGCTAGCCGTGCCGGACCGGATCACCCGGCCGCGCCGTGCCCGGGCCCGGGCCCGGGCCCGGCCCATACTGCCGTGATGCTTCAGCCCCGAGCCGTCTACACCCACGGACACCACGAGAGCGTGCTGCGCTCGCACACGCGCCGCGACGCCGCGAACTCCGCGGGCTACCTCGTCGGACATCTCCGCCCCAACATGTCGCTGCTCGACGTCGGGTGCGGCCCGGGCACGATCACTGCCGACTTCGCGCACTATCTTCCGGGCGGCCGCGTCGTCGGCGTGGACGGCGCCGCAGGTGTCCTCGAGCACGCCCGTGCCACGGCCGCCCGGACCCCGGCCGGCGAGATGCCCGCGGCCAGGGTCGCGTTCGCCGCGGCCGACGCGTCCGCTCTGCCCTACGGAGACGGCGCGTTCGACGTCGTGCACGCGCACCAGGTGCTCCAGCATCTCGGTGACCCGGTGGCCGCGCTCGCGGAGATGCGGCGCGTCTGCCGCCCCGGCGGGATCGTGGCCGCGCGGGACACGGACTACTCGGCGATGACGTGGTTCCCACGCGATCCACGGCTCGACCGTTGGCTCGAGCTCTACCACGCGGCCGCGCGGCGCAACGGCGCGGAGCCCGACGCCGGTCGCCACCTGCTCGCGTGGGCGCATGCGGCCGGGCTCACAGAGGTGTCGGCGTCCGCGTCCGCCTGGTGCTTCGCGACGGCCGACGACCGGGCGTGGTGGGGCGGCCTCTGGGCGGAACGTGTGACGTGCTCGGCGCTCGCCGCACAGCTCGTCGGGTCCGGCCTCGCGACCGACCACGAGCTCGCGGACATCGCCGACGCGTGGCGCGCGTGGGCGGCCGACCCCGACGCGTGGTTCGCGCTGCTGCACGGCGAGATCCTCTGCCGCGCCTGAGCGCTCGCCTCAGCGCTGCGGCGGTTCGATCCTCGCCGGCGCGCCCAGCGAGACGAGTCGCCCGGGCACCGCGATCGCACCGGCCTCGTCCTGGTAGGTCTCGAGCAACGCGATCAGCCAGCGCGCGGTCATCGCGGTCCCGTTCAGCGTGTGCACGTGGCGCAGCGCCTCGCCCTCGCCCGGTCGGAAACGTGTGGCGAGCCGCCGTGCCTGGTAGTCCGTGTCGTTCGAACAGGACGTGATCTCCCGGTAGCGCTGCTGGCCCGGCATCCACGCCTCGATGTCGTACTTCTTCGACGCCGGGGCGCCGAGGTCGCCCGCTGCGACGTTCACCACACGGTACGCGAGCCCGAGACCCTGGACGAGCTCCTCCTCGATCTCGAGCATGCGCTCGTGCTCGTCGGCGGACTCCCCGGGCTCGACGAACGAGAACATCTCGACCTTGTCGAACTGGTGGACGCGGAAGATCCCCCGCGTGTCGCGGCCCGCAGCGCCCGCCTCGCGCCGGAAGCACGTCGAGTAACCCGCGTAGCGCAGCGGCAGGTCGGCGCGTGCGAGCACCTCGCCGAGGTGCAGACCGGCGAGCGCGACCTCCGAGGTCCCCGTGAGGTACAGCCCGTCCGGCTCGACGCGGTAGATGTTCGACTCCTCGGTCGGGAGGAAGCCGGTCCCGTACATCGCCTCCTCTCGGACCAGCACTGGCGGCAGCACCGGCACGTAGCCCTTCGCGACGACCGCGTCGAGCGCGTAGCGGTAGAGCGCGAGCTCGAGCAGCGCGACCGGGCCCATCCGGTACGCGAAGCGGGCCCCGGAGAGGCGGGCGCCGCGCTCGAGGTCGAAGCCTCCGAGCTCGACGTGGTCGCGGACCGCGAACCGGTGCACCGGCGGCGCACCGACTCGGCGGAGCTCCTCCGCGTCCTCGTCGCTCGCGCCGTCCGGCACCGACGCGTCCGGCGGGTTCGGGACCCGCGCGAGCAGGTCGTCGAGTCGGGAACGGGCGGCCGCGAGCTCCGTGTCGACGGTCTTGAGCTCGGCCTTCGCGCGCGCCAGCTCGGCGAGGTCCTCGTCGCTCGGACGACCTCGCGACTTCGTCGCCGCACGCAGCTCGTCGGCGCGCGCCGTCGCGGTCCGCCATGCGGCGTCGGCGTCGAGGAGCTCGTCGAACAGGCCGGCTGCTCCCTTGCGCGCGAGCGCCGCGCGCAAGGGCGCGGGATCGGCCCTCGCCGCGCGTAGGTCGATCAGCGCCGTCCCCCCTTGTGCCGCTGCCCCCCGCCGGGCCGCCCGCCCGGGCGACCCGCGCCGGGCCGCCCCCCGCGCGAGCGGCTCGTGCCCGATCCGCCCGCCGCACCCGCCGTCGACCCGGCCGCCTGGAGCTCGGGACGGGTTTCGTCCGCCGCGCGCGCGGCCGCCGCGCGGTCCTCCGCGCGTTGCACCCGGGCGGCCCGCGCTCGCCGCTCGCCGCTCGCACCTTCTCCCCCGCCGACGAGGCCCGCCGCGAGGGCAGCCGAGCTGAGCACGAGCGCCTGCTCGCCGCGCACGCCGATTCGCTCGCGGATCCGGTGCCAGCGCGGCTCGCGCTCCTTCAGCACCGCCACGATTGGCGACGCGATGAAGATCGACGAGTACGCGCCCGACGCGAGGCCGATCAGCAGCGCCCAGCCGAAGTACTGCAGCGTCGTCGCGCCGAGGATCTCCGCGCCGAGGACGAGCACCGCGAAGATCGGGAGGATCGCGACGAGCGACGTGTTGATCGATCGCGCGAGCGTCTGGTTCATCGACAGGTTCACGACCTCGGAGATCGTGAGCCTCCCGGCCGCGCCGACCCCCTTCAGGTTGTCGCGTATCCGGTCGAAGACGACGATCGTGTCGTACAGCGAGTAGCCGAGGATCGTCAGGATCGCGACGACCGTGTCGGGCGTCACGTCGAAGCCCGTCAACGAGTAGATACCGACGACGACGAGGATGTCGTGGAGCACCGCGACGATCGCCGAGAGGGCCATCCGCCATTCGAAGAAGACCGAGATGTAGATCGCGACGAGAACGAAGAACACGATGAGCGCCTCGAGCGCCTTCTTCGTCACCTCGCCGCCCCACGACGGGCCGACCGAGGTGATGCTCACGTCGGAGGTCCTCACGTGGGCGAGGCGTGCGAGGGTGCCCTCGACCTTCACGAGCTGGTCCTGGGTCTGCGCGACCGTCTGGCCCTTCGGTATCTTCGCCTCGACCTCGAGCGAGCGGGACTTCCCGCCCGACTGACCGAGGATCGTGATCGTCGAGCCGCTCAGGTTGAACGGCGCGAGGGCGTTCCGGGCCTGGGTGATGTTCGCCGCCGGCCACTGGACCGTCCACGACGTGCCGCCGACGAACTCGATGTCGAGGTTCAACCCGCGGGTCCCCAACGAGATGATCCCCGCGACGATGACGATCGCAGAGATCGCGAACCACGTGCGGCGGCGCCCGACGAACTCGAGGCTCGTCTCACCGTGGAAGAGCCGCGCGAAGAAGCGGCCGCTCACGGCGCGCGTCGCCGGCGCTCCGGCCGCCGCGGGCGTGGGCGTGGGCGGCGCCGTGGATCGGGCCGTTCGACCACGACGCGCTCGGGGCTCGACCGGGGGAACGGGTTCGTCCCAGGTCGGGAGCGCGATCTCGGCGGCCGCTGCGCGCTCGCCGCCCGGGTCCGTGTCCGCGCCGACGTCCGAAAGGCCGCTGTCCGGCGCGGCGCCCCCGTCGGTCGTGTCCTCGTGCGGTGGCTCCGCGTCCCCGTGATCCGTCTCGGGGCTGCGCGCCCCGATCTCGGCGTCGCCCTCCGCGCCCGCCCGGCTCGCCGCTGGCGCGCCGGGAACCGCGGCGAGCGCGCCCTCTTCGTCCGTCGGACCGCCGGCCGATCCGCCGGGGACCCACGCCGAGCCGGAGCCGGCAGCTGCCGCGCCGGGTGTCTCGGCACCCGGCCGTGCGCCCTTGCCCTTCGCCGAGCCCGGGCGGATCCGGTCCGCGCTCACGCCGCCACCTCCGGTCGCCGGTCGAGGCCGCGCGCGATCCCGAGCCAGCGCGCCTCGGTGAACACCCGGTTCCGCCCGAGCAGGATGACGAGCGGACGTGTGAACACGTACGCCGTCACGACGTCGGTGAGCGTCGAGATCCCGAGCATGAACGCGAAGCCCTTCACCGAGCCGACCGAGATGAGCCACAGCACGAGCGCCCCGAGGAACGAGACCGCGTCGGCAGACAGGATCGTCCGGTACGCGCTGGCGAAGCCCTTGTCGACCGAGGCGCGGATCGACCGGCCGGCGCGCACCTCGTCCTTCAGGCGCTCGAAGTACACGATGTAGGAGTCCACGGTGATCCCGACCGAGACGATGAGGCCGGTGACCCCCGACAGGTCGAGCGTGAGCCCGAGCGACGACGCGCCGAGCGCGGAGATGAGGCCGTACAGGAACGCACCCGTCGTGAGCAGGCCGAGCACGACCACGACCCCGAGCGCCCGGTAGTACGCGATCGTGTAGCCCATAACGAGCAGGAGCCCGAGTGCGCCGGCGAGAAGCCCGGCCCGGAGCGACGCGGAGCCGAGGCTCGCGGAGACGGTCTGCGAGGTGAGGCGGACCATGCGGACGGGGAAAGACCCGTAGTTCAGCTGGAGCGCGAGCGCGCTCGCGCTCTTCTGGTCGAACGAGCCGCTCACCTGGCCGCCACCGGGGAAGCTCGTCGCGGCGATGACCGGCGCCGACACGACCTGGCCGTCCAGGTCGTCGGCGACGAGCCGCCCGAAGTACTTGGACGCGAGCGCGTTGAACGTCGACTGGCCGGAGCCGGACAGCGTGAAGTTCACGATCCACTGCCCGGCAGTCGTGAGCTCGGCCGTCGCGCTCTTGATGACCTTGCCGGTCGCCACTGCGGGCCCGAGGACGTAGCGGGCGGCCCGGCCCTGGCCCTGGGTCGACAAGATGACGTTCTGGTTCGGGTGGTCCTGGTCGTACGCGGGTGTCGTCGTCGGGAACGACGCGTACGGCGGGTACTCCGCGATCGAGGTCGGGACCGAGTAGCCCTGGTTCGAGGAGCTGTAGTACGCGGACGTGTACTGGTACGCGGACGGGCACGTGGGCGGCGTCGTGTACTTCGTCGGGACGGCCTTGCCCGACTTCACCTGCGGCGCGAACGCGGGGGCGCCGCACAGCACGGGGCGGAAGTAGAGCTGCGCGGTCGTGCCGATCGTGTCGAGCACCTGCTGCGGGTTCTTCACCCCGGGGAGCTGGACGACGACGTCGTTGCCCTGGGTCGTGATGTTCGGCTGCGCGACGCCGAGGGCGTTCACTCGCGCGGACATGATGTTCACGACGGTCTGCAGCGTCGAGCTCGAGACCTTGCGCGCCGGCTGGTAGGTGACCGACAGACCGCCTTGCAGGTCGAGGCCGAGCTTCGGCGACCAGCCGAGCCCGAGCGCGAGTCCGAGCATGCCGACACAGACGAGCGAGCTCACGAGCACGCTCGTCAGGAGGCTGCGTCGCACCTAGGAGGGGCCTCCCCGCCCGGACTCCTCGTCCTCGTCGGCGTCCGGGGAACCGGGCCCGGCCGCGTGCGGCGGCTCGTCGTCGAGGTCGTCGTGGCCGTCGTATCCGGGCTGGCCGAAGGACGCGCCCGCGCCCTCGTCCACCGGGTCCTCGACGACGGGGTCGACCCGCTGACCGAGCGCCCGCTTCGCGACGTCGATCGTCGTGCCGGGGGCGATCTCGACCGAGACGCGGTCCCCGTCGATCGCGACGACCCTGCCGTAGATGCCCGCGGCGGTGACGACCTCGTCGCCGACGTCCGCTTGGCGCTGCGCCTGCGCGGCCGCCTGCTGGCGGCGGCGCTGCGGCCTCAGCCAGACGAAGTACACGCCGATCATGACCAGGATCAGAATGAAGAAGACGGGCGAGCCGGAGGACTTCTTCGGCGCGGTCGCCGCGAGAAGGAGGCCGGCGAAACCGGGATGGGCGAGCAGAGCGGGTACGGGCATCGTTGACCAGTCGTCAGGCGGACAGTGCGCGTTGCACTGTAGCCGCGCCCTCGGCTACGGAGCTGCCGGGGCCCCGTCAGCTCCAGAGCGTGTCCGTGGCGCCCGGCATCCACGCGGGCGCGTCCGCGCCACCGGGCTCCTCGATCCCGAGGTGCGCCCACGCAGCGGGGCCGGGCATCCGCCCCCGCGGCGTCCGCATGACGAGACCCGCCTGGAGCAGGTACGGCTCGTAGACGTCCTCGACGGTCTCGGGCTCCTCGCCGACGCTGACCGCGAGCGTCGTGAGGCCGATCGGCCTCCCCGCGAAGCGGACGCAGAGGACGTCGAGGAGGCGCCGGTCGAGCCGGTCGAGGCCGAGCTCGTCGATGCCGAACACCCGGCATCCCTCGACCGCCGATTCGAGAGTGATCGCGCCGCTCCCGCGCACCTCGACGAAGTCGCGCACCCGCCGGAGCAGCCGGATCGCGAGCCGCGGCGTGCCCCGCGAGCGCCGCGCGATCTCCGTCGCGCCGGCGTCGTCACACTCGACGCCGAAGAGCCGCGCGGTCCTGCGCACGATGAGCTCGAGCTCGTCGAGCGCGTAGAGCTCGAGCGCCTCCACGAAGCCGAACCGGTCGCGAAGTGGCCCGGTCACGAGGCCGGTACGGGTCGTCGCGCCGACGAGAGTGAACGGCGGGAGCTCGAGCCTGACCGAGCGTGCGGTCGGCCCCTTGCCGATCACGATGTCGATCTGGAAGTCCTCCATCGCCGGGTACAGGATCTCCTCGACCGCGCGATTGAGCCGGTGGATCTCGTCGATGAACAGGACGTCGCCCGGCTGCAGCTCGGTGAGCAGCGCGGCGACGTCACCGCCGCGCCCGAGGGCGGGTCCGGACGTCACCCGAAGGCCGGCACCCATCTCGGCCGCGACGATTCCCGCGAGCGTGGTCTTGCCGAGACCGGGAGGTCCCGCGAACAGCAGGTGGTCGACTGGCTGGCCGCGTCGCCTCGCCGCCTCGAGCACGATCTCGAGGTGCTCGCGGACCGCAGCCTGCCCGACGAACTCCGCGAGGTGCCGCGGTCGGATCCCGACCTCGAGTACGTGCTCCTGCTCGAGAACGTCCGGGTCCACGTCGCGTCGCGCGCTCCCACCGCCTCGGGCGAGCGCCGCCTCCGGCGTCCCGGATGGATCGCCGCGGTGGCTCCCGCCGGGGCCCGTCGCACCGTCCGGCTCCCCGCGCGCGTCCGAGCGCGCGTCGGTCCGCAGGATCTCGCGTCTCGGGCTCATCGCGCGGGAGCGAGCTCGCGGAGCGCGTCGCGCAGCAGCGACTCGACGGTGCCCTCGGAGCCGATGCGCTGGAGCGCGAGCCGGATCTCGTCCGAGCCGTAGCCGAGGGCCGCGAGCGCCTCCGCGACCTCGCCGTGCGCCGTCACGCGGACGGCACCCGCCCGACCGGCCACCACGCGTGGCTCCGGCAGGCCGGCGAGCAGGTCGACGCGCTGGCCAAGCTCGACGACGAGTCGGGCAGCGGTCTTGCGCCCGACACCCGGGATCGCGACGAGCGCGTCGACGTCCTCGTCGGAGACCGCGCGCGCGAGCTCCGGCGGGTCGTAGGTCCCGAGGATCGCGAGCGCGAGGGCCGGCCCGATCCCCGGCGCTCCGATGAGCAGCTCGAACGCACGACGCTCGGTCGCGTCGGCGAACCCGTAGAGCGTGATCGCGCCCTCCCGCACGTGCGTGTGGACGGCCAGCGCGACCGGCGACCCGACCGGCCCGAGCGCGGCCACGCACCGCGCGCTCACGAGGACCCGGTACCCGACGCCGCCGACCTCGACGACGAGGTCCGCGGCGCTTTCGCCGAGCGCGCTCCGCTCCGTCAGCGTGCCTCGCAGCGAGCCGATCACCGCGCGCCCCCGGCGAGCGCCGGCTTCGCACGCGTGGTGCGCGTCGCCGCCAGGTGGCAGAGCGCGAGCGCGAGCGCGTCGGCCGCGTCGGGAGGACGCGGGACCTCCCGAAGGCCGAGCAGCGCAGCGACCATGCGCTGCACCTGGGCCTTCGTCGCGGCACCGTAGCCGGTGACCGCGAGCTTCACCTCGTTTGCCGAGTACTCGGCGACCGCGCAGCCCGCCTCCGAGGCGGTCAGCAGCGCGACGCCGCTCGCCTGCGCCACCGACATCGCCGTCCTCACGTTGGTCTGGAAGAACACACGCTCGACGACCACGACGTCCGGCGCGTGCTCTGCGACGAGCTCGTGGAGGTCGCGCCGGAGGGTCGCGAGGCGCTCGGGAAGGCGGAGCTCCCGGTCGGTCGTGACGACGCCCGCCGCCACCGCGCGCTGCGCGGCCCCTCGCTGCTCGACGCATCCGTAGCCGCAGCGCGACAGGCCGGGATCGATGCCGAGGACAAACACGTGTTCGATGCTAATCGGACGGAGCAACCGCGCGTTGGATGCGGGGCCCGCCCGCCCGGCTCAGGCGCCGACCCGCTCGAGGATCGCGTCGGGGATGTCGAAGTTCGACCAGACGCTCTGGACGTCGTCGTGGTCTTCGAGCAGCTCGAGCAGGTGCAGCACCTTGCGCGCGGTGCTTTCGTCGCCGACCTCGACCGTGGTCGTCGCGACCATCTGCGGCTCGGCCGACTCGATCGTCATCCCCGCGGACTCGAGCGCGGCCCGGACCGACGCGAGGTCGTGAGGCGGCGTGTAGATCACCCACGCCTCGCCCTCGTCGCGCAGGTCCTCCGCGCCGGCGTCGAGGACGACGGCCATGAGGTCGTCCTCCGGGATCGTGCGCGGCAACGACACGACTCCCCTGCGCTCGAACTGCCATGCGACGGCGCCCGGCTCCGCCATGGACCCGCCGTTGCGCGAGAAGATCGCCCGGATCTCCGCCCCCGTCCGGTTCCGGTTGTCGCTCAGGCAGTCCACGATCACCGCGACACCCGACGCCGCATACCCCTCGTAGGCGATCGCCTCGTACCGCACACCTTCGAGCTCCCCGGTCCCCCGCTTCACCGCGCGCTCGATCGTGTCGAGCGGCACCGAGGCGTCACGCGCCTTCTGGAACATCGTCCGTAGCGTGGCGTTCGCGTTGACGTCGCCCCCGCCCTCTCGCGCGGCGACCTCGACCTGACGGATGAGCTTTGCGAACAGCTTGCCGCGCGCCTTGTCCTTCGCGCCCTTCTGGTGCTTGGTCGTCGCCCACTTCGAGTGCCCTGACATGCTCAGCCTCCCTTGCAGCCTGGCGGGCGCTCGTGACGCCGCGCGGTCACAGCTCGCCGAGCGCTGCGGCACGCTCCGCGACCGTGAGGACCCCGGCGCGCGGCGCTGCGCCGTGCGCCTCGTCGAGCGGAGCGCACCACAGCCCGGCGGTGAGGCGCGCCGCGCGCGCTCCGAGCCCGCCGGGACGCGCGTCCGGGGCGGCGGCGATCTTCTCGAGCGCGCTCGCGAGCCCCGGCGGGTACCGCGTGACTCCGACCGCGTGGAGGTCCGCGAGCGACTCGCGTGCCGTGCCCGCGGCGCGTGCCAGCAGGGCCGCGCCCGACGGAGCGGCGAGCGCCAC
>DAHUXW010000062.1 GCA_027306925.1 Acidimicrobiaceae bacterium | reverse complement strand
GGACCGGGCGGCGCGGGCCCGCGGCGGGGCGGCGGTCAGTCGGCATAGCACGCGGCGATCTTGAACTCGAGCGCCGGCAGTGCCGGGGCCGCGGGCCCGGTCGTGATCGTCGCGACGGCCGTGCTCGCGTTGCCGTACGCGACGAACCCGGCCGCGGGGACCTCGTGGTGGAGCTCGAGCAGGAAGAACCGCGTGGTCACGCGGGCGACGGCGGCGAACGCGGCTGCGTTCTTCCCGTCGTACGGCGGGAGGTGGTTCGCCCGGCGGATCGCGAGGAACCATCGGTCCTGCTGGACGACCGCGTCGTAGAGCTCGACCGACTCCTGCGGCGGGTTGCACCGGTCGGTCGCGCTCTGGACGACGAGCAGCGCGGGGTCCCCCGCGGTCGCCTCGTACGGACCGGTGCCCGGCTCCTCGCTCCCGGACAGGACCGCGGCCGCGCGGACCGGCACGCCCACCTGCAGCCCCGCGTACTCCGGGGACCGGTCGTAGGCGAGCATCGCGACCGTGCTCCCGCCGTCCGACTGGCCGGCGAGGCCGACCGCGGCCGGGTCGATCAGGCCGTGCAGCACCCGGCACGCGGGGTCGAGCGTGCGCGACGCCGCGAGCGCAGCCCGCACGAGGAACGCGAGGTCGGCGGGTTGGTTCACGATGTCGTCCTCGGGGCTCCCCCCGACGCGTGCCGCGCTCACCGCGGCGGGCCGCGTGTCCGGGAAGCTCGGCGCGACGACGGCGAAGCCCGCACGCGCCCACGCGTCGAGCAGCGCCGCGTACGCGTCGGGCGTGACGTCGTAGCCGGGTGCGAAGAAGATGGTCGGGAGCGCACCGCGCCGGGTTTCCGGACCGGCTCCCGGGACCTCCCCCGCGGTGTTGGCCGCGGCCACGCTCGGGTAGCGGACCTCCGTGCGCAGCACGCGTCCGGGGTGCGTCGCGCCCGTGTGGTAGTCGAACGTCGTCCGGCTCGTGTCGACGAACGTGCAGTGCGCGAGGCCGACGCCGACACCGCGCGCTGCGGCCGGCGCGCGCTGTGGTCGCGCTGCGGCGGAGCTGCTGCCGGCCGGCACCTCGGGCGCGCCGACGACCGCCACGGCGGCGGCGAGCGCGAGCACCGCGCAGGCGGCGAGCACCGGGCGCGTCAGGCGAGGGGAGCCGACCACGGGGCATCACGGTACCGGCCGCAGCCGCGCGACCGGGTGCGCGTGCCGATCGGTCGCGCGCGCCCGGTCAGCGCGGCTGCCAGATCATGACGACGACGGCCGCGGCGAACGCGAGCGAGGTCGCCGTCGCGGCGCGCTCGGCCCGCCGCGCGGCCGCGGCGAGCGCGCCGCTCCGGGCGTCGCGTGCCGGAGCCGAGAGGAGGCGCTGGATCGCCCGCTCCGCGGGCCAGAGCACCGACGAGGCGACGCCGGTCGCCGTGGTCCAGATCGCGAGCCCGATCCACGGCCACGGATATGGGACGTCCCGGCCGTGGCCGAGCGCGAGCAGCGGCGCACCGAGCACCGGCACGATCAGCACGACGCGCGCCACCCAGTTCCTCCCCGGCGCGAAGTACCGGACGAGCGCCGCGTCCGACCAGGGGTCGGCCGAGCGGCGCGCCGCGGCGGCGGAGGCGCCGCTCGCCCCGAGCGCGCCGAAGCCGACGACGGCTGCGAGCACGTGCGCGGCGAGGACCACGTCGTAGAGCGGGCCGGTCATCGGGCGCGCCCGCGCCGTCCGGCCACCCGCCCGCGCCCGCCGAACGCTCCCGGACGACGCGCGCCGGCCCCGGGTGCGACCGGCGGCGCCTGGCACTCTCCCGCGCGCGCGCGCGGAGTAGCCTCTCCCGCAATGCGAGCACACCGATAGCACGAGGTGGGAAAGAGTTGAACCAGCTCCGCCTCGACCCTCTCTCCGGCCGCTGGGTCGCGGTCGCGACGGGTCGACAGATGCGGGGATCGGTGTTCGTCCCCCGCCAGGCCGTGCCCTTCGAGCAGCCGGCGCGCTGCCCGTTCTGCCCGGGGAACGAGGACGAGACGCCGCCCGCGCTCGAGACCTACGGCAGCGAGGGCAACTGGCTCGTGCGCGTCGTGACGAACCGGTACCCCGCGTTCGAAGGCGGGCAGCCGTTCGTCGTCGACCACCGTGGCCCGGTGTTCACCGAGGCGCCCGCGAGCGGGATCCACGAGGTCCTCGTCTTCTCCCCGGACCACGACCTCTCGTGGGCGTCGTTCGGCGACGTGCAGAGCGATCTCGTGATGTCCGCGATCCGCGACCGCGTGGAGGAGCACCAGAGCACGCCGGGGCTCCGCTACAGCCAGGTCATCGTGAACGCGGGCCGGGAGGCCGGGGCCTCGCTCGAGCACCCGCACGGGCAGCTGCTCGGCATCCCGTTCGTGCCGCGCGAGCTCGTCGACGAGCAGGGCAGCTTCAGCCGCTTCGCCGGCGGCTGCATCCTGTGCACCGCGGCCGAGGCCGAGGAGCGCGCGGGCTACCGGATCGTCGACGCGACCGAGCGCACCGTGACGTTCGCGCCCTACTGGAGCGGCTCGCCGTACGAGCTCCTCGTCGTGCCGCGCACCCACGAGGCGCACCTGCACCGCAGCTCGCCGCAGGACCTCTGGGGCGTCGGCCGGGCCGTGCGCAACGGCCTCTCGGCGCTCCGCTCGCACCTCGGTGACATCGCGTACAACGTCGTGTTCCACGCCGCACCGTACCGGGCGACCTCCCCGTACCACTGGCACGTCCACGTGCTGCCCAAGCTGACGACGCGGGCGGGCTTCGAGCTCGGCACGGGCGTGTACATCAACGTCGTCGCACCGGAGCAGGCGGCCGCGGAGCTGCGTGGTGCGCTGGCCGGGCTCGTTGCTCACGCGTCCGCGGACGTCGCCTCGTAGCGCAGCTCGCGGGCTACCTCGAAGGCGGCGAGGAGCAGCTCGGTCACCGACGGGTCCCGGGGAAGCAGCCGCCGCACCCCGTCGGTCGTGACGTATCCCTCGAGGAACGCCGCCTGGTTCCGCCGGGCCCACGCACGGGCGAGCACGGTCGCGACCGCCGCCTCGGCGTCGGGCCGCTGCACGAGGGCCTCCTGCGCGACCCGGTGGATCGAGAAGCACATGTCCGCGAGGTCCTCGACCGCGGATCCCCGCCGGCCCGGCGACGAGCCGTCCGAGGCCGCGTAGAGCGGGTCGTCGCTGAAGCCGGCGACGAGCCAGCCGACCTCCGACCGCATCACCCTGCGGAGGTGGTAGTCGCCGTGGAGCCGGATCGTCCGGCCAGCGGAGGCCGGGTCGACCGCGGCGAGCTGGGCGGAGAGCTGGGCGGCGCCGGGCGCGCCGGCAGCCGCGACGGCGGACTGCGCTCCGGCGAAGGTCGAGACGCCCGCCGGACGATCGCCGAACGCCGTCGCGAGCGCGAGGTGGAGGCTCGCGGTCGTCGCCCCGAGCCGGCGCATCTCCGACGCGAGGTCCCCGCCCGCCGCCGCGCACTCGGCGTCCGGGTCGGTCCCCGGCGGAGGCGAGCCGTGGTCGGCCCCGGGCTCGTGCGCCCGGCCGTCCTCGCCGCTCGACGCGTGGGCGAGCAGGTCGCGAAGCGACGTGAGCGCGAGCAGCCGGCCCTCGAGCGCGCTCGGGAGGAACTCGCGGACGAGCGCGAGGTCGAGGCCGTCCTCCCGCCAGTTCGCGACCGGGGCGAGGAGCGCGTTGAACCCGACCTTGTCGAGCCGCAGCAGGACCTCGACCTCGGGGCGCGCGGCGCGCTCGAGGACGCGGTAGCACTTCATGAACAGGCGCTCGTCGTAGACGAGCGAGGCGTGGGAGACGAGCGACGAGACCCGGCGGACCCGCGACGCGTGCTCGCGCCCGCCGGTCACGTGCACGAGGAGCTCGAGGAGCAGCTCGTCGTCCGCGATCGCGTCGTACGCGAGCACGGGCTCGCCGCCGTCGAACACCGGTCCGAGGAGCGCGGACTCGCGGCCGTGCAGCACTTCGGCGAGCTCCGCCGGCTCGCGCCAGCCCACGAGGACCTGGAAGCGCTGCTCCCCCCTGCCGATCACGAGGCGGGCGAGGCCGGGAAGCGACGAGCGGAGCGTGCGCGACGTCACGAGCTCGAGCTGCGCCCGGCTGCTCGCGTCGATCGCGCTCTGGAACCAGACCTGGCGCTCGAGGTACGCGAACGCGAGCCTCGCGAGCTCCTCGTAGTCGGGAGCCAAGGTCACCCGCGCCCTTCGAGGTCGAGCCAGTAGAAGCCGTGCGGGCCGAGCGTCACGACGTACGCGTCGGGCCCGATGACCGGGAACTGCGCGCGACCGACGAGCTCGACGGGCCGGGCGCCCTCCCAGCGGCCGAGGCTGAGCTCCGCCGCCTGGGCGAAGCGGCTGAGGTTGCTCACGCAGAGCACGGCCCGCTCGCCCTCCTCGTCCGAACCGGTGCGCACGTACGCGAGGACCGACGGGTTGTCCGCGGGCAGCACCTCGATGCCGCCGGTCGCGAAGATCGGGTGCTGGCGGCGCACCGCGAGCGTGCGCTGGAGCCAGTGGAGGAACGAGGACCGGTCGCGCGTCCCCGCCTCGACGTTCACCGCCTGGTAGCCGTAGACGGGGTCCATGAGCGGCGGCAGGACGAGCTGCGCGAAGTCCGCGCGCGAGAAGCCGCCGTTGCGGTCCGGCGTCCACTGCATCGGCGTGCGCACGCCGTCCCGGTCGCCGAGGTAGATGTTGTCCCCCATCTGCAGCTCGTCGCCGTAGTAGAGCACGGGGCTGCCCGGCAGGGAAAGCAGCAGCGCGTGGAGCAGCTCGGAGACGCCGCGGTCGTTGTCGACGAGCGGGGCGAGGCGGCGGCGGATCCCGAGGTTGCGGCGCATGCGCGGGTCGCGCGCGTACTCCGCGTACATGTAGTCGCGCTCCTCGTCGGTCACCATCTCGAGCGTGAGCTCGTCGTGGTTGCGCAAGAAGATCCCCCACTGGCAGCCGTCGGGGATCGGCGGAGTCTGCGCCAGGATCTCCGTGATGGGGAATCGCTGCTCGCGCCGGACCGCCATGAACATGCGCGGCATCAGCGGGAAGTGGAAGCACATGTGGCACTCGTCGCCGTCGCCGAAGTAGTCGACGACGTCGGCCGGCCACTGGTTCACCTCGGCGAGCAGCATGCGGTTGGGGTAGTCGCGGTCGATCTCCTTGCGCATCTGTTGCAGGAACGCGTGCGTCTCGGGGAGGTTCTCCCCCGACGAGCCGTCGCGCTGGTAGAGGTACGCGGCGGCGTCGAGGCGGAAGCCGTCGATCCCGAGATCGAGCCAGAAGCGCACGACCGCGAGGATCGCGGCGCGCACGTCCGGGTTCTCGTAGTTGAGGTCCGGCTGGTGGTGGAAGAAGCGGTGCCAGTAGTACTGCTGGCGCACCGGGTCGAAGGTCCAGTTGGACGGCTCGGCGTCGCAGAAGATCACCCGAATGTCCGACCAGCGCTGGTCGTCGTCGCCCCAGACGTACCAGTCGGCCTTCGGGTTGTCGCGCGACGAGCGTGACTCGAGGAACCACGGGTGCTGGTCGCTCGTGTGGTTGATCACGAGGTCGGCGATGATCCGGATGCCCCGGCGGTGGGCCTCGGCGACGAGCAGGCGCACGTCGTCGACCGTCCCGCAGTCCGGCGCGACGCTCCAGTAGTCCGCGACGTCGTAGCCGCCGTCGCGCATCGGCGAGGGGTAGAAGGGCAGGAGCCAGAGGCAGTCGACGCCGAGCCACGCGAGGTAGTCGAGCTTCTCGACGATCCCGCGGATGTCGCCGATCCCGTCGCCGTTGGCGTCGTAGAAGCTGCGCGGGACGAGCTCGTAGAACACGGCCCGCTCGTACCAGCGCGGATCGTCGTCGAGCTCGTGCCAGCCGTGCGGGTACGCGGTCACCTCGGCCGGCTCGATCGGGCTGTCCACGGAGGAACGCTCGCCGCTGCTCACGCGTCGGCGCGCGCCACGTCCGCGCCGAGCGTGCGGAGCTTGCCGGCGAGGTCCTCGTAGCCGCGGTCGATGTGCTCCGCCCCGCTCACGGTGGTCTCGCCGTCGGCGGCGAGCCCGGCCAGCACGAGCGCGGCGCCCGCGCGGATGTCCGGGGCGCGCACCGGCGCTCCCGAGAGCCGGCCGACGCCGCGCACGACCGCATGGTGCCCCTCGGTCCTGATGTCCGCGCCCATGCGCCGGAGCTCGTCGACGTACCGGAAGCGGCCGGCGAAGAGGTTCTCGCTCACGATCGAGACTCCGCTCGCGACGGAGAGCATCGTGACGAGGAGCGGCTTGTAGTCCGTCGCGACCCCAGGGTAGGGCAGCGTCGCGACGTCCACGGGCGCGAGCCGGCCGTCGGACCGGGCGCGGATCCCGCGTCCGGTCGCCTCCAGCTCGAGGCCCATCGACGAGAGCTTCGCGAGCAGCATCTCCATGTGGTCGTCGCGCGCGCCGACCACGTGGACGTCGCCGCCGGCGAGGCCGACCGCGGCGAGGAAGGTCGCAGCCTCGACCCGGTCGGCGACGGTCACGTGCGTGGCGGGGCGGAGCTCCTCCACGCCCTCGACCTCGATCCGCGACGTCCCCGCGCCCGAGACCCGCGCGCCCATCCCGACGAGGAGCGCGGCGAGGTCCTGGACCTCGGGCTCACACGCCGCGTTCTCGATGACCGTCGTGCCCTTCGCGAGCGTCGCGGCCATGAGGACGTTGTCCGTCGCCGTGTGGCTCGGGTACTCGAGCACGACGCGCGCGCCCGTCAACCGGCCGCACCGGCCTTCGACGTACCCGTGCTCGGTGCCGAACTCCGCGCCGAGCGCCGCGAGCGCCCGCAGGTGCATGTCGATCGGCCGGTGGCCGAAGTCGTCGCCGCCGGGAAGCGAGACGCGCGCGACGCCGTGGCGAGCGAGCAAGGGGCCGAGCACGACGAACGACGCCCGCATCTTCTCGACGAGCTCGTACGGGGCGATCGGCGTGCACCGCTCCGGCACGGTCACGACGAGCTCGGGGCCGGTCCGCGTGGCGCAGTCGTCGCCCGCGGCCGCGCCGTCCCGGCGCGCGACCGACGCGCCGATGGCGGTGAGCACGTCGGACATCACCTCGACGTCCACGATGCGCGGGACGTTGCACAGCCGCGTCGATCCCTCGGTGAGCAGGCACGCGGCCATGAGCTTCAGCGCGGAGTTCTTCGCGCCCTGGACGCGGACCTCGCCCGCGAGCGGGGCGCCCGAGCGCACGACGAAGCGATCCACGGCGAGACTGTAGTGGCGGGCGCCCGCCGCGGTGCGTCTCGCGAGCGGGCCGGGTGCGGTGCCCGCTAGCTTCGGGCGGGTGACCGGACCGCGCATCGCACCCGACCGCAACCTCGCGATGGAGCTCGTGCGGGTGACCGAGGCCGCCGCGATCGCGGCGAGCCGTTGGATGGGGCGTGGGGACAAGAACGGCGCGGACGGCGCTGCCGTCGACGCGATGCGCCTCGTGCTCGAGACCGTCCCGATGGACGGCATGGTCGTGATCGGGGAGGGCGAGAAGGACGAGGCCCCGATGCTGTTCAACGGCGAGCGGATCGGCGACGGCACGCTCCCCCAGGTCGACATCGCGGTCGACCCGATCGACGGCACCCGGCCGACCGCGCTCGGCCGGGGCGGCGCCCTCGCGGTCATCGCGCTCGCCGAGCGCGGTGCGATGTTCGACCCGGGGCCGTGCGTCTACATGCGCAAGATCGCCGTCGGGCCCGAGGCCGCAGGGAGGATCTCGCTCGAGCTGAGCCCCGCGGAGAACCTGCGCGAGATCGCGAAGGCGAAGCGCACGACCGTCGCCGACCTCACGGCGATCGTCCTCGACCGGCCGCGGCACGAGGAGCTGATCGACCAGATCCGCTCGGCCGGTGCGCGAATCCTGCTCATCACGGACGGCGACGTCGCGGGCGCGATCTCGACCGCCTGGCGCGACTCGGGCGCGGACGTCCTGTTCGGCGTCGGCGGGACCCCGGAGGGTGTGATCGCCGCGGCCGCGCTGAAGGCGATGGGCGGCGAGATCGTCGGCCGGCTGTGGCCGCGCAGCGACAAGGAGCGCGCCGCGGCGCTCGCCGCGGGCTACGACCTCGACGCGGTGCTCACGACCGACGACCTCGTGCGCGGCGACAACTGCTTCTTCTCCGCCACGGGGATCACCGACGGAGAGCTGCTACGCGGCGTCCGCTACGACGGGACCGGCGCGACGACGCACTCGCTCGTCATGCGCTCGCGCACCGGGACCGTCCGGGTCGTGGAGGCGCGCCACCGCCTGGAGAAGCTCAGGCAGTTCCAGCTGCTCGGCCCGGGCTGAGCGCCGGACGCGCGGGAGGCGCCGGAGGCGCCGTTCGGGAGCGTCGCCGCGGCGGCGGGCGGGCCCGCACCGCTCGGTCGCGCCACGGTCAGACCGTCGAGGCGACGGGCGGGGCCGGCGGGGCGGGCGGGGCTGAGCCGGGTCGGTCGCGGCGACGCGTCCGGCCCACGTAGTAGCCGACGGGGAAGAGCTGGACGCGCAGCTTCGCGGTCGCGGTCCCCCACAGCCCGCGCGGGGCCCAGATCGCGATCACGACCGCAAGGGCGCCGAAGATGATCAGGTACCACGCGCCCTCGTGGGCGAGGTTCTGCTGCAGGAGGAAGAAGACGACGGAGCCGAGGATCGGGCCCTCGATCGTGCCGATGCCGCCGATCATCGTCACGAAGATCATCTCGGCGGACCACTGGACGTTGAACACCGACGCGGGCTGGACGTTGAGCTGGCTCACGGCGAGGAGCGCGCCCGCCGCGCCGCAGCCGAGCGCGGCGACGAGGAAGACGATGCGCCGGGCGGTCACCACGCGCGCACCGGCGCTGCGCGCCCCGACCTCGTTGTCCCGGACCGCGGCGAGGACGAGCCCGAGCCGGCTGCGCAGCAGCGCGTACGTCATGCCGACCGCGACCACGACGACCGCGAGCGCGGCCCAGTAGGTCACCTGCTCGAACGACTTCGGGCTGAGGCTCGACAATCCCGGGACGGGCTTGCCCGTGCCGCCGCCCAACGAGCCGATCGAGCTGATCACGAGCGACGCGGCGTCTGCCACGACCCACGTCGCGATCGCGAAGTACCCGCCGCGCAGGCGGAAGACGAGCAGCGAGATCGGGACGGACAGCGCCGCGCAGACGAGCGCGGCGATCGGGATCGCCGCGACGGGGTTGAACCCGCCGTCCGCGAGGACGAGCACCGTGTACGCGCCGAGCCCCACGAACGCCTGCTGGCCGATCGACACCATGCCTGCGTAGCCCGCGAGCAGGTTCCACATCGAGGACATCGTGAGCAGGATGAAGAAGTTCAGCAGGATCGACGTGTCTGCCTGGGAGACGATCGACGGCATGAACGCGAGGAGCACGACGACCCCGACGCCGAGCCCGCCGAGCCATGCGGTCGGGCGCGCCGAGCGGGTCACGCCCGGCAGCGAGCCGGCCTCGACGGTCGGCGGCACAGGGGCGGCTCCGGTCGTCACGAGGAGGTCCTCAGGCCGAACAGGCCGCGCGGGCGGACCGCGAGCACGGCCAGGAACACGATGTGCCCCGCGAGGACCTGGTAGGCGGGGTTGATCTGCGCGCCGATCTGCTGCGCGACGCCGAGGACGATGCCTCCGACGAGCGTGCCCCACAGCGAGCCGATCCCGCCGATGACCACGGACTCGAACGCGAAGAGCAGGTTCGCCGGACCGGATGTCGGCGCGAACTCCGTGTACATGCCCGACGCGATCCCCGCGAGCGCGACCGTGGCGAACGCGATCGCGGCCGCGATGCCGAAGATGTGGCGGTAGTTCACCCCGACCAGCTGCGCGGCCTCCTTGTCGTCGGCGACCGCGCGGATGAGCCGTCCGGTCCCGGAGCGCGAGAGGAAGAGCTGGAGCGCGCCGAGCACGACGACCGCGACACCGAGAACCGTGAGCGAGAAGTACGAGAGCGAGATCGACGTCGTCGGGTTGAACGAGTGCGCGATGAGCGATCCGATGTTCAGCGACTGGCCGTTGGAGCTGAACGCCTCGAGCAGCGCGTTCTCCGCGACGACGGAGAGGCCGAAGGTGACGAGGAGCGTCGTGAACGGGTCGCGATCGAGGCTCGCCTGCAGCAGGGTCCGCTGGAGGATGTAGCCGCCGACCGCGAAGATCGGCACGACCACGACGAAGGACCAGACGACCGGGACGTGGGTCTCGGGGATCAGGAGCACGGCGACGTAGCCCGCGATGACCGCGAGGTCGCCGTGCGCGAGGTTGATGATCCCCATGACCCCGAACAGGAGCGAGAGACCGCAGGCGAACAGCGCGTAGAAGCCGCCGGTCAAGATCCCCTGGATGATCGCGTTCAGCCAGCTCACGCGGGCACCGCCGGAACCGTCACCTCTCGGCCCCCTCGTCGTGGGAGACGCCGAAGTACGCGGCCTCGATCTGGGTGCGCGTGAGGTCGCCGGGAACGCCCATGAGCGTCGTGCTCCCTTCGAGCAGGCACTGGACGTGCGTCGCGACCCTCGTCGCCTGGCCGACGTCCTGCTCGACGAGGAGCACCGTGACCCCCGAGGCCGTGAGCTCGGGGAGCAGCGCGTAGATCCGCTGGACGACGACCGGCGCGAGCCCGAGCGAGAGCTCATCGAGCAGCAGGACGCGCGGGTTCGCGACGAGCGCCCGACCGATCGCGACGGCCTGCTGCTCGCCGCCCGAGAGCTGGGACGCGCGCTGGCGGCGCCGCGAGACCATCCAGTCGAAAAGCTCGTAGACGCGCGCCACGTCGAACGGGCCCTTGCGCGCGCGGTACGCGCCGACTTGCAGGTTCTCCTCGACCGTGAGCGAGGGGAACAGCCGCCGCCCCTCGGGCACGAGCGCGATCCCCGCCGCGAGCCGGGCGTCCGGCCGGGCGTGGGTGAGGTCCGCGCCGTCGAGCACCACGCGCCCGGACGTCGCGCGGTGCAGGCCGGCGATCGTGCGGAGCAGCGTGGACTTGCCGGCGCCGTTGGCGCCGATGATCGCGTAGGTCTCGCCCACCCGCACGGACAGGCTCACCTCCCGCACTGCGCACAGCTGACCGTGGTGGACGGTGAGTCCGTCGACCTCGAGCAGCACCGACCCCGCGCTCACGCCACGCTTTCGGCGGCCGTGGCGTCGGTGCCGAGGTAGACGTCGCGCACGCGCGGGCTCGCGAGCACGTCGCGGGGCAGGCCGTCGCCGATGACCTCGCCGCCCGCCAGGCAGAGCAGGCGGTCCACGGTCGCGAGGAGCGCGCGCACGACGTGCTCGATCCAGATGACGGCGATGCCCTGCGCGTTCGCGGCCCGCACGACGTCGACGAGCTCGCGGACCTCGAGGTCCGTGAGCCCGCCTGCGACCTCGTCGAGCAGCAGCAGCCGCGGCTGCGTCGCGATCGCCCGCGCGAGCTCGAGGCGCTTGCGCTGGAGCAGCCCGAGCGATCCCGCGAGGCGGTTCGCGTCGTCGGAGAGCCGCGTCGACTCGAGCGCCCGCAGCGCGTGCGCGTGGCTCACGCCGCCGCGCGCCCGGGCGCCCTGCTGCGCGGCGACGAGCACGTTCTCGAAGACGGTCATCTTGTCGAACGGCCGGGGCACCTGGTAGGTCCGGCCGATCCCGAGCCTGCAGCGCGCGGCCGGGTCGAGGCGGTTCACGACCCGGCCGTCGAACACGACGTCACCCGCGTCGGGCCGGACGTCGCCCGAGACGACGCCGAAGAGCGTCGTCTTGCCGGCGCCGTTCGGCCCGACGATGCCGACCGCGGCCCCCTGCTCGACCGCGAAGGACACGTCTTCGGCGATCGTGACCTGGCCGAAGCGCTTCTTCACGTGCACGAGCTCGAGCAGGGGGGCCACGGCGGGACTACGGGTTGGTCGGCTCGAGGTCCCCGTTGATCGGGACCGCCTTGTTCAGCGAGTTGTCGACGACGAAGGGCTCCCACGGGAACTTCCGGCCGTTCTGCTTCTTGCCCTGCTTCCACTGGATGCCCACGGGCTTGACGATGCCGACGCCCGGTGCCGGGCCGTTCGAGAAGTTGATCGGACCGCTGATCCCGCGGTAGCTGAGGTTGTGGAGGGCGTGCGCGACCTCGGCCTTGTGGTGCGGGTCGCTCACCTTCTGCAGCGCTGCGACGACGACCTCGAACAGCGAGTAGGCCGAGCCCATCGACTGCACCCACTCCCGGCCGGTCTTGCTCTCGTAGTCGAGCGCGAACTGCTTCGCGGTCTCGCCGGTGAGCGAGGACGTGTAGGGCGCGAACGGCGTCCACCACGCGTCGGTCGCGATGTTGTTCACGAGGCTGCCGAGCGCGACCACGTCGCTCGGGAACAGCAGCACCTTCGCGACCGTCGCGAGCTTCGGCTTGAAGCCCTGCTGGACCGCCTGCTTCCAGAACGTGTTGAAGTCCGGGGGCAGCGGCGCGTTCACGTAGTACTGGCAGCCCGAGGACTTGAACTTCTCGATCATCGAGCTGTAGTTGGTCGTGCCGTCCGTGTAGGCGCCGCCGTCGACCTCCTTGTAGCCGAGCGCCGCGGGGTACTGGGGCCAGGCCGCCCGGAACGCGTTGCCGTCCGCGTCGTTCGGGAACATCGCGGCGTAGATCTTCGCGGCGTGCGTCTTCGCCTCGATCCGCTGCCACATCGGGAGGAAGGTGCCGCCGAACTCCTTCAGGCCGAAGAAGAACATCGACGAGTACGGGTAGCTCTTCGTGGGCGACACCGGGTTGCCGCCGAGGCCGCCGTACCACGCCTCCCACGGCACGACCGTCGCGAGGTTCGGGACGTGGAGCTGCTCGCAGGTGGACGCGACCGGGTTCGTCGTCTCCGGCGCGGAGCTCGTCACGACGATGTCGACCTTGTTCTGGAGCACGAGCTGCTGGGCGACCTGCGCGGCACGGTTAGGGCTGGACTGGCTGTCGACGACCGTGATCTCGAGCCGGTACTTCTTGCCGCCGATCTTCATGCCCTGCGCGAACGGCGCGGACGAGCGCACCTTGTCGAGCACGAATACGTCGGACTGCGAGAAGTCGGCGAGCGCACCCGTCTCGGGCGTGACGTAGCCGATCTTCACGACGTTGCCGCCGGCGGCCTGGCCGCGCGCGAGGTGGCCGACGGTGCGCCGCACGGAGATCTCGGGCCGCACGACGCGACCGGCGCCGACCGCGAGGGCGCCCGCACCGAATGTCTTCAGGACGGTGCGCCGGCTGACACCGTCCGCTCCCACGTCCCCGTCCGGCGTCGGACCGGACGCGTTCTCGTCGTGCTGCATGAGTCCCCCCCTGTGCTCGTGGTGCGCCGCCCCCGAAGGCATGGCACCGGTCATTGTGGTCGATTGCGGATCAGGTGATGGCGGATCGCGGGAGAAGCGCCCCCCACCCGGCGGTGCGGCGACGAGCCCTCAGGCCTCACGCGCCTGCACGGCCGGATGCTGGCCGAGAGCGCCGACCGGAACACCGGACGCTGACCGACGATGTGTTCGCCATACGAACGCAATTTCGTATCGTGAACACATCGTCGCGGAGCGCGCTGCCGATGTCAAGGCGGTTGCGAACCGTCCGGCCGGCGCACGCGGTCGCACGCTCACAGGCTCGAGAGGTCCACGTAGTTCTCCGCGAGGCTCTCGGCCGCGGCGCGCGAGCTCACCGCGTACCGGAGCCGGGAGAGCGCGAGGCCGGCGCCGAAGTCGTCGCCCGGCAGCGGGTGGAGCATCGTCGTCATGTACGTGGAGAACTCCTGTGCCCGCCACACGCGGCGCAGGCACGTTGCCGAGTACGAGGCGAGCAGCGACTCGTCTCCCGTGCGGTACCACGAGACGAGCGCGGCCGCGAGCGCGCGGACGTCCGCGACGGCGAGGTTCATGCCCTTCGCCCCCGTCGGCGGCACGATGTGCGCGGAGTCCCCCGCGAGGAACACCCGCCCCCACTGCATCGGCTCGACGACGAAGCTCTTCATCGCGGTGATGCCCTTCTCGGTGACCGGTCCGGACGCGAGGCTCCAGCCGTCGTCGGTCACGAACCGCGTCGCGAGCTCCTCCCAGATCCGGTCGTCGGGCCACTGCTCGATGTCCTCCTCGGGCCCGACCTGTAGGTAGAGGCGGCTCACCTCGTGCGAGCGCATGGAGTGCATCGCGAAGCCCCGCTCGTGCCTGCAGTAGATGAGCTCGTCGGTCGACGGCGCGACCGAGGCGAGGATCCCGAGCCACGCGAAGGGGTGCGTGTGCTCGAGCGCGGCGATCGCACCGGGCGGCGCGGCCGACCGGGTGACGCCGTGGAACCCGTCGCAGCCGGCGATCATGTCGCACTCGAGCACCTCGTCGCGCCCGTCGGTGCGGTACGCGATGGAGGCCGACGACGGCGAGCTCCCGTCGATCCCGGTGCACTCGGCGCCGAAGTGCACGGCGCCTCCTGCCTCGAGGCGGGCCGCGATGAGGTCCTTCACGACCTCCTGCTGGCCGTAGACCGTGATCGCGCGCCCGCCGGCGAGGTCGCTCAGCGGCATCCGGTGCCGTGTGCGGTCGAAGCGGAGCTCGATCCCGTGGTGCACGAGCCCCTCGGCGCGCATGCGCGCGCCGACGCCGCAGTCGGCGAGCAGCTCGGTCACGCCGTGCTCGAGCACCCCGGCGCGCACCCGGTGCTCGACGTAGTCGCGGCTGCGGCTCTCGAGCACGACCGACCCGACGCCTTCGAGGTGCAGCAGGTGGGAGAGCAGCAAGCCCGCGGGGCCTGCGCCCACGATGCCGACCTGGGTCTTCGTCGTGGCCATCGGCGTCTCAGCTCCTCTCGCCGAGCTGTCGTTCCAGGGCGTCGAGCACCCGGTAGCAGTCGAGCACGTCCGCGACCGACGAGTTCGGCGCGCGACCCTCGCGGATCGCCGAGGTGAACTCGCGGTCCTGCAGCTCGATGCCGTCCATCGACACGTCGACGCCCGAGACGTCGACGACCTCGTCGCGCCCGGTCGTGAGGTCGTCGTAGCGCGCGACGTAGGTTCCGTTGTCGCAGATGTAACGGAAGAACGTCCCGAGCGGCCCGTCGTTGTTGAAGCTCAGCGAGAGCGTGCAGATCTGTCCGCTCGCGGTCGCGAGCTGGACGGACATGTCCATCGCGATGCCGAGCTCGGGGTGGCGCGGACCCTCGATCGCGTGCGCCACGACGACGGGCTCGCCCGCCTGGTAGGCGAACAGGTCGACCGTGTGCGCGGCGTGGTGCCAGAGCAGGTGGTCCGTCCAGCTCCGGGGCTGCCCGAGCGCGTTCGTGTTGGTCCGGCGGAAGAAGTACGTCTGCACGTCCATCTGCAGCAGCCGCAGCTCGCCTGCGACCACCCGGCGGTGGACCCACTGGTGCGACGGGTTGAAGCGGCGCGTGTGGCCGACCATGCACGTCCGGCCGGTCTCCTGCGCGACGCGCGCGACCTCGAGCGCGTCCGGGAGCCGGTCCGCGAGCGGGATCTCGACCTGCACGTGCTTGCCTGAACGCATCGACGCGACCGCCTGCGCTGCGTGCATCTGGGTCGGCGTGCACAAGATCACGGCGTCGACGTCGTCGCGGGCGAGCACGTCCGACAGCTCGGTCGTCGCGTGCGCGACCCCGTACTTCGCGGCGACCTCCTCGGCCTGCTCGATCCGGCGGCTCACGATCGAGACGACCTCGACGCCGTCGATGCGCGCGAGGCCGTCGAGGTGCTTGACCCCGAAGGCGCCGGCTCCGGCGAGTGCGATCCGCATGTTTCCTCTCCTTGGTGTCGTCCTCCGGCCACCGGCCGGGCGGGGCCGCGCGCCCGGCCGCGCCGGGAGCCGCGCCCTACTTCGCGACGGGCTCCAGCACGATGTGCCCGACCGCCGTGTTCGACGCCGGCACGTGGTAGAAGCGGTGGAGCTCGCGCACCGAGCGGCCGAGCGCGCCGCGCATGATCAGCCACATGACGAGCTCGATGCCCTCCGATCCGGCCTCGCGCAGGTACTCGATGTGCGGGAGCCGCCGCAGCGCGTCCGGGTCCGAGGTGAGCCGGTCGAGGAACGCGTTGTCGAACTCGCGGTTGATGAGCCCGGCACGCGGGCCCTGGAGCTGGTGGCTCATCCCGCCCGTGCCCCACACCTGGACGTCGAGATCCTCCGGGAAGCTCTCGACGGCGCGGGCGATCGCCTCGCCGAGCGCGTAGCACCGGTTGCCCGTCGGTGGCGGGTACTGCACGACGTTCACCGCGATCGGCACGACCTTCACCGGCCAGGCGTCGGTCTGGCCGAACATGAGCGACATCGGGACCGTGAGCCCGTGGTCGACGTCCATCTTGTTGATGATCGTCATGTCGAACTCGTCGAGGATGGTCGACTGCGCGATGTGCCACGCGAGGTCGGGGTGACCCTCGACGACCGGCACCGGGCGCGGGCCGAAGCCCTCATCGGCCGGCGCGAAGCGCTCGGCGCACCCGATCGCGAACGTCGGGATGATCTCGAGCGAGAACGCGGACGCATGGTCGTTGTAGACGAGCACGACGACGTCGGGCGGCGACTTCGCGATCCACTCCTTCGCCCACTCGTAGCCGGCGAAGACCGGGCGCCAGTAGTCCTCCCGCGACTTGCCGAGGTCGAGCGCGGCGCCGATCGCCGGCACGTGGCTCGTGGCGACACCTGCGGTGATCCTCGCCATCGTCAGCGCCCCTCCCGGATCGACCGCATGCCCTCGGGCGAGCGACCCCCGTCGATCATCATCTGCGCGTACTGCGCCGCGGTCATGCCGGTCATGGTCCCCGCGGCTTCCTGGAAGCTCTTGCCGTCGGTCGAGAAGATCTTCGCGAGGAAGTAGATGTTGCCTCCCTCCGCGATCGCCGCGTTGTAGTCGCGTGCGAGCACGGCCTGCTTCTGCGCCTCGGTCATCGGCCACTCGTCGACGTACGCGCGCTCGTCGGCTTTGAACCGCGCGCGGTTCTCGGCCTTCATGAGGCTCATGCAGAACTGGTTCAGGTGGTAGCCCTTGCGCGAGCGCTGCGCGGTGAAGACCGTCGTGCCCGGTATGTCCTCGAGGTCGGACGGGTCGGTCATGGTCATGTCCCCCAGTAGAGCCGGGTCGGGTTGTCGACGAGGAGGCGCCGGCGAAGGTCCTCGCTCGTCGCGATGCGCGGGACGAAGTCGACGAGGGCGCCGTCGTCCGGCATGTGGGACGTGAGGTTGGGGTGCGGCCAGTCGGTCCCCCACAGCACCCGGTCGGGGAACGTCTCCACGAGCCGTCGGGCGAACGGCACGACGTCGTCGTAGCCGGGCGGGCCCGATGCGGACAGCCGCTCGGGGCAGGTGACCTTCGACCAGACGTTCTCGTGCTCGGTCATGAGGCGGACGAACCGGGCGAACTCCGGTCCGTCGACGTCCTTCGTGACGTCGGGGCGGCCCATGTGGTCGACCACGACGACCGTCGGGAGCGACGTGATCAGCCCCCAGCGCTCGACGAGGTCCGCGGCCTCGAAGTACACGACGACGTGCCAGCCGAGCGGCGCGATCCGCTCGAGGATCCCGAGGTAGTACGCGTCCGGCTTCGGGTCGACGAGGCGCCGCACGAAGTTGAAGCGGACGGCGCGCACGCCCGCCTCGTGCATCAGCGCGAGCTCCGAGTCGTCCACGTCCGGCCGGACCGTCGCGACTCCACGCGCTCGCCCTTTCGCGTGACGGAGCGCGTCGAGCATCGCGGAGTTGTCGGCGCCGTGGCACGTCGCCTGGACGACGACGTTGCGCTCGAACCCGAGCAGGTCGCGCAGCGCGTACAGCTCGGCCTTGCCGGCGTCGCACGGTGTGTACTTGCGCTCGGGCGCGTACGCGAACTCGTCGCCCGGCCCGAAGACGTGGCAGTGCGCGTCGACCGCGCCGGGCGGCAGCGCGTAGCTCGGCATCGACGGGCTCGGGTCGTAGACGAGCCAGCCCGGGTCCATCGTGAACGCGGGCATGTCAGCGACCGCGCGCGCGCAGCCGCGCGTCGAGCCGCGGGTAGACGCGGCGCGCGTTGCCCGAGAGGACCTGCGCGCGGCTCGCGTCGTCGAGGCGAAGCGCGTCCACGTAGCGCAGCGTGTCGTCGAAGTGGTGGCCGGTCTCCGGGTCGACGCCGCGCACGGCCCCGACCATCTCCGAGCCGAACACGATGTTGTCGAGGTCGACGACCTCGAACAAGAGGTCGATGCCGGGCTGGTGGTAGACGCAGGTGTCGAAGAAGACGTTCCCCATGACGTGCTCGCGAAGCGGCGGCTTGCCGAGCATGTCCGCGAGGCCCCGGTACCGGCCCCAGTGGTAGGGAACCGCGCCGCCGCCGTGCGGGATGACGAAGCGCAGTGCCGGGAAGTCCGCGAAGAGGTCCCCCTCGAGGAACTGCATGAACGCGGTCGTGTCGGCGTTGATGTAGTGCGCTCCGGTCGCGTGGAAGGCCGGGTTGCAGCTCCCGGACACGTGCACCATCGCGGGCACGTCGAGCTCCACCATCTTCTCGTAGAACGGGTACCACGACCGGTCCGTGAGCGGCGGGGCCGTCCACCGGCCGCCGCTCGGGTCGGGGTTCAGGTTGCACCCGACGAACCCGAGCTCCACGACGCACCGCTCGAGCTCCGAGACCGAGTGCTCGATCGGCACCCCGGGCGACTGCGGCAGCTGGCACACGCCGACGAAGGTGTCCGGGAATAGCTCCACGACCCGAGCGACGAGGTCGTTGCACGCGCGGGCCCAGGCGGCGCTCACGGCCTCGTCGCCGACGTGGTGCGCCATCGCCGACGCGCGTGGCGAGAAGATCGTCATGTCGGCGCCGCGCTCGGTGAGGAGGCGGAGCTGGTTCTGCTCGACGGACTCGCGGATCTCGTCGTCGGAGATCGCGGGGTACGTGGGCGCGGAGACGCCCGCCTCGTACGCCGCGACCTGCGCGTCGCGCCAGCGGCCGTGCGCCGCCGGGGCGGTCGTGTAGTGGCCGTGGCAGTCGACGATCACCGGTCCACCCAGGTCGCTCCGGGGACGTAGACCTCGCCGCGCATGAGCAGGCGCGCGGTCCTGAGCAGGGCGGCACGGCGCACGCGCACGGAGGCGCCGTCGGTCTCGACGTCCATCTCGACCGTGAAGAAGCCCGTCGGGTGCTCGATGTCGAGGCTCGCGGCGCCCTCTCGCACGCTGGTCGCCGACACCGCCGCGGCGACCGATCCCGGCACGAGGCACGCGGTCGCGACCGAGACCGCTCCGAAGACGCCGATTGCCTCGTGCACGCGGTGCGGGATGAACGTCCGGGTCGCGACCACCCCGCCGTGCTGCGCGGGAGCGAGCAAGGTCACCTTCGGCACGGTCTTCGCCGCGACGTCGCCGAGGCCCATGAGCGGGCCCGCCGCGAGCCTCACGGCCTCCACCGACGCCCGCACCTCGGCGTCGGCCTCGATCGCGGCCGGCTCCTCGTAGCCGCTCAGCCCGAGGTCGGAGGCCTTCATGCACACGACGGGCATCCCGTTGTCGATGCACGTGACGGTGAAGCCCGCGATCTCGTCGGACGCGTGCCCGGTCGGGAGCAGGGCGCCGCAGGTCGAGCCCGCGACGTCGACGAACTCGACCGGGATCGGGGCGTGCGTGCCGGGGACTCCGTCGATGCGCGCCCCGCCGTCGTAGCGCACGGTCCCGCCCGGAGTCTCGACGGTCGCGACCGCGAGGCTCCCGGTGTTCACCATGAAGATCCGGACCGGCGTCGACCCGTCCGCCGCGTCGACCATGCCCTCCTCGATCGCGAAGGGCCCGACGCCCGCGAGGAGGTTCCCGCAGTTCTGGCTGTCCGAGACCTCCGCGCGGTCGGGCCAGACCTGGAGGAACAGGTAGTCGACGTCCGCGTCCGCGCGCGCGGACCGGGAGACCAGCGCGACCTTCGAGGTGAGCGGGTGCGCGCCGCCCATGCCGTCGATCTCACGCGGGTCCGGCGACCCCATGGCCGCGAGCAGGACCGAGTCGCGCACCGCGCGGTCCGCGGGCAGGTCCCCGGCACGGAAGAACAGGCCCTTCGACGTGCCGCCGCGCAGCACCGAGCACCGGATCGCGCGCTGGGCCGTCACGCGCCGGGCTCGTCGACGTAGCGAAGGCCGCGTGCGGCGAGCTTCTCGCGCATCGCGTAGATGTCGAGCCCGAGCTCGCCCTTCGAGAGCAGGTCGCGCTTCGCGGCCTCGTTCTCCTCGCGCGCGCGCGACCGCTCGAGGACCGCCGCGGCCTGCTCGCGCGGGACGACGACGACCCCGTCGTCGTCCGCGACCACAACGTCGCCCGGACGCACGTACGCGCCCGCGCACACGATCGGCGTCTGGACGTCGCCGGGGGTCTCCTTCACCGTCCCCCGGGCCGACACCGCCCGCGACCACACCGGGAAGCCCATGCGCGTGAGGTCCGCGACGTCGCGCACGCCGGCGTCGATCACGAGGCCGCGCACGCCGTGGGCGATCACGCTCGTCGCGAGGAGCTCGCCGAAGTAACCGTCCTCGCACGGGCTCGTCGGGGTGACGACGAGCAGGTCGCCGGGGCGGGCGAGCTCGACCGCGACATGGATCGACCAGTTGTCGCCCGGAGCGACCTCGCACGTGAGCGCGTTCCCCGCGACCCGGACCGGGCGGTAGATGGGCCGCAGGCGCGGCCCGCACAGGCCGGTGCGCCCCTGCGCCTCGTGGATCGTCGCCACACCGTACTGTCCGAGCTGGTCGACGATCGCTAGGTCGGTGCGTGGCGTGTTGCGGACGACGACGGCCATCTGGGCTCCCCCGGAGACGCTCGGCTGCCGCGGGTCATGGAAACCGGGGCCGGTCGCAGGCCCGGCGAGCGGCAGGCGTCCCGGCGCCGGCAGCATTGTCCGCATGCCGCACGAGTGTTTGTATCGTGAACCCGATCGTGCTCGACAACACGACGGGTGTCAAGCCCGCGCGAGCGGGGCCGCCGCGCTGCGGCGAGCTCCCGGGACGGTCGCGAGCGGGCGCGGGCCGGAGCCGCAGCCCCGGGCGAGCGCGACCCGCTGTGCGGCGCGTTGGTGCGCGTCGGTCAGTGCGGCGCGTCGGTCGCGGCGGTCAGTGCGCGGCGCGCTGCTTCTCGATCATGCGGCGGGCGGCGAGGCCGCCGGAGTCGATCGCGATGCTGAGCTCCTGCACCCCGGGCCCGCGCTCCTCGGCCGCGACGATCGGCTCGAGCAGGTTCAGCGCGTCGACGTCCTGCTGGACGATCGCGCGCTGCATCGAGTCGAGGAACTCGGTCACGTCGGCGTCGTCCACCGCGAAGTCCCGCGCGACCGCCCAGAAGTCGAGCGTCGAGTGCTCAGTCTCGGGAGTGATCGCGTAGAGGATCTTCATGTGGGCCGCGCCGGGGTCGGAGCCGTCGCCCGCGGGCTCGTGCCCGGCCGGCGCGATCCGCGCGTCGAGCCGGTAGAAGCCGAGCGGCCGGTACTCGATGTCCTGCCAGCGGTCGATCGGCGACGCCATTCCCGTCGAGCGCGCGTAGAACTCGGGGATCTGCGCGCCCTGCATGTGCCGGCTGACCCGGACCGTGCCGAGCTCCTCGTCGACCTCGGTCGTCGTCGGCGTCGCCGCGACCTCGGGGGTGCCGATGTATCCCGCGTGCAGGTACGTCTCGTGCGACAGGTCGAGCAGGTTGTCGACGAGCAGCGAGTACCGGCACTCGATGCGCGCGACGTCGCCGATCGCGGTCCAGCCCGGGGCGTCGAGCCAGTGCGTGTCGGGGACCGCGACGCCCGCCGCGCGCTCGGGATCGCCGACGAAGATCCACACCCACCCGGATCGCTCGACGACCGGGTACGAGCGGACGCGCGCGGTGCGCGGCACGCGGTCCTGGCCCGGCACCGAGACGCACCGGCCGGAGCAGTCGTAGGTGAACCCGTGGTACCCGCACTGCAGGTCGTCGCCCACGAGGGTGCCGAGCGACAGCGGGTACCGGCGGTGCACGCACCGGTCCGCGAGCGCGACGAGGCCCGAGGAGGAGGTCCGGTACAGCACGACCGGCTCCCCGCAGATCGTCCGCGACACGAGGTCCGAGCCGATCTCGCTGCTCCACGCCGCGACGTACCACTGGTCCTGCGGGAACGGGTTCACCGCTGCCCCCTCTCCTCGCGCTCGCTCGGCGGGTCGCGAGACGCCGTTGCGTGCGGCCGGGCCGGCACCGCGCCGCACTCCCCGATCGTCTGCATACTGACGACTTTGCCAGCGTGCACCCACGGGCCGCGGATGTCAACCGCGCGCCGCCCGGCGGCCCGCATCGCCGGTGAAGCCGCTGTTCGCAGCGCCGACCTGCGTCCGCCGGCCGGGCGCGTCGGCGCGCGGCCGGCGGGCCAGCACTCTGTCGCAGCCGCCATATCCTCTGTGTACTGACTACTATTGGCCTGCCGGCAGTGCCACGTGGCGCTGGGCCCTCGGGTGCCGGGTGCCCGCGGGAGCTGCGGCGGAGGGGGTTGGGCGATGGACGCCGTCGTGAGCGGGCGCAGGCAGATCGCGACCCGCACGGTCGAGATCGCGCTCGAGCGGCGCGACGGCCGTGAGCTCGGCGCGTGGGAGCCCGGCTCGCACGTGGACCTCCACCTCCCCGGTGGCCTCGTGCGCCAGTACTCGCTGTGCGGCGACCCGGCCGACACCGGCCGCTGGACGGTGGCCGTGCTCGACGTCGCCGGAGGACGTGGCGGCTCGCGAGCGGTCCACGAGCGACTCGTGCCGGGCACCGCGGTCACGCTCGAAGGGCCGCGCAACACGTTCCCGCTCGTCGCCGCCGACCGGTACGTGTTCGTCGCCGGTGGCATCGGCATCACCCCGATCGTCACGATGGTCGAGTCGGCGGCGCGCGGCCCGGTGCCGTGGCACCTGCTCTACCTCGCTCGCGACCGCGACGCGATGGCGTACGCCGACCGCCTCGCCCCGCACGGCGACGCGGTCACGCTCTGGTCCGACGCCGAGCGGGGGATCTGCAACGTCGCGGCCGCCCTCGCCGACCGGGGGCCCGGCTCGACGGGCGGGCGCGCCGCCGTCTACTGCTGCGGGCCGGAGCCGTTGCTCGGGGCCGTCGAGCGGCTCGCGGCTGGCTGGCCGCCCGGGACGCTGCACGTCGAGCGGTTCTCCGCGGTCGCGGCGGACACCTCGGGCGACTCCACGCTCGAGGTCCAGCTGAAGCGCTCGGGTCTCACGCTCGAGGTGCCGGCCGGCTGCTCGATCCTCGAGGCCGTCGAGCGGGCGGGCGTCGCCGTGCTGTCGTCCTGTCGCGAGGGAACGTGCGGCACGTGCGAGACCGACGTCCTCGACGGGGTCCCGGAGCACCGCGACTCGGTCCTCGACGAGGAGGCCCGGGAAGCGGGGGACATAATGATGATCTGTGTCTCGCGCAGCCGCTCCCCCCGACTCGTCCTCGACATCTGAGCGGACCACCCGCGCGGGGGCGCGCCCGTCCGGCGGGACCCGCCCGTGAGCGCCAAGGCGTCGGCGACCGGGACGGCGGGCGCCAAGGCGTCGGCGACCGGGACGGCGGGCGCCAAGGCGTCGGCGACCGGGACGGCGGGCGCCAAGGCGTCGGCGACCGGGACGGCGGGCGC
>DAHUXW010000059.1 GCA_027306925.1 Acidimicrobiaceae bacterium | reverse complement strand
GATGCTCACCGGATGGGTGCGCGGTCGTGTCGAGAAGGTGACCGACGACGGCGCGAGCCTCGTCGAGTACGCGCTCCTCCTCGCGCTCATCGCGGTCGTCGCCATCGGCGCGCTCACCTTCCTCGGCAACACGGTGAGCGGGACGCTGAACAACGTCAGCAACATCATCAACAACCACCCGTAGCCCGTCGAGCTCGTGCCACCGCCGGCGACGACCGCCGGCGGTGGCACGGAGCACGACGAGGGAATCCGGAGCCGCGTGCGGCGAGCGCTCCAGAGCAGGCGGCTGCAGCCGCCGTCGCACGCGACGAAACCCTCGGACGTGCGTCCTGCCTCAGCGCTCCTGCCGTTACCGATCAGCGACCTCGTGAAGGGACCAGTACGTGTCGGACAAGTGGGGATCACATCTACGAGGGACCTTCAGCGGGCGTCTCGCCCGCGGCCTTCGCGCGCGCAGGCAAGGTGACGAAGGCGCGAGCCTCGTCGAGTACGCGCTGCTGCTCGCGCTCATCGCGGTCGTCGCGATCGGCGCGCTCACGTTCCTCGGCAAGACCGTCAGCGGCACGCTGAACAACGTCGGCAACACGATCGCGCTCGGCGGATCGGGGGGTGGATCGGGCCCCGTGTTCACTGACTCGACCGGGACTCCGCTCGCCTCGACGACCGTTCCGAACTTCAACGCCGGGATTCCAGGGCAGTCGAACCAGTTCTACGCGTCGGGCACCCCGCCGACGACGTTCACGCTCACCAACTCGAACCTGCCCGGGACGATGACGCTCAGCTCGGGCGGCCTGCTCTCCGGCACGCCGTCGACGCCGGGCGGGCCGTACACGTTCACCGTCACTGCGACAGACTCCTCCGGATCCGTGTCGACCCAGTTCAGCCTCACCGTGGTCGCGGCCTCGGCGCCTGTGTTCTCCGCGCCTTCGCCATTCAGCGCCACGTACGTCGCCGGCACACCGCAGACCGTGAACTTCGCGGCGAGCCCTGCGACGGCCATCACCGAGAGCGGCGCGCTGCCGAGCGGGGTCACCTTCACCGGTGGTACGACCTCGGCAACGCTGTCCGGCTCCGCGGCATCTGGCCAAGGCGGCGTGTACCCCATCACGATCACCGCCGCGAACGGCACGACGACCAATCCGCAGTCGTTCACGCTCACGGTGAACGAGAAGAACGGGGCAGTGACGCCCAGCTCGGGCGATATGACGGACGAGACGGCGTCGACCATCACCCTGAGCGCGACCGGCTACCCGGCGCCGGCGATCACGCTCACGTCCGGGATCAACTCGCTCCCGAATGGTGTGAGTTTCACTACTGGCAATGGCACGGCGACGCTGACGATCGGAAATGGCAGCGCGTCGAGGAATGACTGCTATCACTCTCAGGGTTTTGGACTTGCCAGCCCGACGGACTACCCGCTCACATTCCAGTCAGCTTCGAACGGTGTGAGTGGTGCGACGAACCAGTCGACAGACTTTACGTTGACCATGAACTGCAACGGCAACGGTCACTAGAGGGCATCGCGCTCATCAGCTGGTATGTCGAAGGGGGCGATCGCAAGCAGCGGTCGCCCCCTTCGCTTGTGCTCCAGCGTCGGGGCGCCTTCCACACGGGAGCGCAAGTAGGGCCAAATGCTCGCCAGTGGTGATCCGCCAGGCGATCGGCTCGACGACGCGACCGACGACACCTGCGAACCCCGATCGTGCAGTCGTAACCTCGGGCGTGCGCCCTTGACCCGGGAGGCCCGATGAGCGAAGGCAACGCGGCGACGCGAGCGGTCGCCCGCTGGCGTGCCCGCTTCGCCCCGATCCGCACCGCCGGGCTCGCGCTCATGGCGCTCGCGTGGGTCGCGGCCTCGCTGATCCCGCACCAGGACGTCGACCTCTACGCGCACTACGCGACGGCCGCGCTGCACGCGCCGCTGTTCCACCTGCTCCCGCGCGAGTACCCGGGGGCCTCGATCGGGCTCTTCATCCTCCCGAAGGTGCTCCCGATCCCGTACGTGATCTCGTTCAGCATCTTCGCCGAGGTCGCCGTCTTCGCGCTCCTCGTGTCGAGCGACGGTCTCCCCGGGCGACCGGGGTGGAGCCGCCGGGTCGTGATCTACCTCGCGCTCGCGACGCCCGCGGTGCTCGTCGCCCGCTACGACATCGCCCCCGCGCTCGCGGCCTTCCTCGCGGTCGAGCGGGCCCGGTCGGGTCGCTTCGCGAAGGCGTGGGCGTGGGCCGTCGTCGGCGCGCTGCTCAAGCTCTTCCCCGCGCTGCTCCTCCCGGGCTTCCTGATCGTCGAGCGGCGGAAGACCGGGAAGTGGCCGCTTCGCCGCGCCGCCGCCGCGGGGGCCGTGTTCGCGGCGACCGCGGTCGCGCAGGTCGTCCGCGCCCCCGGGAGCCTGCTCTCGCCCTTCCGCTACGAGCTCCGGCGCGGCTTCGAAATCGAGAGCGTCGCGAGCGTCCTGTCGCTCGCGGCACGGCCGTTCCACACCTACTGGGTCGGCGGCTACGGCGGCGTCGAGACCGTCGGCGGGGCGCACGCGCTGATCGGCGCGGCCGTCACCGCGGCGACCGTCGTGGCGGTCCTCGCCGTGATCGCGCTCTGCTGGCGAGGGCGGCTCACCCTCGAGGCGACGAGCCTCGCGGTGCTCACGGCCGCCGTGCTCGGCGAGAAGGCGCTCTCGCCGCAGTACCTGATCTGGATCGTCCCGCTCTGGTCCTACTACGAGATCCGGCGTGGCTGGGTCGTCGCCGCGGGGCTCACGACGGTCGTCTACCCGCTCTTGTGGTTCGAGGCGGACTACCTCGGGCCGAGCTTCCTCGTGCCGACCGCCGTCGCAGGTCTCCGGGACGGCGTGCTCGTCGTCGCGACCGCGCTCTGGATTCGCGCGGAGCTCGCGGCGCGCCGGGAGCCGTCAGTCGCCGCGGTGCCGGCCGTCGCCGTGGGACCGCCGGCAACCGGTGCACAGCGGAGCCGGCGGCTCTCGAGCGCGTCGAGCGCGTAGGCGGGAGCGTGGCGGGGGTGGGCACGCGGCATCGGGTGCGGTCCCTCGACGGCCTTCGGGCGGTGGCCGTCGTCGCCGTGATGATCTACCACCTGAAGGTGCCCCACCTCCTCTCGGGTGGCTACATCGGTGTCGACGTCTTCTTCGTCATCTCCGGCTACCTCATCACGTCGCTGCTCGTCCAGGAGTCGGACGAGCACGCGGGGCTCGTCAACCTGCAGCGCTTCTACGCGCGCCGGGCACTGCGGCTGTTCCCCGCGCTCGGAGCTGCCGCCGCGGTCGCGCTGGTGCTCTCCCCGCTGGCGGACGCGCCCACTGCCCACGAGACGCTCACCGGCATCGGCTGGATCGCGATCTACGCGGGCAACTGGGTCCGTGCGTTCGACCCGAACGCGCTCGGCACGCTCGGGCACACGTGGTCGCTCGCGATCGAGGAGCAGTACTACCTCGTCTGGCCGGCGGTGTTCGTCGTGCTCGACCGCAAGGGTGTCGCGCGGGCGCGTCTCGCACAGGTGCTGCTCGGGCTCGCGGTGCTCGAGATGTCCTATCGCGAGCTGCTCGTCCGCGACGGCGCATCGCTTGCACGCATCTTCTTCGGCACGGACACGCACTGCGCGGGGCTCCTCGTCGGCTGTGCCGTCGCGTACGGGCTCGCGTCGCAAGCCCGGCGCGCGCCGCTCGCGCCCCGCGCGCTCGCGATCGCCACGTGGGGCGGCGCGGCGGCGCTCGTGGCGCTGCTCCTGCTCGCCAACGACGGGTTGCGCTCGAGCGTCGCGACCTACCCGGCGGTCACGGTCGCGAGCGCGGCGTTGCTCGTCGGGCTCGTCGGAGGGGGCGCGCCGCTCCTCGGTCGGCTCCTCGGGGCACGTCCCGCCGTGTGGGTCGGCCGCCGCTCCTACGGGCTCTACCTCTGGCACTACGTCGTCTACGTCGCGCTTCCCTGGCACGCGGCCGCGACGACCGCCGTCGGCGAGCTCGCGATGGTCGCGGTGTCGTTTGCCGTCGCCGCCCTGTCCTACCGGTTCGTCGAGCTGCCCGCGCTGCGGGTGAAGAAGCGCTTCCGGCCCGGGCCGCCGGTGCAGCTGGGCACGGTCGTCGGAACGGGTCTCCAGTGACGACGGACGGGTCTCCGCCCGCGCTCGAACGCGTGCCGGACGAAGGGACCGGAGCGAGGAGGCCGCTCGCGCGCGAGCTCGCGGGGGCGGGAGCGCGCGCGACCGGCGTCGTCCTCGCCTGGCGTGCCGGCGCGGCGCTCCTCGCGGGCCAGCTCGTGCTCATGGTCGTGTCCAGCACCGCCGAGTACCACCGCTACGACCTCACACGTGACTTCTCGGGCTACTCGCAGGCCTGGAGCTCGATCGCGCACGGCTCCCTCGACCCGTTCAGCACCGTCTTCGACGTGAGGTTCTGGCGCAACGACCTGGAGCTCGTGCTGTGGCCGCTCGCGCTCGTCGCGAAGGTGTTCCCGAGCCCGATCTCGCTCCTCTACACCCAGGGCCTCGCGGTCGTGCTCGCCGAGCTCGTCGCCGCTCGAAGCAGCCGCCGCGCGGGCGCGCTCGTCGCGGTGCTCGCACTCGGATGGCTGGCGGTCGCGTCCCACCTGCAGGCGGTCGGCGGCGGCGGCACGGGGCTCGCCTCCTGGTACGGCTACCTCGCGTTCCCCAACTCCTTCCCGAGCTGGACGGCGATCCCGTTCCTCGTGGTCGGCGGGGCCATTGTCCTCGCACGCCTCGCCTGCCGCGGCGAGGCGCACGCTCGTCGCCACGGCCTGCGTCGTCGGGGCGTCGGCCGTCGCGCTGCTTTTGCGCCACGCGCCCGCGTTCGCCGGGTACGCCGACCGCGTGGGCCCGGCTGCGGTCGCCCGCCTCGACGCGGTCGAGCGCACCATCCCGGCGGGAGCCGAGGTCG
>DAHUXW010000040.1 GCA_027306925.1 Acidimicrobiaceae bacterium | reverse complement strand
CGCCCAGCGCGCCGCCGCGCTCGCGGCACAGCAGCGCGCCGAGGCACAGGCCGCAGCCGCGGCGAGCGTCGCCTCCGCGGTCGCGGGCTCCCAGCCGACGAACGTCGCGCTCCAGGCCGCCGCGTCCGCGGCCGCCGGATCGGTGAGCGCGGCGAGCTCGTTCGGCCAGGCACCCCTGCAGCCGGCCGGGAGCACACCGGCCGGGCTCACCGCCGTACAGACCGCGCAGTCGTACCTCGGCGTGCCCTACGTGTGGGGCGGCGCGAGCGCTAGCGGCGTCGACTGCTCCGGCCTCACGATGCTCGCGTGGGCGCGCGCCGGCGTCACGTTGACACACAGCGCCTGGTACCAGTACCAGGAGTCCACCCACCTCACGCTCCAGCAGATCGAGCCGGGCGACCTGCTGTTCTACTGGTTCCCCCAGGACGGCTCCGACCCGGTCACCCACGTCGCGATGTACGTGGGCTCGGGTCCCTTCGGCGCGCAGACGATCATCCAGGCGCCCGAGAGCGGCGAGACGGTCCAGGAGGTCCCGATGTACTACTACGGGCTCGTGGGTGTCGGCCGACCGGTCGGCTGACGGGTCCGAGCCTCGCCCGCCCGGTCAGCCCTCGAGCCACTCGCGGCGGTAGCGGTCGCGTCGCTCGAGCCACTCCTCCGCGGTGATCGCGTAGCGGACGTGGTCCTCCCACCGTCCGTCGATCTCGAGGTAGCGGCACGCGACACCCTCGCCGCGCAGCCCTAGCTTGCGCGCGACCGAGCGGCTCGCCGCGTTGCGCGGGACGATCGCGACCTGGAGGCGGTGGAGCCCGAGCTGCTCGAACGCGAACCCGAAGAGCACGACGCACGCTTCGGGGACGTAGCCGTTGCCCGCGAGCGCGGCGTCGATCCAGTACCCGACGTAGCTGTTCTGGAACGCACCCCGCTGGATCGAGGAGAGGTTGATCTCGCCCGCGAACCGGTTCGCCACGAAGATGCCGAAGCCGTAACCGGCGCCGAGCTGGCGGTCGCGGTCGCGGGTCGCGCACCGCGTGACGAAGCTCTGGCGGTCCTCGCTCGGGCGCGGCATCCCCGCCGGCCGCGGCTCCCACGGCACGAGCCAGTCGTGGCAGCGCGTCCGCACCTCGTGCCACGCGTCGAAGTCACTGCTGCGCAGCGGGCGGAGCACGACCCGCCGCCCCACGAGGCGGCCGCCCGCCGACCCGGCGACGTCGTCGCGCAGCTGACCCACCCCCCTCCTGGTCGGGCCGGGCACCGGGCCGACCGGGTGGGACGCCGACCGCTCACCGTCACCGGATCCACCCGCTCATGCTTGCAGATCGGCGAGCAACGGTCGGCACGCCGTCCGGGCGTACACTCGGGACCGGCACGCCGGCGCTACAGCCAGCAGCTTCGACGCCCGTGCCGCGAGCAACCATGGCCGATCCCCCACCCACCCAGCCCGGCGGGCCACCGCCTGCCGCCGCGGCCCGCCCGGGCGGGGGTAGTCGCTCCGCGCCCGCGGTCGTCGTGCTCGGCACGCGCCGGTCCGGAGTCGCGCTCGCGGCCCGGGAGATCGGTCGCCTCGGCGTCGGGCGCGGGCACGCGGACGCCGAGGCGACCGCGGACCTCTGCCGGCGCGCGCTCGCGCGCCTCGGCGCGAGCGCAGGCCGGCCGCCGGCGCTCACCGCCGGATGGGAGCTCGACGGCGGTCTCGAGGACCTGGCGAGAGAGATCCGCACCGCGGCGGCGAGCGCGACGGCGCCCGGTGCGAGCCCGCTCTTCGCCGACCCGTCGCTCTCGGTCCTGCTGCCCCTGTGGCGCCGCGCGCTCGGGTCGCCGCTCGTCGCCGTGCTCGTGACGCGCGACCCGGCGCCGGCCGCGGCGAGCGGCTCGGATGGCGGCGCACGGCGGCTCGTCGCCGCCCTCGCCGCGCACGAGCGCTACCTGAGGGACGCGCTCACCGCGCTCACGGCGGCTCCGGTGCACGTGGCGCGCTACGACGAGCTCGTCGACGACCCCGGCGCGTTCTCGAAGGCGGTCGGCCGCTTCCTCGAAGACGCCGGCGTCGAGTGCGCGCCCGCCGACGCGGGCCCGGCGGCCGAAGCCGGACCCGGACCCGGGGCCGGGGCCGGGGCCGGGGCCGGGGGCGGACCCGAAGCCGAAGCCGACGCCGACGCCGACGCCGACGCCGACGCCGACGCCGACGCCGTCGAGCGTGCCCGCTCGCTCGTGCTGCCCGAACAGCTTCGCCTCGCGTCGCTCGTCGTGGGGCTCGCGGGCTCGCACGCGTGCCTCGATCCGGGCGAGCTCGGCCCGCCGAGCCCGTGGGCGGTCGCGCTCCTCGAGGCGGAGCGCGACCTCGACCACGTGTTCGCGGGCCTGGTCTGGGCGACGCGACAGCTCGAGCCGCTCGTCCGGATGACGCCGCGGGCAGCTCGCGGCTCGACGGCCGCGATCGCGGCGCGCGACGACGCGGACGACGACGCGGTCGACACCCGCGAGCCCGAGGACGGTGGCCCGTACCCGCTGAACGCGAGCGAGGACCGGCGTGCGTACCACCGTTGGCTCGCGGCGCGTCGCCTGCCGGTCGTCGTCGGAGGGGCGAGCGAGCCGCCGGTGCGCCGAGCGGCGACCCGCGCGACGCGTCGACGGCGGACGCCGTTCGTGAGCTTCGTCGTCCCCGTCTGGCGCACGCCGTTGTGGGTCCTCGAGCGCTGCGTCGGCTCGGTGCTCGCGCAGAGCTCCCCCGACTGGGAGCTGTGCATGTGCGACGACGCGTCGCAGGACGAGGAGCTCTCGGCCTACCTGCGGTCGCTCGGCCGGGTCGACCGGCGGATCCGCACGACGACGCTCGTCGCGAACGGCGGGATCTCCGCCGCCTCGAACGCGGCGCTCGCCCTCGCGCGCGGCGAGTTCGTCGGCTTCCTCGACCACGACGACGAGCTCACGAGCGGCGCGGTCGCGTCGGTCGCGGCCGCGGTCGCGGCCGCACCCGACGCGGACGTCCTCTACTCCGACGAGGACAAGATCGACGCCTCGGGCGAGCGCTTCGACCCGCTCTTCAAGCCCGGATGGTCTCCCGACCTGCTCTTGTCTTTCCAGTACCTCGGCCACCTGACGCTCGTGCGGCGGTCGCTCGTCACCGATCTCGGCGGCCTGCGGTCCGACTACGACGGGAGCCAGGACTACGACCTCGCGCTGCGCGCGACCGAGCGTGCCCGGCGCATCGTCCACGTCCCCGACGTCCTCTACCACTGGCGCACGCTCCCGGGCTCAGCCGCGAGCGACTCGTCCGGCGCGCTCGCGAAGCCCTGGGCCTACGAGGCCGGCAAGCGCGCGATCGAGGACGCGCTCGACCGCCGCGGCGAGGGCGCCGAGGTGACGACCGAGCCGCGCTTCGCCGGCCGCTACCACGTACGAAGGGCGCTCACCTCGGAGCCGACGGTCAGCGTCGTCATCCCCTTCCGCGACGAGCCCGCGCTGCTCGCCGCGTGCTGCGAGTCGCTCGTCGCGGACCCCGGGTACGACCGCGTCGAGCTCGTGCTCGTCGACAACGGCAGCGAGCTCCCCGAGACCGCGGCGCTGCTCGACCGGCTGGGGCGCGGCGACGACGTGCGCATCCTCAGCGCCCCCGGGCCGTTCAACTGGGCGAAGCTGAACAATCTCGCTGTGCGCGAGGCCTCCGGCGAGGTGCTCCTGTTCTCGAACAACGACATCGAGGCGCGCGCGCCACGCTGGCTCCACGCGATGCTCGGGCACGCGCTGCGGCCGGACGTCGGCGCCGTCGGGGCGCGCCTCGTCTACCCGGACGGCGCGATCCAGCACGCGGGCGTCGTCGTCGGCCTCGGTGGGATCGCGGGACACGTGCTGCGCGGCCTTCCCGGCGACCACCCCGGGTACAACTCGATGGCCTTCCAGACCCGCGACTGCTCGGTCGTCACCGGCGCGTGCATGATGACGCGGCGGGACGTGTTCGAGTCGGTGGGCGGCTTCGACGAGGAGCTGCCCGTCGCGTTCAACGACGTCGACTTCTGCCTGAAGCTGCGCGAGCGCGACCTGCTCGTCGTCTACACGCCGCTCGCGGAGCTCGTGCACCACGAGTCCCGCAGCCGGGGCCACACCGACGATCTCGTCGAGTCACGCAGGATCCTCGAACGGTGGGCGCAGGTGATCGAAGCCGGCGACCCCTACCTGAACACGCACCTCAGCCACTGGCGATACTGGTGCCCCCTCTCGACCGCACAGGAGGACGATCGGTGGAAGACCTACCTGGAGACGTCCGTCTCGACGCGCGGGCGGTCGTCGAGCAGCTCCGAGCCCTCGTGAGCAACGCGCCGCGCGCGTACCCGGGCCAGTGGTTCCCGCAGGCCACCTTCGACGAGCTGCTCGTCCGTGCCGACCGGGAGCCCATCCACCTCCACCCGAGCCTGCACCACCTCCACCGTCACTGGGACATGGGGCACGCCCGGACCCAGGCCGGGACCGGCTGGGGCCCGAAGGCGCTCGGACGCCGGCTGCTCGCTCGCGTCGTCAACGCCGCGCTCGACCGCTACCTCGCCGAGGAGCAGGAGTTCCGCGCCGCGCTCGCGCAGTCGATCGACGCGATCGCGTACCGGGTCGACGAGATCGCGAGCGCGGACCTGCGCGCGGTCCTCGAGATCGTCCGGAGCGACCTGCTCGACCTCACGCGCTACATCGACGACCGGATCGACACCCGGCTCGGCGACGCCTGATCGCGACGATGACCGTCGCGCCGGGCGAGGGGGCACGCGTCGCGATCGTGACGACCCACTGGGGTGCGTCGCTCGACGAGGCGACCGAGGCGACGCGCCTGCTCGCGGGCGCGCTCGCGCGCCGCTCCGAGGTCGAGGTCGAGGTCGTACACCTCGTCGCACCCCCGGTCCCCGCGGAGACCGTGCGCGACAGCGTCTTCACCGTGCACCGCGTCCCGGTGCACGGTGCACGCGCGCTGCGCTCCGGGCTCGTCCGCACAGCGCTCGCGGTCCACGACGGCGGGCGAGGCGTCCCGGGCGTCGCGTCGGACCTCTTCGAGCGGCTCGCCGGGTCGGCCCCGGACGTCCCGGGCGTCCTCGAGCGCGTCGCGCCCGACTCGGTCGTGCTCGCCGGCGCCGACCAGCCCTTCGACACGGCGGTGCTCGGCGAGCGAGGCTCGCCGCACGCGCCGCGCGTCGTCCTGCTCCCCTTGCTCGCGGACCGCGCGATGCTGCGCGCCGCGGCGGTCGCCCGGCTCGTGGAGCGCGCCGACGTCGTCGCGACGTCGCACTCGGGCGAGCGCCGGGCGCTGCTCGAGTCCTTCCCCGACCTGGACGCGGCGAGCGTGCAGGCCGTCGACTGCGGATTCAGCGTGAACCGCGGCGCGGCGGCGAACCGGCTGTTCGGCGTGCGGTTCTTCGGGACCTACGTCCTCACGATCCGCAACTTCCCGCCCGGCGGGCAGCGCTGGGCGCGATCGGTGACCCACGACGCGCTCCGCACGAACGTCGGGCGTGTGTCGGTCGCCGAGGTCGACGGCGACCAGTGGCGGATCAGCGACCACGAGAACACGCTCGAGCTCCCCGTGAGCCCGAGCCGGGTGAACCTGTGGCGCCTCATGGCGCACGCGGTCGCGACGGTCGACCTCCGCCCGCCGGGCCCGATCGGGCGGGAGGCCATCGAGTCGATGCTGCTCGGCACGCCGGTCGTCGTTCCCGACGGCAGCGCCGCCCAGGAGCACGCGGCCGACGCGGACGGCGGCCTGTGGTACCGCGACCTCGGCGAGCTCGTCGACGCTGTCCGCGTGCTCGTGGACCCGGCGATACGCGCGCGCTTCGCCGCCCAGGCCAGGTCCTGGGCCGAGCGCACCCACGGCGACATGGAGGGCTTCGTCGAGCGGGCGAGCCGCATCGTGCTCGGCCCGCGCGCGTAGCGGCGCGCCCGGCGGACCGCCGCCAGCCGGTCAGCCGCGTGCGAGCAGCTCCGCCGCGATCCCGTCGAGGATGTCCGACTCCGACACGACGAGCTCGTCGTGACCCGTCGCGGCCATCACGCCGGCGAGCACGAGCGCGCCCCCCGCGATCACGTCCGCGCGCCCCGGCTCCACCCCGGGGCGCGTGGTCCGCTCGGCCGCACGCTGCGCGAGCAGTTCGGCCGCGAGTCGGTCCACCGCCTCGCGCGTGAGCACCGAGTGGTGGACCGCGTCGCGCTCGTAGCGGGCGAGCCCAAGCGCGAGGACGGCGAGCGTCGACACGGTGCCCGCGACTCCGACCATGCGCCGGGCGTCCCCGAGCGCCGGGCACTCGCGCAGCGCGCGCTCGACGAGCCGGGCGACGTGCTCGGACGCGGCCGCGATCTCGGTCGGCGTCGCGGGGTCGCTCGCGAGGAAGCGCTCGGTCACACGCACGCACCCGACGTCGAGCGACGCGACGGCCGCGGGTGACGCGTCCGCTCCATCCGGTCCGCCGGCCACGAGCTCGGTCGAGCCGCCGCCGAGGTCGACGACGAGGTAGGGACCGCCGGACGCGTCGAGCTCGGCGGTCGCACCCCGGTACGCGAGACGCCCCTCGTCCGCGCCGGTCAGCGTCTCGAGCGGCGCCCCGAGCACCGAGGACGCGCGGGCGAGCAGGTCGTCCGCGTTGCTCGCGTCGCGTGCCGCCGACGTCGCGGTCGCGCGGCACGCTACGACGCCGTGACGGTCCATGACCGCGCGGTACTCGCGCAGCGCTGCGAGCGTCCGCTCGATCGCCTCCGGCGCGAGCGCGCCGGTCTCGTCGACGCCCGCGCCGAGCCGGGTGATCGTCATGAGCCGTTCGAGGCTCCTGCCTGTGGCGTCGACGACGAGCAGCCGTGTCGAGTTCGTCCCGCAGTCGACTGCGGCCACCGGGCCGTCGATGGCTCCGGCGAGCTCGTCGGCGACCCACCGCCCGACCGGATCGCAGCCGCCCGCGAGATACCACGCGAGGTGCGCGTGGAGGCACTTCACCCCGGTCCTCGTCCCGCCGACGCCGCCCGTCGGCACCGGTCCCTCGTGACCCTCGGGCAGGGCCGCGTCGCGCTCGGCCGCGTAGCGCGCGTGCGCGCTCGCGAGCGCGCCCGCGCCGACCGCGGCCTCGGCCCGCCGCACGCCCCCGGCGGCCTCGAGGCGGCCGACCGCCTCGCGCTCGCGGGTGCCCACGAGCCAGTACCGGGTCGGCATCGGCGTCCCGTCGCGCAGCAGCGGCGCGTTCTCGATGACGACCGGCGCGCCCGACCGGCTGCGTACGACCACGGTGAACTCACCCCCGGCCGGCCGGCCGAGGAGCTCCTCGACGGCGGCGACGTCGTCGGGCGTCGCGGGCTCGCCGACTGTCACGGCCTCCGGGGCGATCGCGGGCCCGCCCGGACGCGGCGGCCCGCCGGTCGGAGCCGGGGCGGAGGCGCCGGGAGCGCCGTCGACGGAGACCGTCGCCGCGAGCTGCGGCCGGGATCGCCAGAGCACGTCGACCGCGCCGCTCAGCGGCAGCAGCGGCCAGATCTCGGCGGCGAGACGCGCGAGCCCGATCTGCCGCCCGGCGCGCGTCCCGAGCGAGACGGGCGCGCCGCGCGCCTCCGCGACACGCGCCCACTCGCTCGCACCTGGCGGGGCGCCCCGGCCCGAGCGGTCCGCGAGCTCCACGACGACCGCGTCGTGGCCGGCTCGGGCGCACCAGTCGACGGCCGCACGCATCGCCGACGCCTCGCTCGGCGGCACCGACCCGTCGAGCAGCACGGTCGCAGCGTCGGGGAAGTGGGAAGCGGCGTCCTCGTCGCCGGTTACGACGACGACCTCGTCGAAGCCCGCGTCGAGCGCGGCACGCGCCGCGACGACGCTCGAGCGGACGGGACCCCCGGAGCGCCGGGGACGGCCCGCCCGCCCTCCGGCACGCCCGGGGGCCTCGAGGTCGAGCGCGATGACGACTCCGGCGACGGTCACGGCCGCAGCGTACCGGTCCCCGGGAGCCGCCCCGGGGAACGGCGCAGGCCGGCTCCGCGCACCTTCGTGCGCGCTGACCTCGTTGCACGTCGCGGCGCAGCGCAATAGCGTCGGGGGCGTGACCGCCCGCGCGGCCGCGGGTCGGCCTGTCCGCCCCGCCGGACCGCAACGCCGGGCGGCCCGGCGCAGGGCGCGTGGCGCCCGCATCCGGGTCGCCGGCCCCGTGTTCTCAGCCGCCCTCGTGGTGGTGGGGACGAGTGCTGCGTGGGGCGGGGTCGCGCCGCCCGCCGCGGCCGCGAACGGCGGAAGCCTCCAGGCGAAGGCGGCCGCGATCTCCGCGACGATCGCGGCGGACGGCGCCGCGCTCCAGCATCTCGGCGAGCGGTACCTCGCGGAACGCCACGCGTACGCGATCGCGAGCGCCCGCGCCGCGGTGCTCCGGCGGGCGATCGACCGCGCGAGCTCGGCCGTGGCGCGCGACCGCCGTCGGGTGCTCGAGGCCGCGGTCTCCGAGTACGTGAACGCCGGGTCGGACAGCGGTCTCGTGCTGCTCCTCGACGCGAACGCAGGGACGCTCGCGGCCGGCCAGGCGTACCTGCGCGTCGCGTCGGACCAGCTCCGCCTCGCGATCTCCGAGCTACGCGACAACGAGCACTCGCTGTCGGTCTCCCTCACGACGGAGCGTCGGGCGGCCGCGAGCGCGCGGTCCGCCCTCGCGCGGACCGCGTCGGATCGCGCGAGCGTGCTCCGCACCGTCGCGTCCGAACAGCACCTGCTGGCCTCGGTCCGCGGCGAGCT